>NZ_JBFTPS010000019.1:0-109690 GCF_056398605.1 Variovorax sp. 01T432
AGGCCTGACCCCGGGGCATGAAACCGGGGTCACAGTCAAATTCGGCGTTCGATGGCATGAGTTTCTTAGTAGTTCGCCATCAGGCAGGCCTGACCCCGGGGCATGAAACCGGGGTCACAGTCAAATTCGGCGTTCGATGGCATGAGTTTTCTTAGTAGGGTTGATCGCGCACCCCGATCCGGAAGAGCAGGCGGGCCAGCACGATCTCCAGGACGAAGAACGCCAGCGCGATCAGGACGATCTGCAGCCACGACAGCGAAAGCGCGCTGCGAATCGCCAGCAAGGGCAGCACCGCCTCGGGGATCTGGTCGATGCCGGTGGCCCGTCCGCTCGCGGGAATCGCCAGCCGACGCTTGGTGAAGCTCGACAGGGCATCGCCCAGCATCGTCATGGCCCCGACCTCCGCGCCCAGGCCGGGCGGCAACCCGAGCAGCGGGGCGGCGATGGCCGCGCCCGCGACCGCCGCGACGAAGCCGCGGACCGTCTTGGACGACCCGAGCAGCGCCCGGCCGTCGAAGAAGCGCAAGCCGCCGTCCAGCGGCGCGTTCCAGAACGAGCCCACCAGGCGCTTGGCAAGGATGGGCGCGCCGTTGGCGACGCCCAACAGCAACAATAAGCGCAAGCCCAGAGAGAAGTCGTCCATGGCGAACGCCATCCTATGCCTGGAGCGCGCGGCGCGCCGGCTTAAAGTGGCCGATGAAATGATCAACGTACCCAACACCATCACCCTGCTGCGCTTCGCGCTGGTTCCGGCCATCGCGCTGCAGTTGCTGGATCACGCCTACGGCACGGCGCTGCTGATGTTCATGGCCGCCGCGTTTTCCGACGTGGCCGACGGAATGATCGCGCGCCACTGGAACCTGCGCACGCGCTTCGGCGCCGTGGCCGATCCACTCGCCGACAAGTTGATGATGCTGACGGTGACCGCGCTGCTCACGCTCCAGCACGCGCTGCCCTGGTGGTTCGCGCTGGCGGTCATCCTGCGCGACGCGATGATCGTCTGCGGTGCCCTGGCCTACCACCTGATGATCGGGCGGGTGGAGATGGCGCCGAGTCTGATCTCGAAGCTCAACACGGGCCTCGAGTTCCTGCTCCTCCTCGCCGTGCTGGCGATCCACGCCGGCTATGTTCCCGACGGGGCCTGGCGGCAAGCGCTGCTTGCCGTGACACTCGTGACAATCGTCCTGTCGGGCGGGCAATACGTGCTGGTGTGGGGCCGCAAGGCGGCGCTGGCGCAGCGCCGGCGCTGAATCGTTCCCCCGCGCCTCCCGCGCCTATGCGCCGCGCAGCGCAAGCAGGCGCACTTCGGCCAACAGGTCGTCGACGGCCTGCAGGGCGAACTCGATCGTCGCTTCGTCCGTGAGCCGGCCGTCGACGATCTTCTGGTGCACGGTGGCGATCGCTACGTGCGGGCGCGCGATCGGCCGCGCCAGCGCGCCGCTGAGCGCCTCGCGGATCTGGTACTGCGCCCGCGCGCCGCCGGCGGTGCCCGGGGAGGCGGTCATGATGAGCGCGGGCTTGTCCTTCAGCGGGGACTTGAAGCCCGGGCGCGAGGCCCAGTCGATCGCGTTCTTCAGCACGCCCGACATGCCGTAGTTGTATTCGGGCGAACACAGCACCAGGCCCTGACTCCGGGCGATGGCCTCCTTGAGCGCGCGCACGGGCGGCGGCGGCGCATCGCCGTCGAGGTCGGCGTTGTAGAGCGGAATGTCGTCGAGCGGCAGCAGAGTCAGCTCGGCCTTGCCTTGCAGCCGTTCGCCGATGGTGCGCAGCACCGCGCTGCAGTGCGAAGCGCGGCGAATGCTGCCGGAGATTCCCAGCAGCCGGAGAGGGGATGGTGTGTTGCCCGTCATTTCCTCGAGTTCCTTCAAATGTCAGGGCGTGGACCCTGCGTCGGGGTGGATGCCATGCGCGCGGCCGAACGGGCGCGCCAGACCCGGAGAGAGCGCCGATGTTAGGCGAGGAAGGCCGCCGGCCCCCGCGCCCGATCGAGGGCCGACCGAGGCCTCCTCCGGGTTTGTACTAAATAAATCAACTTGATTTAATTACTACGACCCAACTATAGTTAGCTCGCCCCCGCTGCAAAGCCCCGCCGAGGGCTGAACGGTTCTTTCAACCCCCGCAGGCGATTCGCCTGCAGATTCAGGAGACAACCCGATGCTGAAGCCCACTCTCGCCGCCACGCTGACCTCCGTCGCACTGGCCGCCGCCTCCCTCGCCCACGCCGCCGAGCCCGTCGTCATCGGCCTGATCACCAAGACCGAGACCAACCCCTTCTTCGTGAAGATGAAGGAGGGCGCCACCGAAGAGGCCAAGGCCAAGGGTGCGAAGCTGCTCAGCGGCGCCGGCAAGACCGACGGCGACAATGCCGGGCAGGTCGCGGCGATGGAGAACATGATCGCCGCCGGCGCCAAGACCATCCTGATCACCCCGAGCGACTCGAAGGCGATCATTCCGGCCATCAAGAAGGCGCAGGAAAAAGGCGTGATGGTGATCGCGCTCGACAGCCCGACCGATCCGCAGAGCGCCACCGATGCCCTGTTCGCCACCGACAACTACAAGGCCGGCGTGCTGATCGGCGAATACGCCAAGGCGGCGATGGCCGGCAAGCCGGTCCATATCGCGACGCTGGACCTGTTCCCGGGCCATCCGGTCGGCGCCCAGCGCCACAACGGCTTCCTGCAGGGCTTCGGGCTCAAGAGCAACGATGCCAAGACCAACGAACTGGCGCACCCGGCCGAGGTCGTGTGCATGGCCGACAGCTTCGGCGACCGTGCCAAGGGCCAGACCGCGATGGAGAACTGCCTGCAGAAGAATCCAGAGATCAACCTGGTCTACACGATCAACGAGCCCGCCGCCGCCGGTGCCTACAACGCACTGCAGAAGGCCGGCAAGGAAAAGGGCGTGATGATCGTTTCGATCGACGGTGGCTGCGATGGCATCAAGGATGTCGCCGCCGGCAAGATCGCCGCCACCTCGCAGCAGTATCCGCTCAAGATGGCGGCGATGGGCGTGGCCGCGGGCGTCGACTACGCGACCACCGGCAAGAAGGTCAGCGGCTACACCGACACCGGCGTGACCCTGATCGCCGCCAAGCCGATCGCGGGCGTCGAGAGCAAGGACACGAAGGTCGGCCACGACCTGTGCTGGGGCAAGAAGTAAGCGCGCCGCGCTGACCCCCCGGACTGGATCGCACCATGGCGAACACCTTGAAAGAAAAGCTGCCGCCGATCGGGCAGCTCGGCCCCTTCATCGCGCTGCTGATTGCCTGCATCGCGTTCGGCGCCACCACCGACCACTTCTTCAGCGGGGCCAACTTCTCGCTGATCCTGCAGCAGGTGACGGTGGTGGGCGTGATCGCGATCGGCCAGACGCTGATCATCCTCACGGCCGGCATCGACCTGTCGTGCGGCATGATCATGGCGCTCGGCAGCATCGTGATGACCAAGCTGGCGGCCGACCTGGGCCTGCCGGCGCCGCTGGCGATCCTGGCCGGCATCGGCGTGACGGCGCTGTTCGGGCTGATCAACGGCCTGCTGGTGACGCGCATCAAGCTGCCGCCGTTCATCGTGACCCTGGGCACCTTCAACATCGCGTTCGCGATCACGCAGCTCTATTCGGGCGCGCAGACCGTGACCGAGGTGCCTGACATGATGAACTGGCTCGGCGGCACCTTCCCCATCGGCGGCGCGAACGTCGCCTACGGCACGGTGCTGATGATCGTGCTCTACCTCGGCGTCGGCTTCTGGCTGCGCGAGACCGGTGCCGGCCGGCATGTCTACGCCGTCGGCAACAACCCCGAGGCGACCCGCCTGGTCGGCATTCCGCCCGAGAAGGTGCTGCTGGGCGTGTACGTGATGGCGGGCGTCCTCTACGGCATCGCATCGCTGCTGTCGGTGGCCCGCACCGGCGTCGGCGACCCGAACGCCGGCCAGACCGAGAACCTCGACGCGATCACCGCGGTGGTGCTCGGCGGCACCAGCCTGTTCGGCGGCCGCGGCATCCTGTTCGGCTCGCTGGTCGGCGCGGTCGTGGTCGGCGTGCTGCGCAACGGGCTCACGCTCATGGGCGTCTCGTCGGTCTACCAGGTGCTGATCACCGGCATCCTGGTGATCGTCGCGGTCGCCGTCGATCAACTCTCACGTCGCGGAGGCCGCTGATGTCCACCCCACGCATCGTGATGCAGGCCAAGGGCCTGGTGAAGCGCTACGGCCAGGTCACGGCGCTCGACGGCGCCGACTTCGAGCTGCGCGCCGGCGAGATCCTGGCGGTGATCGGCGACAACGGAGCCGGCAAGTCCTCGCTGATCAAGTGCCTGTCGGGCGCCACCGTGCCCGACGAGGGCGAGATCCTCCTGGACGGCAAGATCATTCACTTCAAGGGCCCGATCGACGCGCGCCGCGTCGGCATCGAGACGGTCTACCAGGACCTCGCGGTGGCGCCGGCGATGACCATCGCCGAGAACCTGTTCCTCGGCCGCGAGATCCGCCGCGAGGGCTTCGCCGGCAATGTGCTGCGCATGCTCGACAAGAAGAGGATGCTCGAGCAGTCCGTGGCGCGCATGAACGACCTCAAGGTCGGCATCCGCTCGATGACCCAGGCGGTGGAGACGCTCTCGGGCGGCCAGCGCCAGTGCGTGGCGGTGGCGCGCGCCGCGGCCTTCGCCGAGCATGTGGTGATCCTCGACGAGCCGACCGCCGCGCTCGGCGTGAAGGAGGGCAACATGGTGCTCGAGCTGATCCGCCGCGTGCGCGACAAGGGCCTGCCGGTGGTGCTGATCTCGCACAACATGCCGCACGTGTTCGAGATCGCCGATCGCATCCATGTGGCGCGACTGGGCAAGCGCGCCGCTGTGCTCAACCCCGCGAAGATCAGCATGAGCGACACCGTGGCGGTCATGACCGGCGCCCTCGCGCCCGAACAGCTGCCGCCGGAATGCCTGGCCTGAGGAGCCGTCGATGCTGAAGAACATCGATCCCCTGCTCAGCCCCGAACTGCTCAAGGTGCTGTGCGAGATGGGCCATGGCGACGAGATCGTGCTGGCCGACGCCAACTTCACCGCCGAGTCGCTCGGCCGCGGCAAGCCGGTCGTGCGGCTGCCCGGCGTGGGCATGCGCGAGGCCTGCGCGGCGGTGCTGTCGGTGTTGCCGCTGGACGCGGCGGTGGCACAGCCGGTCGCGTTCATGCAGGTCGGCGACAGGCCCGAGGGCTATCGCAGCGCCCTGCAGCGCGAGGCGATCGCGCAGATGCAGGCGCGCGGCGACGCGACGGACGCGCAATGCGAGGCGATGGAGCGATTTGCCTTCTATGACCGCGCCGCACGCGCTTTTGCGATCGTGCAGACGGGGGAGATGCAGGCATTCGCCAACTTCCTGTTCAAGAAGGGCGTGATTGCCCACGACCTGGTGCCATGAGCGCAGCCGAAACCGCCGCCAGGCTGCGTCCGCGCGGCTCCAACAACCTGGGCACGCGCCAGTTCAACGAGCGGGTGGTGCTGCAGGCGATCCGCCTGCACGGCGCGCTGCCCAAGGCCGAGATCGCGCGCCTGACGAACCTCACCGCGCAGACGGTGCAGCTCATCATCGCGAGGCTGGAGACGGACGGCCTGGTGCTCAAGCAGGCACCCTTGCGCGGCAGGATCGGCCAGCCGTCGATACCCATGGCCCTGAACCCGGACGGCGCGTTTTCGATCGGCATCAAGATCGGGCGGCGAAGCCTCGATGTGCTGCTGGTCGACTTCGCCGCGCACGTGCGCGAGCGCCTCACGCTCGACTATCCATTCCCCGATCCCGACACCCTGTTCGACGAGATCCGCACGCGCGTGCAGGCGCTGCGCAAGACGCTCGGCCCCAGGCGCGCACCCCTGCTGCACGGCGTGGGTGTCGCCGCACCCTTGTCTCTCGGCGGCTGGCGATCGCTGCTCGGCGTTGCGCCGGAGCGTGCGGGCAAGTGGAACGAAATCGACATCCGCGCGCAGGTGACGGCGATGACCAAACTGCCGGTCGAAATGGTCAAGGACACGACGGCCGCCTGCGTGGCCGAGCTGGTGTCCGGGCGCGGGCGCAGCATACGCAGCTTTCTCTATATCTTCGTCGACACCTTCATCGGCGGTGGGCTGGTCATCGACAGTCGCCTGCGCAGCGGAGGGTCCGGCAACGCGGGCGCCGTGGGGTCGATGCCGCTCGGCCCGGGCGATGCCGGCGGCGCCGCGCCGCGGCAGGTCCTCAATGTGGCCTCGCTGTTCACGCTGGAGTCGATGTATGCGCGGGCAGGGCTCGATGTCGGCGCCCTGGCGGATGCGCGCGCGGTCGCCTCGCCATGGCTGCCCGTCACGCGCGAATGGATGTCGCAGTCGACGCCGGCGATCGCGTTGGCGATCAATGGCGCCGCTGCGCTGCTCGATCTCGAAGCCGTGATCATCGACGGCTCCTTCGGCCGGGAGATGCTTGCGGCGGTGCTTGCGGAGGTCGACGTCGCGCTCGATCGCTGCAACTGGGAGGGCGTCTCCCGCCCCAGGGTGCTGGCCGGCACGATCGGCCCCGATGCGGGCGCGATCGGCGGCGCGCTGCTGCCGCTCTATGCGAACTTCGCCCCCGATCGCAACCTGTTCCTCAAACTCGATCGTTGATCCGGCCTTGCCGAGTTGACTCAATCCCAACCCCTGTTTCGGAGACCTCATGACCCATGACCGCTCCGCGCGGCTCGCGCAGCATTTCCCCTCGCTCGAAGAGATCCCGCCCGAACATCGCCTGGCCGCGCCGGTGCACCAGCGCCATTCATTGAACGGCGGGCGCCTGATCGAATGGCAGGGCCCCTGCAAGACCGTGCTCTCGCCCGTGTGCACGCGCGATCCGGCGACAGGCGAGCTGCGCCAGGTCGAGATCGGCAGCTACCCGGTCATGGGCGAGGCCGAGAGCGACGCCGCACTCGACGCCGCCGTGGCCGCCTATGCCAGCGGACGCGGCGAATGGCCGACCATGGGCGTGGCCGGCCGCATGGCCTGCATGCAGGAGTTCGTGCGCCGCATGGCGCAGCAGCGCGAGCTGATCGTGAAGCTGATCATGTGGGAGATCGGCAAGAGCCTGGCCGATTCGCGCAAGGAGTTCGACCGCACCGTCGAGTACATCCAGGCGACCATCGAGGCGCTGAAGGATCTCGACAACAGCAGCTCTCGCTTCGTGATCGCGGAAGGCACCATCGGCCAGATCCGGCGCACGCCGCTCGGCGTGGTGCTGTGCATGGGCCCCTACAACTATCCGTTGAACGAGACCTTCGCCACGCTGATCCCGGCGCTGCTCATGGGCAACACCGTGGTGTTCAAGCCGCCGCAATACGGCACGCTGCTGTTCCAGCCGCTGCTCGACGCGTTCCGCGCGGCCTTTCCCGCGGGCGTGATCAACACGATCTACGCGCCCGGCGCGGTCGTGGTGCCGCGCCTGCTGGCTTCGGGCAAGGTCAATGTGCTGGCGCTGATCGGCTCCAGCAAGGTGGCTGACCACCTCAAGAAGCAGCATCCCAAGTCGCATCGGCTGCGCGCGATCCTCGGCCTCGACGCGAAGAACGCCGCGATCATCCTGCCGGACGCCGACATCGAGCTGACGGTCAAGGAGTGCCTGCTCGGCGCGCTGTCGTTCAACGGCCAGCGCTGCACCGCGCTCAAGATGCTGATCGTGCACCGCTCGATCGCCGAGCGCTTCCTGCAGCGTTTCACCGAGGAACTGGCCAGGCTCAAGGTCGGCATGCCCTGGGAAAGCGGCGTGAGCATCACGCCGCTGCCCGGCCTGCACCGCACGGCCTACATGACGGAGGCGCTCGAGGATGCCCGCTCGAAGGGGGCGCGCATCGTCAACGAGGGCGGCGGCGAGTTCTGCCAGACCCTGTTCTACCCCGCGGTGGTGTACCCGGTGCGCGAGGGCATGAAGCTCTACCGCGAAGAGCAGTTCGGCCCGCTGGTGCCGGTCATGCCCTTCGACGACATCGAGACCGCGCTCGACTACGTCATCACATCGGACCATGGCCAGCAGGTGAGCATCTTCGGCTCCGACCCCGGCCAGATCGGCGCGCTGGTCGACCCGCTGGTCAACCAGGTCTGCCGCGTCAACATCAACTGCCAATGCCAGCGCGGCCCCGACGTGTTTCCATTTGCCGGCCGCAAGGATTCGGCCGAAGGCACGCTGTCGGTCGCCGACGCGCTGCGCGCCTTCTCGATCCGCTCCATGGTGGCCGCCAGGCAGACGGAGCCGAGCAAGCAATTGCTCAACGCGATCGTGCAGGAGCACAAGTCCCGGTTTCTCAACACCGGTTTCATTCTCTGAGAACGCCCGAACCCCGGGGAGCCAGCATGCGCAGACAACGCCAAGCCAAGATCGTCGCCACCCTCGGGCCGGCCAGTTCCGACGCCGGGACCATCCGGGCGCTCTTCGACGCCGGCGCGGACGTGTTCCGCTTCAACTTCAGCCACGGCAGCCATGAGCAGCACCGGGAGCGCTACGACATCGTGCGGCGCGTCGAGCGGGACACGGGGCGGCCCATCGCCATCCTGCTCGACCTGCAGGGGCCCAAGCTGCGCGTCGGCAAGTTTGCCGACGGCCCGGTCACGCTGGCCGTGGGCAACGCCTTTCGTCTCGACCTCGACCCGACCCCGGGCGATGCGACGCGCGCGCCGCTGCCGCATCCGGAGATCTTCGCGGCGCTGAAGGCCGGCACCGATCTGCTGCTGGACGACGGCAAGATCCGCCTTCGCGTCCTGGCCTGCGGCGCCGACTTCGCCGACACGACGGTGATCGCCGGCGGCATCCTGTCGGAGCGCAAGGGCGTCAATGTGCCGGAGGTGCTGCTGCCGATCTCGGCGCTCACGCCCAAGGACCGCGAGGACCTCGACTTCGGCCTGCAGCTGGGCGTCGACTGGGTGGCGCTGTCCTTCGTGCAGCGGCCCGAGGACATGCAGGAGCTGCGCGACATCGTGAAGGGGCGCGCCGGCGTGCTGTCCAAGCTGGAGAAGCCCGCGGCCATCGAGCGGCTCGAGGCCATCGTCGAACTGTCGGATGCGGTGATGGTCGCGCGCGGCGACCTCGGCGTCGAGATGCCGGCCGAGCAGGTGCCGCGCATCCAGAAGCGCATCGTGCGCGCCTGCCGCGATGCCGGCAAGCCGGTGATCGTGGCCACCCAGATGCTCGAGTCGATGATCCATGCGCCGGTGCCCACGCGGGCCGAGGCCTCCGACGTCGCGACCGCGATCTACGACGGCGCCGATGCGGTGATGCTGTCGGCGGAATCCGCCTCCGGCCAGTTTCCGCGCGAGGCGGTCGCGATGATGGACCGCATCATCGCGGAGGTCGAGCGTGATCCGTACTACCGCACCCTGATCGACGCCTCGCACAGCGCGCCCCAATCGACCATCGCCGATGCCATCTGCTCGTCGCTGCGACAGACCGCCAGCCTGGTGCCGGTGGCGGCGATGGTGACCTACACCCGCTCGGGCTACACGAGCCTGCGCGCCGCGCGCGAGCGCCCCGTGGTGCCCGTGCTGAGCATCACGCCGGATCGGGCCGTCGCCCGCCGGCTCGCGCTGGCCTGGGGCGTGCACTCGGTGCATGCGGAGCACGACGTCAGCGACGTGTCGGGCATGGTCGATACGGGCTGCGCCGTGGCGCGCAACGAAGGCTATGCGCGGCCCGGAGACATCATCGTCATCGCCGCCGGCATGCCCTTCGGCAAGGCCGGCACCACCAATCTGCTGCACATCGCACGAACCTAGCAAGGAGTCTTCCATGCGTCTTCATCCAGTGCTTGCCGCGGTCACCGAGCGCATCGGCGACCGCAGCGCGACGCCGCGCGCGGCCTATCTCGCCCGCCTCGAACAGGCCCGCTCCAGGGGCACGACCCGGCAGGCCCTCGGCTGCACGAACCTGGCCCACGGTTTCGCCGCGGCGCCGGCGGGCGACAAGATCATGCTGCGCGAACTGCGCCAGCCCAATATCGCGATCGTCTCGTCCTATAACGACATGCTGTCGGCGCACCAGCCCTTCGAGCGTTTCCCGGCCATCATCAAGCAGGCGGCGCGCGAGGTGGGCGCCAGCGCGCAATTCGCCGGCGGCGTGCCGGCGATGTGCGACGGCGTCACGCAGGGCGAGCCCGGCATGGAGTTGTCGCTCTTCAGCCGCGACGTGATCGCGATGGCCACCGCGGTGGCGCTTTCGCACAACATGTTCGATGCCGTGCTGTGCCTGGGCGTCTGCGACAAGATCGTCCCGGGGCTCCTGATCGGCGCGCTGCAGTTCGGCCACCTGCCGACGCTCTTCGTGCCCGGCGGGCCGATGCCTTCGGGCATTTCCAACGACGAGAAGGCGCGCGTGCGGCAGCGTTTCGCCAAGGGCGAGGTCGGCCGCGATGCCTTGCTCGAATCCGAAGAGAAGTCCTACCACGCCCCGGGCACTTGCACCTTCTACGGCACGGCCAACAGCAACCAGATGCTGATGGAAGTGATGGGGCTGCATCTGCCGGGCGCGGCCTTCGTCCATCCGGGCACGCCGCTGCGCGACGCGCTGACCGCCGCGGCGGCACACCGGGCGGTCGAGATCACGGCCGAGGGCGGCGCGTACACGCCGATCGGCCGCGTGGTGGATGAGCGTGCGATCGCCAACGCCATCGTCGGCCTGCTGGCCACGGGCGGCTCGACGAACCACACGATCCACCTCGTCGCGATCGCGCGGGCCGCCGGCATCCTCATCAATTGGGACGACTTCCGGGACCTGTCCGAGGCGGTGCCGCTGCTGGCGCGCGTCTATCCGAACGGCAAGGCCGACGTCAACCAGTTCCACGCCGCCGGCGGCATGGGCTATGTGATCGGCGAGCTGCTGGAGGGCGGGTTGCTGCACGGCGACACGCTGACGGTGGCCGGCGCCGGCGGGCTTGCCCGCTACCGCCAGCAACCGGCGCTGGACGACGGCGGGCGGCTCGTCTGGCGCGACACGCCGCGCGCCGGCGTTGATGCCGGCATCCTGGCGCCGGTGTCGGCGCCCTTCAGCGCCGACGGCGGGCTGAAGCTGCTCGCGGGCAACCTCGGCCGCGCCGTCATCAAGACCTCGGCGGTCAAGCCGGAGCACCGCGTGGTGCGGGCGCCGGCGCTGGTGTTCGATACGCAGGAGGCGGTGATCGCCGCCTTCGATCGCGGCGAGCTGCAGCGCGACTTCGTCGCCGTGGTGCGTTTCCAGGGGCCGCGCGCCAACGGCATGCCCGAGCTGCACAAGCTCACGCCCCTCCTGGGGGTTCTGCAGGACCAGGGCTTCCATGTCGCGCTGGTCACCGATGGGCGCATGTCCGGCGCCTCCGGCAAGGTGCCGGCGGCGATCCACGTCACGCCCGAGTGCCTGGCGGGCGGCCCGCTCGCGCGGGTGCGCGACGGCGACCCGATCGTGCTGGATGGCGAGCGCGGCGTGCTCGAAGCTCGCGTCGCCGATGTCGAGTGGCAGTCGCGCCGGCCGGCTATCGCCGAGCTCGGGGAGTCCCGCCACGGCATGGGCCGCGAACTGTTCGCGGCATTTCGGGCCAACGCGCTCGGCGCGGAGGAGGGCGCCATCACCTTCCACGCCACCGAGCCGGACGCGTCGGGCCACGCGGCGCCCGTCGCGCCCGTCCACGACCATTTCGCATTCATCCAGGGAGCCACGGTATGAACGTCCTGCAGATCATGCGCACGGGGCCGGTGATTCCGGTCATCGTCATCCACAGGTTCGAGGATGCGGTGCCGTTGGCGCGCGCGCTGGTGGCCGGCGGCGTTCGCGTGCTCGAGCTGACCTTGCGCACGCCGGTGGCGCTGAAGGCGATCGAGGCCATCGCCAACGAGGTCGAGGGCGCCATCATCGGCGTCGGGACGATCACGCGGCCGGAGGACTTCGACGCGTCGGTCAAGGCCGGTGCGTTGTTCGGCGTCAGTCCGGGCCTGACGGTGGAATTGATCGCGGCGGCCAGGGACAGCGCGCTGCCCTTGCTGCCCGGCGTGATGACGCCGTCGGAGGTGATCGCCGCGCGCGCGGCGGGCTTCACCGAACTCAAGCTCTTCCCCGCGCAACAGGCCGGCGGCGTGGGCATGCTGAAGGCCCTGGCCGGCCCCTTTCCCGATCTGAGCTTCTGCCCGACCGGCGGCATCGGCGCGGCCACGGCGCCGGAGTTCCTGGCACTGCCCAACGTCGCCTGCGTCGGGGGATCATGGCTGACGCCGGGCGAGGCGGTCGACGCGCGCGACTGGGGGCAGGTCACCGCGCTGGCACGCGAGACCGCGAGCCTGCGGCGGCCCGCGCAATGATGGACTTCCTCACCAAGGACTGATCATGAAGAAACTCGTTCTCCTTCGCCACGGCGAATCGACCTGGAACCAGGAAGATCGCTTCACCGGATGGACCGATGTCGGCCTGACCGACAAGGGGATGGCCGAGGCCCGTGCGGCCGGTCAACTGCTCAGGCGGGAAGGCTACGACTTCGACGTGGCCTACACCTCGGTGCTGAAGCGGGCCATCAAGACGCTGTGGACCGTGCTCGAGGAGATGGACCGCATGTGGATTCCCATCCATCATTCCTGGCGTCTCAATGAGCGCCACTACGGCGCGCTGCAGGGCCTCAACAAGTCGGAGACCGCGGCGCGCTATGGCGATGCGCAGGTGAAGATCTGGCGCCGCGCCTACGACGTCGCGCCGCCTCCGCTTGCGGATGGCGACCCTCGCATCGAGGCGGCCGACCCTCGCTATCTCGAATTGGGTGCCGGCGGCTTTCCCAGGACCGAATGCCTGAAGGACACGGTGGCTCGTTTTCTGCCCCATTGGCATTCCACCATCGCGCCGGCCGTGCAGTCCGGCCAGCGCGTGGTCATCGCGGCCCACGGCAACAGCCTGCGCGCGCTGATCAAGTACCTCGACGACGTGTCCGACACCGACATCGTCGAGTTGAACATTCCCACCGGCCAGCCGCTGGTCTACGAACTGGACGAGCAGCTCAAGCCCTTGCGGCACTACTACCTCGGCGACCAGGAGGCGATCAAGGCTTCTCTTCAGGCGGTGGCCGATCAGGGCAGGTCGGCGGCATGAGCGATCCGGACCGCCCGGCGCCCGGCGGCTCCACGGCAGCCTTGCACCGGATCGTCATCGTCGGCGGCGGCGCGGGCGGGATCGAGCTGGCCACGCGACTGGGCGACACGCTGGGGCGGCGCGGCCGGGCGGCCGTCACGCTGATCGAAAGGAACCGCACCCACGTGCATTCCGCGCGCATCCATCAAGCACACAAGGATTTCTCCGATGCCCAAAGTCAATTCATTCGATCTGCTCCTGTTCGGCGGGACCGGCGATCTCGCCATGCGCAAGCTGCTGCCGGCCCTGTACTTCCGTCATCGCGACGGCGACCTGCCGCCGCACGGCCGGATACTGGGCCTGGCGCGGGAGGAGCTCGGCCGGTCCGACTTCATCGCGAAGGTGGAGTCGAGCTTCGCCAGCTTCGTGCCCGCCGCGGAATTCGACACGGCGACCTTCGCGACATTCGCCGAACGCCTTGACTATGCCAAGGTGGAGGCGAACACGCCCGAGGATTTCAAGGCGCTGGCGGAGGTGCTGAAGGATTCGCCGGCGCAGGTTCGGGTCTTCTTCCTGTCCACCGCGCCGGACTTCTTCGCACCGATCTGCAAGAACCTGGCGGCGACCGGGCTGGCCACCGCGAACTCGCGTGTCGTGCTGGAGAAGCCGCTGGGACGCGACTTGGCCTCGGCGCAGAAGATCAACGAGGATGTCGGCGGCGTGTTCACGGAGCCGCAGATCTTTCGCATCGACCACTACCTGGGCAAGGAGCCGGTCCAGAACCTGCTCGCGCTGCGATTCGCCAATGCACTGCTGGAACCCCTGTGGAACCGCACCTGGGTACGCAATGTGCAGATCACGATTGCCGAGCAGGTGGGCGTCGAGAAGCGAGGCGACTTCTACGACCGCACGGGCGCGTTGCGCGACATGGTGCAGAACCATCTGCTGCAGTTGCTGTGCATCGTCGCGATGGAGCCTCCGACCTCGATCCATCCGGATGCGGTGCGCGACGAGAAGCTCAAGGTGCTGCGTGCGCTCACGCCATTCACGCAGGCCGACGTGGCCTCGCGCACGGTTCGCGGCCAGTACCGCGCCGGCACGATCAACGGCCAGGCCGTGCCGGGCTACCTGGAGGAAGCCGGCATTCCGCCGGAGACTTCCACCGAGACCTATGTGGCCATCCGCGCGGAACTCGAGAGCTGGCGTTGGTCAGGTGTGCCGTTCTACCTGCGCACCGGCAAGCGCATGGCCGAGCGCCTGGCCGAGATCGTGGTCAACTTCCGCTCGGTGCCGCATTCGATCTTTCCCTCCACCGGGAATGACCTGCAGGGCAATCGACTGGTGATCCAGCTCCAGCCCGAGGAAGGGCTCAAGCTGTTCATGATGGCCAAGGTGCCCGGCGACACCATGAACCTGCGGCCGGTCGGCCTGAACCTGGACTTCGCCGAGCAATTCAAGCAGCGGCCGATGGAAGCCTACGAGCGCCTGCTTCTGGACGCGATCCGGGGCAACCTGACGCTGTTCATGCGCCGCGACGAACTGGACGCCGCCTGGCGGTGGTGCGAGCCGATCCTGGACGGCTGGCGCGCCTCCGGCGATGTGCCCCGGTCCTACAGCGCCGGCTCGTGGGGACCCGCCGCCTCCAGTGCCCTGGTCGGGCGCGACGGTGCCTCGTGGCGCGAGGAGTCCTGAGTCCTGGCACGCATCGCGATCGTCCGCGCGGCATCGGCTCTCGGCGCCGCCCTGGCGGCCGCCCCGCTGGAGACCACGCTCCTGTTGTGCATGTGCGAGAAGTCGTCGACCATGGCCTGCAGCGCGTAGAGGGCGGGCAGCGTTTCGGCCAACATGAGGCTCGTGGCGATGTCGGCAGTGCGAGTCGATCGCGAGCAGGGACTGATGGTCATGTACGCGGCCGACATGTACAAGATCTTTCCCGGCCAGCTCACACCGCCGGTCGACGGGCGGCTCGGTGCCCGGTGGACCGTCGTCGGCTACCTGACGGCGGTCGATGCGATCCTGCTGCCGCAACGGCAGATGGGCCAGGGCGTGGAGGTGTGCTACGGCGTCTTGGCGCGCAACCGGGCCGATCCCACGAAGCATGTCGTCGCGATCCGGGGGACCGAAGGCATGGTCGAGTGGATCGAAGATGCCCAGTTCGTCTTGATCAACCACCCGGGCGGAGCGGGGCGCGTCGAAGGCGGCTTCTGGAACATCTATGCGTCCATGCAATTCAAGGTCAACAGTGGCGATGCGGGCGTTCCCGCGAAAGACGGCGTGACGGCCGCCATCGGGGCGAACGGCACCGTGACCGTCGCGGGACACAGCCTGGGCAGCGCGCTGGCCACGTTCCTGGCCTTCGATCCCGCCGCCCCCGCGCTGCTGGGAGCGCGGGTATCGGCGTGTCTGTTCGCATCGCCGCATCCGGGAGACGATGCCTTCGCGCACGCCTTCGACGTTTCGCTCTCGGGCCGGTATGTGCTGTACAACTATTTCCTCGACGCGGTCCCGCGCGTTCCCTTCGGGCCGGACTATGCGCACCTGCCCACTGTCATTGATCTTCGTCCCAGCGACGCGCAGGCACGCATTCGATTCGACCTCGGCTGCAATCATCACATCGTGTGCTACTGCGCCATGCTCGACTATGCGCAGACAGATGCGGCGCCGAAGATCGCTGTCGATCAATCTTGCGCGCTGTGCATCAGGGGGCCGTCGGGTGTCGTGGGAAATTGAGCGATGCGCTGCTCGCGTGGAGGCGAGGCGCCTCCGATGACGACCGCCGTGACGGTCATCGCCTCGCCCAACGCCGCGCCGTCGGCGACGGCGGTGTCACGGGCCGCGCATACATCGAGAGTTCGCTGGCCGCCTTCCATTCCAGCATCTCGCGCTTGACGCGAGAGAGCTCCCGCGGCGCCAGTTCGAGGGGCCGCGACTCCTTCGGATCGGTCGCGAGATCGAATGCCTCCATCGGACTGCGGTCGAAGTAGTAGATGTACTTGCGCGAACCCTGGCGGGTTGCAAGCGCCGAGTCTTCCATGCTGGTCGAGTAGAAGAGCTTTCTGTCGGGATCGGGCGGCCCGAGCAGCGAGGTGCCGGCGAGCCTGCCGCCTCGGGTCTCGTAGCCGAGCAGGTCGAGCACGGTCGGCATCACGTCGATCTGCTGGCGCGCGCCGCGAACGGTGCCCTTGATCCCCGGCAGTCCTGGCGCATAGATGAGCGCAGGGGTGTGGAGGCCTTCCTCGTAGAGGCCGTTGAACACCTGCCGGATGCCATGCTCGCCGAAGAACTGGCCATGGTCGCCCAGGACGATGAAGACGGTGTTGTCGCGCAGGCCCAACTTTTCATAGCCCTGCATGAGGTCGTGCAGAAAGCCATCGATGTAGAGCAGGCAGTTGTAATAGTCGTTGAGGGGCTCGTCGGTCACGCCGGGGAAGCGCACCTTCTTCCATGAAGCGGGCGTGGTGTATGGGTGGTGCCCCACGTTGGTCATGATGGCCGTCATGAACGGCCGGCCGGAGCTTTGCTGCGCCGCGGTCCATTTCATGATCGGGTCGATCATGGACCGGTCGGCCAGGCCCAGATAGTTCGTGCGCTGCTCGCCGGGGCCTTTCAGCTCGGGCTCCGAGGCGATGTGCTCGAACTCCAGCGCCCGGACGACGGCGATCTCATCGATGAAGTCGAGGTCTGTCGGCGTGAAGAATGCGGTCGCGTAGCCCTGCGCGCGCAGCAGCGACGGCAGCGACCGGATCCGGCGTTGTCGACCGTTCTCGACGGTCCATCGGGCGACGCCTTCGATGGTCAGCGGGTATTGGCCGCTCAGGATGGACACCCAGGCGCCATTGGTGCGCGGATAGACGACGCTCATGTCCTCCACGGTCAAGCCATCGTGCGCGAGCCGCGCCAGGAAGGGCGTCGTGGGCAGGCTCGGCTCGTGGATCGTGGTGGACGCGGCACGCACCGACTCGAGCATGACGATCACGACGTTCAAGGGCCGGGTCCGCGCGGTGGCCTGCAATGACATGTCGATGCTGTGCCACGGCGGCTCGCCCGCGGACTCGAATTCGCGCTGGACCTGCCGGGCCGCTTCGCTCGCTTCGGGCGAGGCCGTCGTCCGGAACAGCGCGATGAAGGTGCCCTCGGAATGGCGTTCCATCGGCACGATTCCGGTCGAGATGGTTGGCGCCAGCAACGCCAGCGAGCCGACCATGGCGGCGATCATCGCGGCGCGTTCGCGGTGAGGCGATTCGCGCATCACCTGTCCCGGTCTGCCCAGCCACCTGAACCTGGCGATGGCGAGCAAGGCCCCGCCCACGACGGCGAACACGCGCACCGGCGTCACCTCCGCCAGGACCAAGGGCATGAAGTCACGCCAACTGGACAGGCTGAAGAGCAGCACGGCAGCGTTCGGGGCCTGCCCGGTCCCCGACTCGTAGGCGAAGTCGATGCCCGCGAGGATGCACAAGGCCCCGACGATCACCATGACGAACCAGCGCAGCCCCTTGTGAAGAGAGCCGGGCGAGATCTTGAACAGGGCACCGACCACGAGGGCCGCCAGCGAGGCGGTTGCCAGTTCGCGCCAGGTGCAGGTGGCATAGAGAAGAAGCTGCTGCCACGCGTTGATGCTCCATTCCGCGAAGACCTGGCCGAAACGCCGGCCGGGCATCATCCAGGCCATCGTTGCCGTCATGCCCGTCCACACCAGGGCCAGCAGGATCGGCACCGTCGCAAGGCGTCGCGGGAAGGCAATGCGCTGGATGATGAATGCAAGGACCGCCGCGCCGATGAAGCGCAGCCAGGCGTAATGCCCGATCCAATTCAGGAAATCGATCGTTCCCATGTCGCGCGGCATACCCAACATCGAAGGATCCATGGCGGTGACTGCCAGCTTGGCCGACTTGTCCAGAACCAGCCAGAGCGCGAAGGGCGCGGTCAGCGCCCAGCCGGTCATCCAAGGGTGTCGACCTGAGAAGGCGGCACGAGGTCGTGCCAATGAAGTGGCCATGGCGTTTCCACTTCGCGGTGGTGCCGCCAAGCTTCTTGTTGTTTTTCGAGTCCGCCACAACTATGACATCTTTGTGACAACCGGTCACTCGCGTTATCCCCTGGGCCTACACTCGCGCCAGACAAGGATGGGGCCAAGGCGAGCGACAGTGACACGACTTCTCAAATTCCCCGCTCTCGCGGTCCTGGCGATCCTTCTGTGCAGCGCGCTCGTATTGGCGCTCTGGGGTGACGGCATGCCCGGGGACCCGATCGAGCAGTCACCAGCGGGCGCGATGCCGCTGGCGGTGATCGGCGATTCCGGCAGCCATTCCTACCAGGACCGGGTGAGCTTTCCATCCGGCGGCCGGGAACGTGGCGGCGCATGGCGCGACCGCACCTATCAGTGGACCGAGGTGCTGGCGCGCTTGCGCGGACGCGAGATCGACCTTGGCTCCTGGGTGCGCTGGGGCCGTCCAGGCTGGATGGCCTGGGGACGGGAACTGATCGGCCTGAGCGGCGGCCGCGCCCCGTTGAAGGAAGACTATCGCTACAACTTCGCCAACTCCGGCGCCGCCTGCAAGAACGTGATGGGTGACCGCTTGGGCCAGCGCTTCAGGCAGGCGCCGCGCCTCGTGGCGTTGATGAACGAGCAGCCCGAGCGCTGGCGTCACGGGGTGGTGATCATCAACATCGGGGCGAATGATTGGAATGGCCTGCTTGACTTGCAGGCCCGCGATCCTTCGGCGCCCGAGTTGGGCCACGCCATCGACTACTGCCGGCAGGAGATCGGGGCTGCCATCGCGCTGATCCATGCCTCGCATCCGTCCACCCGTGTGCTCCTCGTCGGCTTGGGCAACGAAGCGGACGACCCGGCCAATTTCGGCAGCTATCGCAGCGCCGCCGCAACGGCGAACATCAGGAGCGCGCTGGCCCGCTTCAATGCCGAATTGCGCAAGATCGCGCTCGCGGATTCGGCGCGAATCGCCTTCGTCGATGCAGACGCCTGGTTCGTGCAACGCTGGGGCGAGCGCGGGCCCGCGGGTGAACCCGCCTACAGGAGCGTGGCGATCGGCCCCCGCCTGCGGGTCACCAACACGGTGGGTGACCGGCCCGAGAACGCGTTGCTCGAGGACGATCACGCGGGCGTGGCATGGAATGCAATGTGGGCGCAATCGCTCGTCGCCCGGTTGCGCGAGGCATTTGATTTGCCCCTCACACCCATCAGCGACGAAGAACTCGCCCGCCTGATTGCCGGGTGATCCATGCCGACACGGCTGGGGTCCTCGCCAGGCACCCCATGTGGCATACGGCTTGCATGCCAGTCCCTCGGATAACATTCATGCCGACAGGCCGCCGCTTCCACGGGCTTTCATGCTGGACGGCTTCCCTGGACAAGGACTTTGGATTTGGGCACCGAGAACGCTTTCGCCGAACTGGGATTGGCACCTGACGCGACCGAGCGCGAGGTGAAGGCGGCTTGGCGCCGGCTGGCCTCGCAATGGCATCCGGACCGCAACGACAGCGCCGGCGCCGTCGCCAAGATGCAGCGCATCAACCAGGCCTTCGAGGAAATCCGCCGCGCCGGATTCCGTGCCGCCACGGATGCCGATGGTGCCATGCGCACCGCGGCGGACGAAGACAACCCCACCGGATTCGACGACGACCAGGGCGCGACGGCGTCCCGCGCGGGCGGCACGGATCGGCAGCGCAGGGCTCTGCACCGCAAGGTCAAGTTGACGCTGGAAGAAGCGGCCGTCGGCTGCATCAAGGTACTGCGGGGCAAGGTCACCGACATCTGCGCCACCTGCGCGGGTGCCGGGCACCAGGTGCTGGGCGGGAATTGCGCCCAGTGCGGGGGCTCGGGCGCGAAGCCGAAGCGCTCCTTCTTCGGCTGGCCCACCGGCGTGACCGAGTGCGAGGCCTGCCTGGGCGGCGGCATCGCGAGGCAGCCGTGCGCGGCCTGCCGCGGCAGCGGCAAGATGGAGCCGCGCGGCTACAAGATCAACGTGCGCATTCCGCATGGTGTGCGCGACGGCGACCTGCTGCATGTCGACGGGCGGCGCGTACGCAGCGAAGGGCCACCCGCCGACATCGAGATTCGCGTCGAGGTGGCGGAGCACGCCTTCTTCAAGCTCGAGGACGACGGCACCATTCGGTGCGAGATGCCGGTCGATGGATTCGCCTGGATCGCCAACCGGCTGATCCAGGTGCCGACCGTCACCGGCTTCCAGCCGGTGCAGCTGAGCCGAGACCGGCTGTCCTACCGCCTGAAGGGCCAGGGCTTCCCGGTGGAGCGCCGCGGCGCGCGTGGCGACCATCTGCTCACGTTGGTGCCGATATTTCCGCAGCAGCTCAGCACCGACCAGCAGATCCTGCTCGACCAGCTCTCGGCCACGACCTCGGGCGCCGGTGGAGAGGCCCTGGACGACCGGCTTCGCGCATGGAACCGGGGGCTGCGCGCCTGGGAGCGAGGGCTGTAGACGCGGCAGGCCGCTGCCCGGAGTTCTTCATCGCCGACAAGGCACAGCGCCAGTGGACGACATGGAGTTCGCGGGGGGATAGAAAAAGTATCCTTTCCCCTGCGCGGGGCAGCGAGCAGAATCGTTCATTCCTGTCACTCTTCTGTCACAGCTCATGACCGTTACGCCGATGCCTTCGGAGCTCGCGCAGCTCGACGAGCTTGAGCTTCGAAGCCTTGCCGCGAGCTGGCGTTTGCGAGCAGGCTACGGGCACCCCGACGCGCTTGGCATCGTGCATGCCCTGGACGCGGAGCGGCAGCGGCGGAGCCAGAGCGCGCAGGGTCAGCATGTGATGGCGGATTTTCCGATGCCGGGACGCTCGTGGTGGCAGTCCGTTTTCTGAATCCGGGCTCCGCGGGCGCCTCGCGGCAATGAGCTTGCATCCGTCGGTATCCGATGCTTCAATGGCCGGCTCGCAGCTCGCCCACAGGAGGCTCGCATGGCCTACGAAGCCCGATATGTCTTCAAGCTCAGTCCGGGTGCCGACATGGCACAGGTGAAGAAGGCGATGGAGGAGGGCGCCGCGCTCTGGCGCAAGCATGGCGCCGCGAGCCCGCGACTGTGGGCCATCACGGCCGGAGAGCTCGGCAACTACGTGCTCGTCGTGCAATTCGATAACGCCGCCGAATTCGCCAGGGTCGTCGATCCCTTGTCGGCCGACCCGGCGTTCCAGCACTGGCAGGCCCACAATGCGGCGGCGGATCAGATCACGTGGGTGCGCAGCAATCATGCGCGCGAATGGGTGATCGCCGGCTGACGTCCCTGTCCCTACCAGGCGGCCCCGTCGTCGCCCAGCAGGGCACGCCGGGCGAGCAGAAAGGTGGCGGCATTCCAGCTCTGGCCGGCCATCCCCATCGGCGCCAGCGTGCGGCCGTGGAACCACTCGGTGAAACGCCAGTCGTCGAGCCTGTTCGCCTGAGCCAGCCGGGCGAGTTCGGCCCAGGCCAGATCGTGCAGGCCCAGCCGTGCGAGCGCCATCACCCAGAAGCCGCCGACGAAGGGCCAGATGCCGCCGTTGTGGTACTGGTGCACGATGTTCTGCTGATGGCGCGCCATGTACGGCCGCCAGAGCGCGTGCTGACGCGTGAGCGGATGCAGCACGACACGCACGGGATAGGGGTCGCTGGCCCGCGCCGCGACGATGGTGTTGACGATGCGGCGCGCCATGGCGTCATCGGCCAGTCCGCACTGGATGGCCAGCGCGTTGCCGAACACATCCCCCTCGTCGCCGACCACCGCGAGATTGACGAAGCTGAGGTACAGCCCCGGGTCGCGCCGGCCGCGGCGCGCATAGTGTTGCAGCAGGCGGGCGCGGTGGTATTCGGGCAGATCCTGCTGGAAGGGATTGAACAAATGGTTGAAGTGATGCCGCGTCGCCTCGGCCTGCTCCAGCGCATAGCGGCGCTTGACCTCGTACCAGAGTGCGTTGCTGTAGAGCACGTAGCCCGAGCGGGGCATGATGTCGGCCCAGTCGCTGGCCTCGTTCTGCTGCAGCAGCCGGAAGTGCTGATGCTCCTGCGCCAGCAGCCAGCCGAGCGCGCGGCCCACCTCGTCGCCCCAGTGCGAGGGACCGACGCGGCCATGGTGGCGCACATGGTCCACCGCGATCAGCCACCACAAGGTGGCGTCGATGCAGCCCAGGTACCAGAAGTCGGCATCGCGGCCTTCGGGGTCGACGTACTTGGGGATCTGCCCATTGGCCGCCTGCTGCGACGCGAGCGCTTCGAGGCTGGCCGCCGCTGCCTGCTCCAGCGCGGGCACGCCGCTGCCGCACATCGCCATCACGCATATCGCGGCGTCGCGCCCGAAGATGCGGGTATAACGCCGCGCCTCGGCCGCCTCGGTGCGGCTGGCGGCCAGGATGCCGTGCGGTGTCAGGTTGCGTTGCAGAAGCTCGAGTGAAGCCTGGGAGCAGGTCTCGATCAGCGCGAGCGTGGGGGCGTCAGGCATCATCATGGGTTCGCGTATCGTCGCCCAGGCGCGACGCCACGGAGGATACTCGCGACGCCCCCATTGCTTCGAGGCGGGGGCTCACCAGCAACAAAATGAACTTCGATCTCGGAACATCCCTGTCCCCCGCCCATGCGGCCCTCGTGAAATGAGCTTTCGATCCCGCGTTGTCCGCATGTTCGTGACGCTGGCGCTGCTGCCGGGCTGCGCCCTCACGGGCGTTGCCCTGGCGCCGGCGCACGCGGGCCCCGGTCCAGGCCCGAGCTGGGGAGCCATCGCGTCCATGGACAAGTGGTACGGCTACTCCTTCAACCATCCGTCCCGCGATGCCGCGGAACTCGCGGCGCGCGCCCAATGCGATCGGGTGGCACGCCGCTCGGGCGCCTGTGCCGTCCGCGCGTACTTCGATCGCGCCTGCGGCGCGCTCGCGACGGGCAATCATGGGGAATGGGGCACGGCCATCGCCCCCGCGGCGGGCGCCGCAGGCAAGGCGGCCGTCGTGCAGTGCGACAACCACCTGCCAGTCGAGCCTTGCAAGGTCGTCGTCGGCGTTTGCTCGCCGCGTTGAGTGTCGTCCACGGCTCGTTTCAGAACAGGCTTGCGCCGATGTTGATGAGCAGAGCCAGGACGGTCGTGTTGAACAGGTAGGCCAGGATGCAGTGGACGGACCCGATGCGGCGCATGGGCTTCGATATGAAGGACACGTCGGCCGTCTGCCCTGATGTTCCGATCACGGCCGCGAAGTAGAAGAAATCGCCGTAGTCGGGCTGATCGTCGTCGGGGAACGCCAGGCCCACGGGCCTGCCGTGGCAGGCGGCCGCGTAGTAGTCGTGCGCATAGTGGAGCGCGAACATCACCTGGATGAAGCCCCACGACGAAACGACCGTCACGCCGGCGAGTGTGATGTGGGCGACCTTCAGCGCGCCATGCATGTCCTTGACCACCGCCAGCTCGCCCCCGATCGCGGCGAGGCTCGCAACGGCGGATACGACGACGAGGATGAGAATCACGAGCTGGCCCTCGTCCTGGATCTGCGCGCGATGGCGCATGCGATGATGCGACGACCGCGTCATCATGACTGCCGCGAGTGCCACATACAGGCATGTGCCGGCGTTCCAGGCGATCAGCCACCGGGTCACGCTGTGGGTCGCCATGTCGAGCGGCAGAAAGTTGCCGACCACAATGGCAAAGGCGAGCGCGATGTAAAGCCGGGGCCGGGCACGCACCAGGCGGAAGATCCTGTTTCGTGCGATCAAACCATTGATCGAATGGACGTTGGCCAAGCTGCATTCCTTTGGATCTCGCTTCACGACGGAAGCCGGTGTCGCGATGCGACACGATCCATTTCATTCTACGTAACCGCCGCAGCGGCCACTCCGGGGGGCGGCGTCAATCCGGGCCGTGAATTCGCAGCCGACTCAGCGCTTGCAGATGGCAAGCACCATCTCCTGCTCCGTGCAGGGACGGGTTCGGGGTGGCGGCTTGTCCGACGCCGGCGTGATCAGCGCCGCATGGTTGGCCATGCAGGCGCGCATGCGCCTTTCCATGGGGGCGTAGTAGCGCCATCCCTGGCTGAGGGCGGGCAGTTCCAGGCGCACCTGCTTCCACTTGGGATGTCCGTATGCCTGGAGCTTGTCGAAGTTGGTGCAGAGCGATTCGGCGAAGCGGTCGAGATAGCCGACCGTCGACTTCAGGCCGTAGTCGTAGGTGACCAGATAGGCCTTCACGGTGAGGGTGGGGATGTCGGCCGTGAGCCAGTTGGCGTAGCTCGTGGCGCGTATCGTCGCTGGAAAGTAGGTCTTCTTTGCGCGCGCCGTTTCCGGCGCCGCGTCGTCCAGCTTGAGGATCTTGATGTAGTTGCGTGCCTCGGGCTTCATTTCCGAGAACAGCTTGGCTGGCTGTCCGGCAACGATGATCGCGACGTCAATGGACTTGTCCACCGTGAGCCTGGCGAGCGCTTCCTCATTGCTCAGGTACTGCGCGTTGGCCGCAGGTATGGGCTCCCCGAACATCAGCTGGTAGAGCGTTCTCGAGGTGAGCGCCGTGCCGCTGCCGATCGGCCCGACGCTGATCTTCTTGTCCTTGATCTCGTGGATGGCGTTCAGCGGCGAGTCGGCGCGGGCGACGAAATAGATCTCCTCGTCGTAGAGCGGCATGATGAGGCGCAGCGGGCGAATGATGTTGCCCGCGTCTTCGTTGCCGGCCTTGGCCTCGTCCAGGAAGGCCTGGTAGACGTCGGACTGCACCAGCGCGAGCTTGACCCCGGGCTCGAAGCGCATGCGCTGGACGTTCTCCGCCGAACCCTTCGACTCCAGCACTTCGAGATCGATGCCGGCGGGATCGGCGACCCACTTCGCCAGGTCGCGGCCGATCTCGATGTACGTGCCGGTCTTCGACGCCGTGACGATCTTGTATTGCGCCCTGGCCGCCGGGATGGCCGACAGCGCCCTGGGCGCCGGCAGGGCCGTGGACAGCAAGGTCATCAACATCAGCCCGGTCAACAAGGATCTGATTGGCATGCTGGCTCCTTTGAAGCATCGTGATGGTAATCCCGTCGGGCGATGAGCGGTACACGCCTCATCGCTCGCCTTTGACCTGGGGCGTATCGCGTTCTGTCGGGGAAGCCGGTGTCGTCGAGCACAGCGCCAGCGCCGCGAGCGCGGTGTTGCACTCGATCTCCTTGGGAGGTGCCGCGCCCACGGTCGGGGCGGGGGCGGCCATGGCCGGAGCTTGCGCGGCGGCCGGGGCCTGGGCGGGGGGCGCTGCGGCGTCGCGAAGCCCGAGTGCTTCGGCCGCTGTCAGGGCGCTATCGCGACGCTGTTCGCGCTTGGCCGCTTGCTCCTGCCTTCGCTCCTGCCTGCGCTGCTCGAGCTCGTCCCTGAGGGCCCGCACGGCAGGATGATCCGGATACGCGGCGGCCAGGGCGCCGAGTTCACGCTCCGCGACGCCGAAGTCTTCACCATTCAAAGTGCTCCGCGCCTGCGTCAGTTTCGCGGTGAATTCCTTCTGGGCTTCGGTCCCGGTCTGCGTGCTGAAATAGATCGTGCCCGGCACCAGGGCAAGCAGGAAAAGGGTCAGGGCCGCGAGCTTGACGATCGTCGAGCGCTTCCGGCCAGCACCCGGATGAGGCGCCGGCGTCGGCTCCGGCACATGGATGTATGTGGGCAGCTCGTCCTTCCAGTTGATGACGGCGAGGTCGAAGCGGCCGACCGTGGAGTCCACGTTCCCCTGGATCTCGACGACGGCGCGAGGGGCAAAGGGGCTTTCAATCCGCTCCGGCGCTTCCTGCCGCGGCCGGAATGCCGAATTCATCGCCATCGGCGACACGGCTTCGGATCGATCAGGCGTTGTGTGTTCGAGTTCAGGCTCGGGCTCGGGCTCTGGCTCGATCGCCGGCTCGGGCTCGGTCAATGGCTCAGGCACGGGCTCAGGCATGGGCTGAGCCACGGCCTCGGGCTCGAACTCGGGCTCGGGCTCGAACGCGACGGGCGCTCTTGCCGGACCCGTGCCGAACGCGACGGACTCGTCCTCTCCGCAGTACGGGCAGAACTTGACGCGCCCATAGAGCAGCGCGGCACAGTGCCTGCAAGAGAAGACCAAGTCCCACTTCGCGAGGTTCGACATGGCCCAGCTCATGGCTCGATCCGCCACCCCGGCAGGCGACGCTTGTCGGGGTGATAGAGATACAGGTGGCCCGCATAGACGAAGGGCCGCGTGGCCCATGGGCGGGGCATGCGGGCAACCCAGAACTGCACGTCGTGCTCGCCGCGCAGTTCGAATGTGGTCGTGCAGGTCACGTTCGACGCGAGCATGCTCTCCAGCGAGCGTGTGCTCGGCACCCGCGCGCACAGAAGGGCCGACGTCGTCGTCGACTCCAGCAGCGGGAAGATCACTTCACCGGCGCTGGAATCCACGCCGCCGACGGGATCGAACCATGGCGCGGCCCGCAGGCGCTTGTCGAGGCAGAAGCACGCCGCTCCGCTGCAAAGCCGCGGTGAACTGGCGGGCCTGCTTTCCGGGTTGCCGAGACCCAGTCGAACGAAGACGAATTGGCCTCCCTGTTCGTTCTCCCGCAGGCACTGTTGCCACAGGTGGCCGCTATCGGAAAGGTAGGGGCTGCCAAGATCGAAACGCGGCTTGACGCCAGAGGCCCATGGCAACAGGGACGCTTCGAGCGCGGCACCCCCGCGGCGCTTGACGATCAGCTGGCCCGCCGGCGCCATCCAGATGATCTGCCGGCGATCGGCCAGCGGGCGAACCCATCCCGCCGCCGGGGCATCGAGTGCCGGCCCATCGACGCGCCGAATCGCGGTGCCGTGGGGATCCAGGGTGTAGACGCCGAGCCTTTCGTCGTCTTCCAGCATGGGCACATAGACCTTGCCTCGCCACATGACGGGCGCGCCCACGCAGCAGGTGCCGACGGTGCGCGATTCGTAGGTCCGCGCGATCAGGTTGATGGTGATGATGGCCAGCCCGTCGTCGGTGGGCATGTAGATCCTGGTGGGCCCCTGGAGGTCCTGCGCCGCCATGCCCCAGGCGTTGTCGCCGAGAGAGCTCTCGCCGAGCATCTCGTCTCCGCTGGAGTAGATCTCCTTCCAGCTCTCGGAGTGCGGCAGCCAGTGGTAGATGAGTCCGCGCGAAAACTCCAGCGCGAACAACCTGGACTCGCAGGTCTCGAACGCGCTCACCAGGAACTGATAGTTTCCCGCGGGAGGCATCGCCATCTGATGGTCCGCAACGGAGTCCACGGACAGCGTCCTCCTCAGCGCCAGGCGCGCGTCCGTCATCCGCAGGCCTTGCGGCTTGTCGGCCGCGGAACTGTCGCCGCCGAAGGGCGGCAGCCATGCATCCCGATGGGCGCGGGCCGGTTCGGGCAGTGCCTTGCCGGTGATGGGAGAAAACCTGAAGGCTCCGGGGTAGAGCGCGAAAGGCTGCTCCCCCCGATCCGCCTCGTCGACGCTCACGCGGGCGCCGATCAGCGCCGCGAAGTCGAGCGGGTTGGCCGACGCCGAGGGTGCGCCCAGACCCCTGTAGTCGGCGAGATCAAAAGCCCCCGTCTCCGGATCGCGGGACCAGATCTCATCGCCGACTTCCCAACGCTCCGACAGTGTCAGCGAAGTGGACATTCAATCAGTGTAATGCGTTCGAACTACTACGTGCGGCCCGAATTGACTGGCCGGACCAGGTAATCGCAGCCCTGGGGCGGAGGCTGCCGACGAATCGGGCCGCAGGGGCAGGCCGAATCGGTAGATACCCCGATTCGAGGCCAACTGAGCGTATGCCGGTGAGGCGGACGCCTACATTCCCGCCTTCGCCTTTTCTTCGAACATCCTGATGTCGCTGCGCTGAATCAGGGATTCGGCGGTGTCGCCGGCGCAGGCTTGCGCGACGCCGATGCTCACCGTCACGCGAAGAGCCGCAGACCAATGATCCCAGCGCAGGGCGGCCACCAGCGAATGGAGTCGCCCGCACATCTCCTGCGCGCGCTGCAAGGTCGTGCGCGGGAACAGGATGACGAACTCGTCGCCGCCCAGCCGGGCCGGCAGGTCCGTCTCCCGTAGCGAAGCCTGGATGGATCGGGCGATCGTCTTCAGCACATCGTCGCCTGCCGCGTGGGAATACCTGTCGTTGACGCGCTTGAAGTCGTTGAGGTCGATGAGCGCCAGGCAAAAAGGCTGCGCCGAGTCCGACGCCTCTTTCAGCGCGTCGGCCAACTGGATGTCGAAACGGCGGCGATTCGGAATGCCCGTCAGCGAGTCCTCGAACGACAGCCGCTCCAGTTCCTGCGAGTGCTGCGCCAACAGCCGCAGATGCTGCTCGCTGGTGCGAATGTCCAGGTGCGCGCGCACGACCCTGTGGCGGCTGTCCAGGATGTCGTCTCGCACGCGCAGCTCACGCTGGCGGTGCCTGCGCTCTTCCTCCAGCGCCAGCGCGCCCAGTCCCTGCGCCTTGTAGATCTGGGTCAGCAGCAGGTGACCGACCGTGGCCATCTGCTCGAACTCGGCGCTGCCCGCCAGGTCGATCAGGATGGTGGCTTCGCGCCGCGCACCCTCCAGGTCTTGCCGGCCCCAGCACAGCTCGGCCTGAACCCAGTGGCTGATGACATTGGCCACCTGGGCGTACTTGGCCGGCTGGGCGCGGCTCTCCGCGGCGATCCATTGCTGCTGCGCCCCGTCGAGATCGCCCTCCCAGCAGAGGCACAGCGCCAGGCTGGACCGGGCGAAGCGCTGCAACACGGCACGCACACCGGGCAGCATCGGAAAGGGCGTGCCGTCCTCGAAAAGTCCGGTGCACTCGGCCAGCCGTTCCCGCAAGGCGCCGGTGCTGGGCATGACACCGGTGAAGTAGCGCTCGCCGGACAGGCGCATGACCTCCAGCCAGACCAGGTTCGTGCGCGGCAGCAGGACATTGCTGTGGGGCGCGTACAGCAAGGCAAGGCGCTCGGATTCGCGCAGGGCCGATTCGGCCTTCGCGAAGCTCTTGCTCCAGAGATAGGCGACACCGAGGTAGTTCTGCAGATTGACCTGCTGCGGTCCCGGCGGCAGCAGCTCGCCCAGCTTCACGCTGAACAATGCGGCCTCGACGGCCTCGGCGTCGCGCCCGAGGATGCTGCTGGCGTGCGCGAGCAGGGACAGGGCGGAGGCCTCGCTCGAGATGTCGCCGTCGAGTTGCGACAACTGCACCGCCCGCTGGGCCGCCTCGATCGCACGGCGGAACTTTCCGAGGACGCGGTCGTACTGTGCCAGGGCCATGTGAGCCTTGGCCTGCATCGACATGTCCGCCTGCTTCTCCGCATCCTGCAAGACCTGGACTGCGAGTTCCCTCGCCGATTCGACTTCGCCATCCTCGAGCATCTGTCGCGCCGCGTCGAGCTGCGCGAGGCCCTTGATGGCCAGGTCGATGGGGCTTGCGGTTGCGGACTCGCGATCGGCGCTGCCGTGCGCGTTCAGCTTGTCGAGTTGCATGCGTTCGTCCGGAAGCGGGCGACTGTGCACGATGCCGCGCCTGCGGATAGGTCGAAGCCTGGCAGAGGGTCGATCGACTGCCGCATGGGAACGTCAGGACGGATGTTGGGGCGACATGACCCATCCTAGCATCAGTACCCCGCGGGCGCGGCACTCGGCGAGTGCGAGATCGCACGCCATGGCGATCCGCTGGGAGAGGCGAACGCCAAGGCCGACAAAGGCTGGTTTCCCATCCGAGAGTTGAGTACCATGGGCCTACTTCATCCGAGCGAGCCATCGCGTCAGGGCAGTGTGACCGGCCTCCATGGCTTCGCGCGCGCCGTTCTGCCGCCGTGCCTCTTCCACTCGGTGCAGGCGTGGTGGCTTGCGCATGGCGCATGCCTTCCAACGATCGTTTCCCGGCATGACCGCGGGGTCAGGCCTTTCGTTCGTCAAGACCAAGAAGGAGGTTCCCATGTCGTGCTACTTCGCCCCCGGCCAGGGTGGCTGGCCACCTGAAATGTTCCCGATACACGCGTGTCGGATGGACGACCTCAGGTCGCAAGGGCTGGCCGAGATGCTCTCCTGTCTCGGCAGGTCCGCGATCAGCGAGCTCGATTTCGATTGCAAGCAGTTCATCGGCGGCGCACTCAAGCCCGACGGCACGGCGTTCTACCTCACGACCATCGCGCCTGAAATCGGACGCGAAGAGAATCCCGTGGGTCACTGGTTCGGAAGCTTCTTCGCTCCCTTCGGCGTCGGCGACATTGTCGGCACGGTCGAGGCCGACATCCGCGCACCTGGCGCACTGCCGCTCGTCATGAAGGTCAAGGCGCAGCTGCTGCCGGATGCCGGCGGCAATCCGGCCACCCTTCAACTGGGGCGCAAGCCCCTTGTGAGCGTCGAGTGGGAGGTGAGCGGCAACCAGGCGACGCGGCCCAACAAGGGTGCCCTGATCAGATCCATCACCATTCACGATCCCGGCCCGCATGATCCGGCCGACATCCGCAAGTGCATCGCCCTGCATGCGCCGCAGCGCTGCTTCGGCATGACGCAGGGCGTTGTCGCCATGCAGTGCGGCGTAGCGGCGGCCTGCCTGGTTGAAGCGATCTGCTGAGACCTTGCCGAATCGGGGCGCGCCGGCGCGGCGCACCTGTCCTTGTGGGCCGCGGCCGTAGTCACCGAGCGACTCAAGATGTTTTGCTACTCCTGCGGCAGTCCGATCCTTGGCGGCGCTCGGTATTGCATCGGGTGCGGCGCGAAGGTGCTCGCCGCATCGAGCACGGCCCACCCGCCGAACCTGACCGAGCGCAAGTTCGTGACGATCGTGTTCATCGACATGGTCGGTTCGCTCAGCGCCATCCGCGACAAGGACCCCGAGGATGCCCATGAGCTGCTGACTTCCGCGATGGGCCTGATGGCGCAGGCCGTGCGCGCGTTCGGCGGCGTGGTGGCCGAGACAGCGGGCGACGGCATCATGGCGATCTTCGGTGCGCCCGCCGCGCAGGAGGATCACGCGCTGCGCGCCTGCTTCGCTGCGCTGCGTCTGCATTCACTGGTGGCGCAGGGCATGTCGGGTCGTCTTTCGCTTCGCGTCGGCATCAATTCGGGCGAGGTGGCGGTCGGCACCGTTCCCAATGATTTCTCGAGCGACTACACGGCGACCGGGGCCGTCGTGCATATCGCCGCGCGCCTGCAGGCCTTCGCACAACCGAACGAGACGGTGTTGACCGAACAGACGGCAAGCCTCGTTCGCGACGCGATGATCACCCAGCCGATCGGCCCCTCCACCTTGAAGGGGCTCACCGAGACGATCCTTCTCCATCGCCTGATGGGGCCCCATCCTCCCGCCGCTCGGCAGCAGTCGGCCCGGTCGCGCGCCTTCGTGGGCCGGGCATCGGAGCTCGATGCGCTCGACACCGCCGTCGCCGCCGCGCGGGGCGGCTATGGCTGCGCTGTCGGCGTGAGCGGCGAAGCCGGCATCGGCAAGACCGCCCTCATCGACCAGTTCGTTCAACGCCATGAGTCCGCCGTTCAACTGGTCCGCTGCACGGTCGAGTATCACGCGGGCGTCGCGCCCTTGCGGCCTTTCGCCGACGTGATGTCGCAGCTCCTGGGTCTTGAACCGCTCTCGCCCCCGCAGCGCCGGGAGGCGCTTTCGGCGCGCTTGCTCGATCTGTCGCTGCCGCCCGAGGTCTTCGAGGCCGCCCTCATGGACCTGCTGGGCCTCGAGGGCGCGCCGGCCAGCTGGCGAGTCCTTTCTCCGCTGATACGCGGCGATCTGGTGGATTCGGCGGTGACCCACGTGCTGACGTCTCAAAGCCGATCGCGCAGCCTCGTCGTCGTCCTGGAGGATCTGCAGCGCGCCGACTCGGCGACCCTCGAACTGGTGGGCCGCATCATCAGGTCCGCATCGGGCGGCCGGCTGTTGCTGATCCTGGCGTTCAGGCCGGAGCTCTCGCACGGATGGGGCGCCCACGAGAACTATCGGGAACTCCGCCTGGAGTGCCTCGACGAGGAGGACACCCGGGGGCTGGTCTCGGATCTGCTGGGGCAGGCGGCGCCCAGCCGCATCGAGAGTCAGTTGATCGGCTGGAGCAAGGGCAATCCGCTCTTCCTGCGCGAGAGCATCCGCGCGTTGCGAGAGGCTGGCGTCATGGACGATCCGGACGCGGCCGCGTCGATCTCCGTCCCGCCTTCGATCAATGACGCCATCGCCGCTCGCATCGATCGCCTCGCCGCACCCGCCAAGCGCGTCCTTCTGGCTGCCAGCGTGCTTGGGAAGACCTTCGTCTTCGACCTGCTGTCCGATGTGTCCGGCGTCGAGCGGGAAGCCCTCAGCGCGCAGGTCGATACGCTGGTGAAGGGTGAGTTCGTTCGCGCGCTGCAACCGGCCGCCGGCATCTACGGCTTCGAGCACGGGCTCTTTCAGGAAGTCGGCTACGCGACCTTGCTGCGAAGTCAACGCCGGGATCTGCATCGCGCCGCATTCACCGCGCTGGGCCGGTCGTCCCGGGATCACGCGCATCTGTCGAACGAGGCGCTGGCCCATCACGCCTTCGGCGGCGAGCTGTGGGCGCAGGCTGTTCCCGTGTGTCATGAGGCCGGCCGGCGCGCCGCCGCTCGCTACTCGAACCGGGAGGCCGCCCTTCATCTCGAGAACGCCATCGCCGCTCTCGCCCGGGCCGATGTCGCGGGCACGCGCATCGCGGAGGCGATCGATCTGCGGCTCGAGCTGCGGTCGGTGTGCCTGCCGCTGCTGCGCCTGGACCGGATCGGCGAGCTGCTCGCCGAAACCGATGACCTGGCCCGGCGCCTGGGCGATCCCGCGCGGCGAGTGAGCGTGACGGCGTACCTCGCCAGCCATGCCTACATGACGGAGGGGGCCGACCGCTGCATCGAACGATGCCGCGATGCCCTGGCGCTGGCCGACGGCACCTCGGATCCCAAGCTCAGGATCGCGCCGACCCTCTACATGGCCCAGGCGAACTATGCGCTCGGCCAGTTCCGGCGGGTCGTCGCGGCCCTGGAGCGAGAGCCGTCGCTGCTGGATCCCGCGATCCGGGGAGGCGAAGTGGGCCTGCCCGTTCGCCCGATCATCATGCGGGGATACTGGATGGCCATCGCGCAGGCCGAACTCGGCGACTTCGACACAGCGCAGGCGCTGTCCGCCGAGATGTTCGCGGCCGCCGACGACCGCCAACCCTTCGAATCCCTCTACGCGCGCACGGCGCAAGGCTTCATCGCGATGCAACTGGGCGATTTCGCGGCGGCCCTGGCGTTCAGCGCCTCCGCCCTGGACACGGCCGAGCACTACGAGATCACCTTCATCATTCCCGTGCTCGCGTCCCAGGTGGGCTTTCTCATGGCGTCGCAAGGCCGCGTCCCGGAAGGCTTGATGCTGGCGCGGCGAGCGCTGCGAAAGGCCGGGGAGATCGGCGTCATCGCCGGGTTCTCACGCTGGTGCGCGCGCGCATCCGAGGTCTGCCTGCTGGCGGGCGAGACGGACGAGGCACGGCGCCACGCGACGGCCGCGATCGATTTCGCCGAAAGAGAAGGAGGGCCCGGCTACCTCTGCTCCGCGCTTCGCCTGCAGGCCAGGATCAAGACGATGGACGCCGATGTGGAAGGTGCCGCGCATGATCTGGAACTCGCCATCGACATCGCCCGGGAGTTCGATCTCGGGCCGGCCCTTGGCAAGTGCCACTTCGACTGCGGCGTCGTCGCACACCGCCGCGGCCGACTGGCCGATGCATATCGGGAACTTGAGCTTGCGCGCGACTTCTTCGTCCGGCATGGGATGAGCGCCGGCGTGGCTCGCGCGTCCGAGGCGCGTGCGCGCCTGGAATCCGGCGATGCGCTGCCGGACTATTCGACGCTCTTCGGCAGCGCCGAATAGCGGGCCTTGGGCCGCATGCCGCATGCCGCATGCCTCACTGGCGCGGCAGACGCCGCGCCACGACCTCGCGCACCGCGCCGATCAATGCCGTGGCGGCGGGCGAGGGCAGCGCGTTCTTGCGCTGAGTGATGCCGATGAGGCGCCGGGTACTTTCCATGGGATGGTCGAGCACGACCAGCGCGCCGATGTCGATCTCATAGCGGAGCTGGTGCGCCGAGATGGCGGTCAGCATGTCGCTCTGAAGGAGGAGGCCGCGCAGCAGCGCGAGGTCGCCGGTCTCCACGCTCGGCACCGGCACCGGGTCGCCGCTGGCCCTGAATGCCCGCTCCAGCAGTTCGCGCGAGGGTGAGCCGGGCCGCGACAGCACCCAGCGCGCGCGCTGCAGCGACGCGCGGTCGATGCGCGGCAGCTTCGCGAGCGGATGCCCGGCCCGCACGATGAGCGAGATGCGGTCCTCGAACAACGGCTCCTGCACCAGGTCCTTCGCGGCCTCCGGCGGCCGCAGCGCGCCGATGATGAAATCGATGTCGCCGCTGCGCAGGGCGGCGGCGAGCGCCTCATAGGGACTCTCGACGGTGCTCACATGCAGGCTCGGATGCCGGTCCACCAGCATGGCGATGGCCGAAGGCAGGATCAGCGTGCGCGACAGAGGCAGCGCGCCGACCACCACGCTGCCCTCGACGGCGCCGCGCAATGCGGCGAGGTCGGAGTCGATGCTCCGCAGTTCGGCCAGCACGCGCTTGCAGCGGAAGGCCAGTTGACTGCCCGCGCGCGTCGGCGTCACGCCGCGCGCGGAACGGGTGAAGAGGGCGCGTTCGGTGCGCGTCTCGAGTTCGCGTACCAGCGCGCTGATCGCGGGTTGGCTGACGCCGAAGGCGGTGGCGACCGCCGGCATGTTGTGCAGCTCCGAGAGGCCGGCAAAGAGGGCCAGCCGCCGCCCGCTGAACATCGACGCCAGAAGGCCCCGGGCTTCGAGCGCATTGTTGCGCGGCGCGCCCTGTTCGCCGCTGGCCAGCTCCTGGCAGGCCGCGGCGAATTCCTGTTCCACGCGCTGCGCGCGCAGGCGCAGCGCCTCGCCGTAGACATTCAACAGCATGCCGCGGGCCTTGCGTTCGAACAGCGAGACGCCGAGGCTGGCCTCGAGTTCGGCCACCGCCCGCGTGACCGCGGAAGCCACGCGAAAGAGCGCCTCCGCGGCCCGCGTGACGCTGCCCGTCGCGGCTACGGCGGAGAAGGCCTGAAGATGCCGCAGGTTGATCTGCAAGGCCCCCGTGGAGGGCTTGGCCCGTCCGCCGTCGATAAGTTTGTGTGTGCCCATCGGTGAATTCTGCCAACGCGGCGGCGAAGAAGCCGCATCGACAGCCTGCCCGGGTTAACCCGTGGTCGATAGAGAAGTGAGAACGCATTGCGAGCGGAATTCACCCCGTCAGCGGCAGCGCGCGCCCACACTGACCGCATGCCTGCCTCGCCGCCATCCGATCTGCTGTCCTTGCCCTGCGTGCTCATGCGCGGGGGCACTTCCAAGGCGGCCTTCTTCCACCTGCACGACCTGCCGCAGGATGCCGCCGCGCGCGACGCGATGATCCTGGCGGCCATGGGCCATCCCGATGCGCGCCAGGTCGACGGCATCGGCGGAGGCCATCCATTGACGACGAAGGTCGCGATCGTCTCGCGCTCCGTCGACCCCCGGGCCGATGTCGACTACCTCTTCGGCCAGGTGGTGGCGGCCGAGTCGCGCATCGACTATGCGCCGACCTGCGGCAACATCCTCTCGGCGGTCGGCCCCTTCGCGCTCGACGAAGGCCTGGTCGAGGCACGGGACGGCGAATCGGTGGTCCGCATCCGCATGGTGAACACGGCTTCCCACTGCGAAGCGCTGGTGCAGACGCCCGGTGGCCGCGTGCGCTATGGCGGCGACACGCGCATCAGCGGCGTGCCGGGAAGCAGTGCCCCGGTCGAGCTGCGCTTCTCCGACATCCTGGGCTCGAGCTGCGGCGCGCTGCTGCCCACGGGCGAGGCGCGGGATCGCATCGACGGGGTCGAGGTCACCTGCATCGACAACGGCATGCCGGTCGTGCTGATGCGCGCCGCGGACCTGGGCGCCACCGGCGGCGAGACGCCGGCCGAGCTGGACGCCGACACGGCGCTGAAGGCGCGCATCGAATCGATCCGTCTGCAGGCCGGGCGGCGCATGGGGCTGGGCGACGTGAGCGCCAAGGTCGTCCCCAAGATGACGCTGGTGTCGCCCGCGCTGGCCGGCGGCACGCTGAACACGCGCACCTTCATCCCGCGCAAGTGCCACGACGCCATCGGGGTGCTGGGCGCGGTGTCGGTGGCTTCGGCCTGCGTGGTGCCGGGCAGCGTGCTCGACGGCCTTTGCGGCGTCGAGCCGGGCCCCTCGCGGCGCTTGCATGACCTGTCGGTGGAACACCCCACCGGCGAATTCACCGTGCGCCTGCTGATGGACGCCAGCGGCCGCGACATCGCCGGCGCGGCGTTGCTGCGCACCGCGCGGGCGCTGATGCGCGGCCAGGTGCTGGTTCCCCGCGCCTTCCCAATCCTTTGAAACGAACCGGACGCAGACCACGTGATCATCGATTGCCACGGCCACTACACCACCGCTCCGCGGGCACTGGAAGCATGGCGCAAGCGCCAGGTCGACAGCCTCGGCAACCCGGCGGAAACGCCTTCGCCCTCGTCGCTGCGCATCAGCGACGACGAGCTGCGCGAGTCCATCGAGCAGAACCAGCTGCGCCTGATGCGCGAACGCGGCAGCGACCTGACAATCTTCTCGCCGCGCGCGAGCTTCATGGCGCACCACATCGGCGGCTTCGAGACCAGCGCGGCCTGGGCCGCGATCTGCAACGAGCTCTGCCACCGCGTCGCGCGCCTCTTCCCCGAGCACTTCGTTCCCGCGGCGATGCTGCCGCAGTCGCCCGGCGTCGATCCGGCCACCTGCATCCCCGAGCTGGAGCGCTGCGTCAATGAATACGGCAACGTCGGCATCAACCTGAACCCCGACCCCTCCGGCGGCCACTGGACATCGCCGCCGCTGACCGACCGCTACTGGTACCCCATCTACGAGAAGATGGTGGAGTACGACATCCCCGCGATGATCCACGTGAGCACGAGCTGCAATGCCTGCTTCCACACCACCGGCGCGCACTACCTCAACGCCGACACCACCGCCTTCATGCAATGCCTCGGCGGCGACCTGTTCAAGGACTTCCCGACGCTGCGCTTCGTCATCCCGCACGGCGGCGGCGCTGTGCCCTATCACTGGGGGCGCTTCCGCGGCCTGGCGCAGGAGATGAAGAAGCCGCTGCTGAAGGACCACCTGCTCAACAACATCTTCTTCGACACCTGCGTCTACCACCAGCCGGGTATCGACCTGCTGACGGGCGTGATCCCGGTCGACAACATCCTCTTCGCCAGCGAGATGATCGGCGCGGTGCGCGGGATCGACCCCGAGACCGGTTTTCACTACGACGACACGCGCCGCTACATCGACGCCGCGGGCGCGCTGGATGCGCATGCGCGCCACAAGGTCTACGAAGGCAATGCGCGCCGCGTGTACCCGCGCCTGGACCGCGCGCTCAAGAGCAAGGGACTCTGACCATGGACACACAGACTCATTTCCAGGCGCTCGGCGTCGTTCATCGCAACATCCGCCGCGCCGATCCCGAGGCCGTGGCACTGCTGTCGCGCCACGGCGTGTCGACCGTTCACGAGGCCATGGGCAGGCTGGGCCTGATGCAGCCTCGCATACGCCCCACCTACCCGCTGGCGCGCTGCTGCGGCACCGCCGTCACCGTGCTGCTGCAGCCGGGCGACAACTGGATGATGCATGTGGCCGCCGAGCAGATCCGGGCCGGGGACGTGGTGGTGGCGGCCTGCACCAGCGACAGCACCGACGGCTTCTTCGGCGACCTGCTGGCCACCTCCTTCAAGGCGCGCGGCTGCCGGGGCCTGGTGATCGACGGCGGCGTGCGCGACGTGCGGGACCTGACGGAGATGGATTTCCCGGTCTTCAGCCGCGCCATCCATGCCAAGGGGACGATCAAGGCCACCCTCGGCTCGGTCAACGTGCCCGTGGTGTGCGCCGGGGCCCTGGTGCATCCGGGCGACGTGATCGTGGCCGACATCGATGGCGTGGTGGTGGTGCCCGCCCTGATGGCGCGCCAGGTGGCGCAGGCGGCACAGGTCCGGGAAGCCAGCGAGCGCGGCAAGCGCGAGCGATTCGCCGCCGGCGAACTGGGCCTGGACATGTACGCGATGCGCGAGCCGCTGGCCAAGGCCGGCCTGCGCTACATCGACTGAGGCGGCGGACACCATGGCCACGATCATCGGCGCCGTCGCGTGTTCGCACACACCGACGATAGGCTTCGCCTTCGACAGGAACAAGCAGCAGGACCCGGTCTGGGCCCCCATCTTCGAGGCCTTCGCGCCGGCCCGGCAATGGCTGGCCGAGCACAAGCCCGATGCGCTTTTCTTCATCTACAACGACCACGTCAGCGCCTTCTTCTTCGATCACTATTCGGCCTTCGCCCTCGGCGTGGGCGAGCGCCATGCGGTGGCGGACGAGGGCGGCGGCGCGCGCGACCTGCCGGCGCTGACCGGCCATCCGGCGCTCGCGCGGCACATCGGTCGTTCGCTGATGGCCGACGAGTTCGACATGTCCTTCTTCCAGGACCGGGCCCTGGACCATGGTGTCTTCTCGCCCTTGTCGATGCTCTGCCCTCATGCGCCGGCATGGCCGATTCCGGTGGTCCCGCTGCAGGTCGGCGTGCTGCAGTCGCCCGTGCCTTCGGCGCGGCGCTGCTACCGCCTGGGGCAGGCGCTGCGGCGCGCGATCGAGAGCTACCCGGAAGACCTGAAGGTGGCCATCGTCGCCACGGGCGGGCTGTCGCACCAGGTGCATGGCGAGCGCGGCGGCTTCAACAATCCGGCCTGGGATGCGCGGTTCCTCGACCTGATCGAGAACGATCCGGTGCGGCTCACCGAGATGACGCAGGCCGAGCTGGCCACCCTGGGCGGCCTGGAGGGCGCGGAGATCATCATGTGGCTCGTCATGCGGGGCGCGCTGTCCTCGAACGTGCGCAAGACGCACCAGAGCTACTACCTGCCTTCGATGACCGGCATCGCCACCGCCATCTACGAGAACCTGGCGAGCCCGCCGATCGCGGGCGAGGCGCGGCGGCATCGTCTTCACATGGAAGAGCAGCTCGCCGGCATCGAGGCGCTGGAGGGCACCTACCCCTTCACGCTGGAGACCAGTGTTCGCGCCTACCGCCTCAACAGGTTCCTGCACGGCATGACGCGCCCGGAGCACCGGGCCGCGTTCCTGGCGGATGAAGAGGCCGCGTTCGAAGCGGCGGGACTGACCGCGCAGGAGCGGGACCTGATTCGACAGCGCGACTGGCGCGGCTTGATCCACTACGGCGTGATCTTCTTCATGCTGGAGAAGCTCGGCGCCGTGCTCGGCGTGTCCAACCTGCACATCTACGCCGCCATGCGCGGCCAGTCGCTGGAGGCCTTCCAGCAGACGAGAAACGCGCCCGGCGCGCTGTATTCGGTCGCCGGCAAGGATGCCGCGCCCCCGGCCTGGGATGGCGGCTGCGGCGCCGACGGCCACTGAACACTCACCTGGAATCGATCATGAAAAAACCCCTTCGCCGCTTCGTCTTCGCCCTGGCCGGGCTGCTGGCGCTCGGCACCCTCGGCAGCGCCGGCGCGGCCGATGCCTATCCCTCGAAGCCGGTGCGGATCCTCGTGGGCTACAGCGCCGGCGGTGCGGTGGATGCGATCGCCCGCACGGTCGGCCAGCGGATGGCGGCCACCCTCGGCCAGCCCGTCGTCGTCGAGAACAAGCCGGGGGCGGGCACCAACATCGCCGTGAAGGCGCTGATCTCCAGTGCGCCCGATGGCTACACCCTTCTGCTCGCGGCCAACGCGCTGGCCGTGAATCCCTCGCTGTTCCAGCCGGCCCCCTACGACCTCGATCACGATATGGTGCCGGTGGCACTGGTCGGACGCGTCCCCGTCGTGTTCGCGGTGCGCGAGGGCGCGGCCATCAAGACGCTGCCGGACCTGGTGGCGGCCGCCAAGGCGAAGCCGGGCGGCGTCACCGTCGCCACGCCGGGCAACGGCTCGACGCCGCATCTGGCCATGGAGCTGTTCCAGCACACGGCGGGGCTTTCACTGGGCCATGTGCCCTACAAGGGCGGCGCGCAGGCGATCACCGACGTGCTCGGCGGGCACGTGGATGTGGTCGCGGTCAATGCGCTCGAGGTGCTGCCCCTGGCCAAGGGCGGCAAGCTGAAGGTGCTGGCGGTGATGAGCGCCGAGCGCTCCGCCGTGCTGCCCGGCGTGCCGACGGTCGCCGAGTCGGGCTACCCGGGCTTCGAGGCCAGTGTCTGGTACGGCTTCGTCGCTCCGGCGGGCACGCCCAAGCCGGTGCTGGCCGCCCTGCACGCCGCCGTGCAGAAGGCACTCGAATCGCGGGAGGTGCAGCAGCAACTCGCCGCCGCGGGCGGCGTCACCTTGCCGGGTCCGTCGGAGCGCTTCGGCAAGCTCCTGACCGGCGAAGCCGCTCGCTACGGGCAGCTGATCCGCGAAGCCGGCATCAAGCCGGATTGAGACGCAAGGGACAGCGACATGACATCAGCCATCACGCGCCGTCAGGCCTGCCTCTGGGCCGCCGGCGGCGCCCTGTGGACGACGGCCCGTGGCGCCGCCGCCCAGGCCTACCCCGCGCGGGCGCCGCACATCGTCGTGCCCTTCACGCCGGGCGGCTCCTCGGATCTGCTCGCCCGGGCCATCGGGCAGGAACTCGGTCGCGCATGGAACCAGCCCGTGGTGATCGACAACGTCCCCGGCGCCGGCGGCTCCGTGGGTGCGGAAAGGGTTGCGAAGGCGCCGGCGGACGGCTACACGCTGCTGATGGGCCATACCGGAACGCTGGCCATCAATCCGTCCCTCTACCCCAGGCTCGACTACCACCCACTGCGCAGCTTCGCGCCTGTGGCGTGGGTGGCGCGCGTGCCGAACGTGCTCGTGGTTCATTCTTCGGTGCCGGCGCGCACCCTCGCGGAGCTGATCGCCCTGGCCAAGACGCGCCCCGGCCAGCTCGCATACGGCTCGGGCGGCAACGGAAGCGCCGCGCACATCACGATGGAATATCTCAAGCTGCAGACGGGAACGTCGTTTCTGCACATCCCCTACCGCGGCACCTCCCCGGCCGTCAACGACCTGCTGGCGGGGCAGCTGCAGCTGGTCTTCACGGGCGCTCCCGCGCTGCTGCCGCACATCAAGGCCGGCACGCTTCGCGCGCTGGCCGTGTCCAGTGCGCACCGAATCGCGCTGCTGCCCGACGTGCCGACCGTGGCCGAGAGCGGCGTGGCCGGCACGCAGGGCTTCGAGGCCGACCAGTGGTATGGCCTCGTGGCGCCCGCCGCAACGCCCGCGGCCATCGTGTCGGCGCTCAACCAGCAGATCAACCACTCGCTGGACTCGGCCGAGGTCAGGGCGCGCCTGGCTGCCGAGGGCGCGGAGCCGACGCCCACCAGCTCGAAGGTGTTCGGCGAACTGATCGCGAGCGAAATCACCCGCTGGGAGCGGGTGATCAAGTCCGCGCACGTTACGGTCGATTGAGTTCAGGGCGATCGCATGGAGCAAGGCAACATTGATGCGGCCGAACAACAAATTGCGGCCCTCGCGGCTTCGCCGGGCTCAATGCAGCGCTGCGCGCCGCGTCAGCGGCCGCCGGATACGCGCAGATTGGCGCCCGTGATGTAGGAGGCCGCGTCCGAGAGCAGGAAGACGACGCTTTGCGCGATCTCGTCCGGGGCGCCGATGCGCTTCATCGGAATCAGCGGCACCACCTGCGCGATCCGCTCGGCTGTGTTGACACCGGTGTCGGTCAGCCCGGGCGTCACCGCATTGACGCGAATGTTGTCGTCCGCGAGCTCGAGCGCGAGGCCCTTGGTCATGGTGTCGATCGCTCCCTTGGAGGCCGCATACCAGACATAGACGCCGGGCGCGCCCAGGGTCGCCGTGATCGAGGAGATCAACACCATCGCGCCGCCCTTGCCACCCTGTTTCGTCGACATGCGCGGAATCGCGGCACGGGCGGCAAGGAAGGCGCCGATGACGTTGACGTCGAAGACATCGCGCAAGTCCTGCGTCCGCATCGCGTCGACGCGCGACATCCTGCTCGTGATGCCGCTGTTGTAGACGAGGTGGGTCAGGCGTCCGAGCTGCGCATCGATGGTGTCGAACACCCGCGCGACATCGTCCTCTTTCGACATGTCGCCCTGGACGGCGATGGCGCGGCCGCCCGATCTCATCACTTCCGCGGCGACACCCGCCGCTCCTTGCGCATCCTGCCTGTAGTTCACGGCGACGTCGAAGCCGCTCGCGCCCGCGAGCCTCGAAATCGCGGCGCCGATGCCACGGCTTCCACCGGTGACAAGCAATAGGGGTCGATCTGGCATCGCGTTCTTCCTTTCTGAACGAGCTGCATGAAGTCTGCAGGGCAGGGCAGGGATGGCCGGCCGGCGGGTTGGTACATCCCCTAGTACCTGCCCGAATGCATTGTGGCACATTTGTTCGACCATAAAACTAATGGAGACGCCGATGAATTCACGCAGGCCCATGGCCCCGCTGCAGTCGTCGGCGAAGCGCGGCTCGACGGTGTAGCTGCGGCGCGAACGAATCGAGAGCACAGGCGGCCACTCGAATGCGGAGCAACACCATCACGCGCAGGCCAAGGTTGGCGCCCATCATCGCGATGCTGCCCATGATCCTGACGGTCGTGGTGATCTACGTCGGCTGCCTGGTGTGGACGGTGTATGTCTCGTTCACCGATTCCCAGTCGATTCCCGACCTGAACCTGTCGGGCTTCGACCAGTGGGGGCGCCTGTTCGGCGACTATCGCTGGCGGATCGCGATGAAGAACATGTTCGTCTTCGGCGCGTTCTATATCTTCAGTTGCCTGATCCTGGGCTACCTGCTTGCGATCTTCATCGACCAGCGTGTGAAAGGGGAGAACTTCTTCCGCACCGTCGTCCTCTGCCCTCATGCGCTCTCGTTCATCGTGACCGGAGAGGTGTGGAAGTGGTACCTCGATCCGGAACTGGGCTTGCAGGCGTTCGTGCGCAATCTCGGCTGGACGGGCTTCGTGTTCGACTGGATCGCCGACCGGCACATGGCGATCTACACCATCGTCATCGCGGGGGTGTGGCAGAGCGTAGGCGTTGTGATGGTGCTGATGCTGGCCGGCCTGCGAGGCGTGGATGAAGACATCTGGAAGGTCACCAGGGTCGACGGCATTCCAGCCTGGCGCGTGTATCTCAGCGTGGTGCCGCCGATGATGTTGCCCTCGATCCTGACGAGCGTCGCGCTCCTCGGAACGGGCGCGGTGAAGAACTACGACCTCGTCGTCGCCATGACCGGCGGCGGTCCCGGCATCGCCACCGATGTGCCTTCCAAGTTCGTCATGGAGTACTTGTTCGAGCGCTCGAACATCGGCCTGGCCGCCGCGGGCGCGGCGACCATGCTCCTGACGACGATCGCGATCGCCGCGCCCCTGCTGATCTGGCAGGCCTGGCAACTGCGGCGGCGCGCCGCCGGAACCGGGTGAGTGCCATGTCACTTGCAACGACCTTTCCCGACCACGCCGCCGGCCCGATGCCGCGGCGCTTCCCGCCCGCGCGGATCGCGATCTACGTCTTCCTGGCGCTCTCGGCGATCTTCTTCCTGGTGCCGATCTACATCATGGCGGCGACGGCAGTCAAGACGATGCCGGAAATTCGCGGCGGCAGTGCGCTCGGCTGGCCCGCTGCCCCGAACCTTGTCGCGTGGGTCAAAGCCTGGTCCAGCGCGTGCATCGGCCTCGACTGCGCCGGCATCCACGTCGGCTTCTGGAACTCGGTCAAGATCGTCGTGCCGAGCGTGTTCCTCGCGGTCCTGCTCGGCGCGGTGAATGGCTACTGCATGTCGTTCTGGCGATTCCGCGGCGCGAACCTGATGTTCGGCATCACGCTGTTCGCGATCTTCATTCCGTACCAGGTCTTCGTCTTTCCGATGATCAGCATCTCGGCGTTCTTCGGGTTGTACGGCAAGCTCCCCGGGGTCATCCTGGTTCACGTGATCTTCGGATTGCCGATCATGACGCTGATGTTCCGCAACTACTTTGCCGGGCTGCCGATCGAGGTGTTCAAGGCAGCCCGCGTGGACGGCGCGGGATTCTGGCGCATCTTCCTGCAGATCATCCTGCCGATGTCCAAGCCGATCATCATCGTGGCGGTGATCTGGCAGGCCACGGCGAGCTGGAACGACTACCTGCTGGGCCTGGTTTTCGCGGGACGGGACAACCTGCCAATGACGGCGCAACTCAATCTGCTGGTCACCGCCGAAATGGGCGCGCACGAATACAACGTGGACATGGCCGCAACGCTGCAGACAGCGCTCATCCCGCTGATCATCTATTTCGCCTCGGGCAAGTGGTTTGCGCGCGGCATCGCGGCCGGTGCCGTAAAGGGTTGAGGATGGGCCAGATCGAGACACGCCAGCTTTCCGTCATGTTCAACAACGTGGAGGTGCTCAAGAACATCGACTTGAAGATCGAGCAAGGAGAGTTTCTGGTTCTGCTCGGGCCATCGGGCTGCGGCAAGTCGACGCTTCTCAATGCCATCGCGGGCCTTCTGGACGTCAGCGATGGCCAGGTCTGGATCGGCGGCCGCAACGTGACCTGGGCCGAGCCGAAAGATCGGGGCATTGCGATGGTCTTTCAGTCCTACGCCCTTTATCCAGCCATGGACGTCTACGGAAATCTCGCGTTCTCGCTGCGTGTCGCCGGCATGAAGAAGCGCGAGATCGATGCGCGGGTCATGCGGGCCGCCGAGTTGCTGGAGCTCGTTGCGCTGCTGCATCGCCGGCCCGCGGCGCTTTCGGGCGGGCAGCGCCAGCGCGTGGCGATCGGCCGCTCGCTGGTGCGCGAAGTCGACGTGTTCCTGTTCGACGAACCGTTGTCCAACCTCGACGCCCAATTGCGCGCCGAGTTGCGCGTCGAGATCAAGCAACTGCACCTGCGGCTGCGCAACACCACGGTCTACGTCACGCACGACCAGATCGAGGCCCTGAGTCTCGCCGACCGCATTGCGGTGATGCGCGGCGGCGTCATCCAGCAGCTCGCCGATCCTGACACGGTCTACAACCGTCCCGCCAATCGCTTCGTGGCGAGCTTTCTCGGATCGCCCCCGATGAACTTCATTTCGGGGCAGCTGGTGCGGGAGGGCGCAGGCTTGGCCCTGCGCTGCGGCGACATGACCGTGCCGTTGCCGAACTACCCCCTCGCCTCGGAAGCCGCCATCGGCCGCCCTGCCACGCTCGGAATTCGTCCCGAAGACATCGTGCCTGCCGATGAAGCCGCCGCGAGCGACTTCCGGTGGACCGCCGATATCGCGTTGCGCGAGTCGCTCGGCAGCGAAACCCTGTTGTGGTCTTCGCTCGCCGGCTCGCGCATCGCGATCAAGACCAACGCCCGCATCGCCGCCAGAGTCGGCGCAAGCATGGACGTCGGCTTTGCGTCGGACCGGGTATCGCTGTTCGACGAGCAAACGCAGGAGCGGATCTGACAACGCAGGGCGCGTGGCAGGTCAAAGAGCAATCGGTGGAGCACTGACAACCCTAGGAGATGCAAATTGAAGACACGCACAATCTTCGCGGCACTCGCGGCGATCTCGGCCCTCGCGGGCGGCCATGCGTCGCTCGCGGCGGATCCTGTCCCGGGTGAACTCATCAACGTCTGGACCGGGGCGGGGGAACGCCCCATCCTGAAGGTCCTGGCGGACAACTATGAGGCCGCCGGCGGCAAGTTCATCAACACGCCGGTGCCGACCGGCAACAACGTGATGGCGATGACCGTCAATCGCATCGTCGGCGGCAACCCGCCGACGGCAAGCCAGTTCGCCTTCTCGCGGATCTTCGACGACCTGCTCAAGAAGGGGCAGCTGCAGGACATCGACGACGTGGCTCAGGCCGAAGGCTGGGCCAAGGTCCTGCCGAAGGAGATCCTCGACGGCATCTCGTTCAATGGCAAGGTGTATCTGGCACCCATCGACATCACCAGCATGAACCGGCTGTACTACAACATCCCGGTGCTGAAGAAGGCCGGAATCGACCAGCCGCCGACGGAGTTGAACGACGATTTCTTCGCCGCGCTCGACAAGCTCAAAGCCAGCGGCGTCATTCCGTTGGCGCTGGGCGGCAATGCGCAGCAATACCGCTGGACCTGGGACGCCGTGATGTCCGCGGTCGGCGGCAAGGACCATTGGCAGGCCGTCTACGTTCAGAGGGACCCGAAGGCGATGAAGGATGCCACGCAGCGCAAGGTGTTCGAAACCTTCAGGCGCCTGGGCAACTACATCGACAAGGGCAGCAATGGGCGAGCCTGGCAGGCCACCACGAATCTCGTGATATCCGGCCAGGCCGGCATGCAGATTCTGGGCGATTGGGGAAAGGCCGAGTTCGAGGCGGCCGGCAAGAAGCCGGGCGTCGATTTCGGCTGCGGGCTGCCGGGCGGCATCTTCGTTCTGACCGGCGATGTACTGGCCTTCCCGAAGCAGAAGGACGCGGTGGCCGAAAAGGCGCAGAAGATGCTTGCCAAGGTCACGATGTCGCAGCCGGTACAGCTCGACTTCAACCTCAAGCACGGCTCCATTCCGCCGCGAACCGATATTCCTGTCGTGGGCAATACCGGTTTCGACCAATGCGTGCAGATCGGCGCCGGCACCTACGGCAAGGGGGTCAATGTGGTGCGCAATTCGGCGTTGATCATTTCGTCCGACGCGATGGGCTCGATCGTCGACCTCTTGAGCGAATACTTCAACACGGACATGAAGACCGACGAGGCGATGGAGCGGTACGCGACCATCCTGACCAGCGGGAAGTGAGCAGTGGGCCGATACAGGGAGCAACATCCATGAATGCGCAGAAGGTTCTTTTCATCGGCGGGACGGGGCGCCTGAGTTGGTCCTGCGTCGAGGGAGCGATCGGCAAGGGGTTCGAGGTCTACGTGCTCAATCGCGGGCAGAACGCCGCGCGGCCGGTCCCCGATGGCGCGCACTTCCTGCAGGGCAACGCGCGCGAGCCGGAATCCGTCCGCGCGGCGGTCAAGGGAATGGAGTTCGACGCCGTCGTCAACTTCGTCGCCTTCACGGCCGAGGACGTTGGTCAGGATCTCGATCTCTTCCGCGGCCGCACGGGCCAGTACATGTTCATCAGTTCGGCGTCCGCCTATCAGACGCCGCCCGCCCGGCTTCCCGTCCTGGAATCGACGCCGCTCCACAACCCGATCTGGGCCTACTCGCAGAACAAGATCAAGGCCGAGGACAGGCTGGTCAACGCCTACCGCGAAGAGAACTACCCGATCACCATCGTTCGTCCGTCGCACACCTACGACAAGGGCGTCGTGCCGATGATCGGCGGGTGGACATCGATCGCGCGGATGCGAGCCGGCAAGGAGGTCGTCGTTCATGGAGACGGTTCCTCGCTCTGGACGTTGACGCATGCACGCGACTTCGCCAAGGGCGTTGTCGGGCTGCTCGCCAATCCGCGCGCCCATGGCGAGAGCTTCCACATCACTTCCGACGAGGCACCCTGCTGGAACACCATCGTGCTGACGCTCGCGCGCGCCGCCGGCGTGCACGAGCCGAAGATGGTGCACGTGCCCTCCGACGCGATCGCGGCGGCCGACAAGGATTGGGGCGATGCCTTGCTCGGCGACATGGCGCACAGCCTCGTTTTCGACAACAGCAAGATCCGCCGCCTGGTGCCGGACTTCGTCTGCACCACCAGCTTCGCCGAGGGCGCGCGAGAGATGATGGCCTGGTTCGACGCGCACCCGCAGCGGCAAGTCATCGATGCAGCCAAGGACAAGACGATGGACTGGCTGGTCGATGCGTACCGGCCGCGCAAGCCCTAGCGGGCGCGCGGATGCCGAGCCGAACAGTTCGATCTTCCTCGGAGAGCATGGCGATGAACAGCGAGCGTTTCCTGACCGTCAGCGGCAATCGGCTGATCGACGCCTCCGGCAAGCCGGTTGTCCTGCGCGGCTACAACATCGGCGGCTTCCTGAACATGGAGAACTTCCTCACCGGGTTCCCGGCGACGGAATCCTTGCAGCGCGGGGCGCTGCTGCGCGCGCTTGGCGACACGCGTTACGAACTCTTCTTCGAACGCTTCATGGCGGCTTTCTTCTCCGACGACGACGCGCGCTACCTCGCCTCGCTGGGAATGAACCATGTTCGCGTGCCCTTCAACTACCTGCATTTCGAGGACGACGACCGGCCGTTCGAGATGAAGGAGGCCGGCTTCCGTCTGCTGGACAGCGTGGTCGACATCTGCGGGCGCAACGGGCTCTACGCGATCCTTGACCTGCACGCCTTGCCGGGTTGCCAGAACATGGATTGGCACAGCAACAATCCGACCCATCACGCCCAGTTCTGGGTGCACCGGCACTTCCAGGACCGCGCGGTGAACATCTGGGAGAAGCTCGCGGACCGGTACAAGGGCAACGCCACGGTCGCGGGCTACAACATCATGAACGAGCCCGGAGACGCGAGCGGGGCCAGGTTCAAGCCGTTCTACGACCGGGTCGTCGCGGCCGTGCGATCGATCGATCCGCATCACGTCATCTTTCTCGACGGCAACCGCTACGGGACCGAATTCACGGCGTTCGAGGGCGCCGAGGTCTATCCCAATACGGTGTATTCCGCGCACGACTACAAGACGCCCGGAATGGTATTTGGCGGACCGTATCCTGGCGTGACTCGATGCATCTACGTCGACCGCGCGAACGTCGAGGAGACGTTCCTCAAGCGCACGGAGTTCATGCGCAAGACCCACACGCCCATCTGGATCGGCGAGTTCGGACCGGTCTTCGCCAATGACCCCGTGCGGGACGAAGACAAGTACAAGCTCCTGTCCGACCAACTGGACATCTATGAGGCGCATGGCGCGAGTTGGTCGATCTGGGCCTACAAGGATATCGGCGGGGAGGGGCTTGTCTCCACCGCGCCGGATTCGGCGTGGCTGCGGCGAATCAAGCCTGTGGTCGAGAAGAAGGCGCGCCTGGGGGTCGACAGCTGGGGGACCACCGACGTGTCGATCCGCCACATCCTGGCCCCCATCGAGGAGGTCTTCGCCAGGGAATATCCTCGCTTCGATCCGTTTCCCTTCGGGCAGCAGCGCTGGGTGCAGACGCTGGTCCGCAGCATCCTCCTGGCCGAGCCGATGATCAACGACTTCGGGGAATGCTTCACCGGTGTCGACGACGAGACCACCGTCGCGCTCGCGGAGTCGTTTCGCTTCGGCAATTGCGTGCGCCGCCAGCGCCTGGCCGAGCTCATCGCTTCGAAGGTCGGTCGCTAGGTGTGCGTGTCCTCGGCCGCGTCCTCATCCTGCGGGACGAACACCATGCCGGTCTTCGCGTTGTAGTCCATCAGGCCCGCGTAGCGGCCCCAGGCGATCATCGTCTCGAATGTCTTCTCGGGATTGTCGTAGGGCAGGGCGCTGCCGATGTCCCTGATCACGCGCTCGGCTTCGACTTCCTCGTACTCGTTGAGGAGCGCGATGATGATGTGGAAGAGCCGAAGCTTGAAGACCTGCTCCTCGAAGATCGCGCGTTTTCCGAGCCGGTCCGCGGCGACGAACCTGCGGCCCAATTCCGTGAAGCGCACTTCCTGCCGGGGGGTATCGATCAGGTCGAGGATCTCGGCCGCCTTGATGATCGCGATCGTCTCGCCGAACTCCTTGCCAATCTCGTCGGAGATGTCGTAGATGTTGGACAGGTCGGGCGAGTCGCTCAGAATGCTCATGAGGCCGAGGATCTGGGCCACGGGCACCAGGGGGATGGATTCCATCCGGGTGCGCGCGCGCGAGATGGGCTGGCCGGTCACCGGCGTCTCGGGCGGCAGGTCCGGCAGCGTCATCGTGGTGATGGACTCGTGGATCACGCTGACCAGTCGCTGGAACTCGGGGTGCCTGGTGTCCCGCGGATAGGGCAGCTTGTTTTCCAGCACGAGGCCGATGCGCCCCGGGCGCGGGAACACGACCACGATGCGCGTGGCCATCTCCACCGCCTCTTCGATGTTGTGCGTGACCATGAAGACCGAGCTGAGCCCGCCGCCCGGGCTGCGCCACAGGCTGATCAGCTCCTGCCGGAGGTTCTCCGCCGTCAACACGTCCAGCGCGCTGAAGGCTTCGTCGAGACACAGCAGCTTGGGCTGGGACACCAGCGCCCGCGCGATGCCGACCCGTTGGCGCATGCCGCCCGAGAGCTCGCGCGGGAAGGCCTTATGGTAGTTGCCCAGGCCGATCAGCTCGATGGCGCGATCGACCGCGGCATCGCGTTCGGCGCGGCCGGGCTTCTTCGCCATGAGGCCCACGGCCACGTTCTGCTCGACCGTCAGCCAGGGATACAGGGCGAAGGTCTGGAAGACGACCGAGGCGTCGGGATTGACGCCGGTGAGCGACTTGCCGTTTCCGAGCGCTCGGCCCGATGTCGGCTCTATCAGGCCCGTGAGGCAGCGCAGGATGGTCGACTTGCCGGAACCGGACTGCCCCAGCAAGGCGAGGAACTCGCCCTGGTTGACGGCCAGGTCGATGTTGTCGAGCACCTTCAGTTCGTGGTCGCCGGCGGTCCTGAAGGTCTTGGTGACGGCGCAGAGCTGGGCCACCGGCGCGGCCGCTTCCTGGATGGGCGTGGGTGTATTCATGGTCAGTCGAGTCTGAATCGGCGCTCGGCGAAGGCGTACAAGCGGCGCCAGATGAACTTGTTCATCAGCACGACGAAGATCGACATGACGCCGATGCTCGCGATGATCAAGGGCGTGTCACCCGTCTTCGTGACGGCGGCAATGTATGCGCCCAGGCCATCCGCCTTCAGGGTCGTGTCGCCCCAGGTGGCGAGTTCGGCCACGATGCTGGCGTTCCACGCACCGCCCGCGGCCGTGCACGCGCCCGTGACCCAGAACGGAAAGATCGCGGGCAGGATCAGCGTGCGCCACAGGTTCCAGTTGCGCAGCCCGTAGACGCGCGCGGCCTCCTGCAGGTCGTTCGGGATGGCCATGGCGCCGGCGATCACGTTGAACAGGATGTACCACTGCGTGCCCATCGCGATGAGCAGGATGCTGCCCCAGTTGAGGGTGATGTGGCTGGCGACGAAGAATCCGACCACGATCGGAAAGGTCATGTTCACGGGGAACGACGCGCCGATCTGCGCCAGGGGCTGGGCGAAGCGCGCGACGCGCGGCTGGAACCCGATCCACACGCCGACCGGCGTCCAGATCAGCGTGGCCAGCACCGTCATGGCGGCGACGCGCAAGGCCGTCAGGAATCCGAGCCAGACGATGTTGCCGAAGATGGAGAGGGTGAGCGCGCCGTGCAGCGCGACCACGGCCGCGCCCAGGGCCGCCAGGACCTCGTACCCGATCCAGATCGCGAGCAGGGCGCCCGCTGTCCGCAGCAGCAGCTTCCTGCCGGCCGCCTTGAGCCGCGCGGGAACGCGCGCGGTCGGATGCGGCGCATGGAACAGCTTGTCCTTCAGGGGCTGCCAGAGCCGATCGTTGATCCATGTGAACAGGTAGGCACCGCGCAGCAGGTCGTAGACCCACGAGGTCGCGGGCGTCGCGGACTCGGTCAGTTCGATCTTGAACTTGTCCGCCCACGCCAGCATCGGCCGCCAGACCAGCTGGTCGCTGGCCAGGATCAGGGCGATCATGGCCACCACCGCCCACAGGGCTGCCGTGTTGTCCCCGCGCTCGATGGCCTGCGCCATGTAGGAGCCCAGGCCGGGCAGCTTGATGTCCTTGTTCATCACGCTGATGGCTTCGCTCTGGGCGACGAAGAACCAGCCGCCGCCGAAGGACATCATCGAATTCCAGATCAGGCTGTGGGCCGATGCCGGCAGCTCGACGGTCCTGAAGCGCTGCCAGCGGCTCAGGCCATAGGTCGACGCCGCCTCCTGCATGTCGGTGGGAATGGTCACCATCGAGTGGTAGAACCCGAAGGCCATGTTCCAGACCTGCCCGGTGAAGATGGCGAAGATCGCCGCGCACTCGACACCGAGCAGGCTGCCGGGGAACAGCGCCATGAAAGCGGTCACCGTGGCGGACAGGAAGCCCAGGACAGGCACGGACTGCAGAACGTCGAGCGCAGGCAGGATGAGGGCGCGAGCCCTCCGGCTCTTGGCGGCAAGATAGCCGGTGCCGACGGCGAAGATCAGCGAGAAGCAGAACGCGATCCACATCCGCAGCAGGGTGCGGCCCGCGTAATAGGGAATCAGGCTCGGCGAGTTGTCGACCCGCGGCACCGCCGTCGGATCGAAGTGCACGAGCATGCCCTTGCCGAAGTGCAATGCGCTCCACAGCGCGCCCAGCAGGGCCAGCATCACCAGGCCGTCGACCCAACCGAATGCGCGGCGCTCTTCAACGACGGCAAGTTGGGGAGCGGTGCCATTCATGCGGGAGTGCAACTCTTGCGACGGGGTCTGCGGGGGGGGGAAGGGCAGGCTGTTGGAGCCCGAAGTATGCCAGCGTGCCTCCCCGCGCTAGCGCCTGGCCGCTCTTGATCTTGCGTGCCGCTCCAGCCACGCGTGCATCATCGCCCGGCGTTCGTTGCCCGGGCTTGCGGCGAGGAAGGCTTCCGCGTCCGTCCGCGACAAGGGCTCCGACCGCATCACGGTGGTCGCCACCGAGCAGACGCCCAGCCAGAGCGCGCCGCAATGGGTGCAGGAACTGATCGTCAATTCGGAGGACTCGACGCGGCCCAGATAGGCTTCGGCGGGGTCGCGCATCGGAGTGCCGCAGCAGGTCCAGTGGAGCGTCATGTCCTGCGGCCGCCTGCAGGCATCGACCCATGCCGCGAACCGGGTCCACAAGCTCGGCTGCGTCGGTGCTTCACTGCGTTCGAGCGCGGGCTCGGACCTGCTTTGAAATAGGGCATCTGGCATGAGGCGTCGGTAAGCGAAGCTGGAGCGAGGAGCGTACCGACGCGCGCGTAAAAAAGTCGCAAAGACCTCGATGCCGCGCGTAAAAGGCGCATCGGCGAGGGCGCTTGCGGCTCAGTTCGCGTGCCGGGTGACCTCGAAGTGGCTGTTGCCCATGCGACCGACGATGTCGAGCGTCAGGTCGGCGTAGCCGGGCTCGAGGCGCCTCGAGGCGGGTTCGAGGCACTCGCGGGCGCTTCCCAGCTGTGCCGCATGGCCCTGCCGCTCAGGCGGTTGCGGGCAAGGGCGGGCAGGTCCTGATGCCTGGACTCGAGGGCTTCGACAGCCTCGAGCTCATGCCGGACCTGTTGGACCGCATCGTCATCCTCTCCGTATCGGCCCTTCAACTCAACGAAGAGATTCTTCAAGTCGCAGAGATAGCGGGACATGTTTCCGACTCCTCAAGAAAGTGGCGTGCGAAGCCCGGGCCGCAAGACCGCGAACATACGTCAATTCCGTGGCGAGTACGTAACCAAACCCTGCATCGCTGTCGAGGCCGAGCCCGGACTCGCGGCCGTCCCCACGACGGCATTCGGAGCGTTTCGAGCAAGCTTCGCGTCGTTTCGGTCATGGTGCGGCCGGCGTGGCCGACCTAAGCTGAGGCCATCCCATCGAACAGGAGAGCACCATGCAAGTCGCACCGCACGCCATGCCCCTTTCACGATATGCCAGATGCATCGAGGCCTCCAGGCGCATTCGATGGGACATCGATCGCGACGTCCTTCGCGGGCGGCGGTTCGATACCTCGAAGAAGTTCCTGCCCGATGGGCTGTCGATGGCGCCGAGTCTCGGATTCCTCGGTGCCGGCGAACGGCGCCTCGTGAGCCAGATCCAGGGGCGAAGCTACGCGAACATCTTTGGCCTGGTCGAGCGCTTCATCGGCGCCAAGATGCTCGAGCTCAGTCGCGACCATTGGCTCGGCGACCAGGTTGCGCTCGAGGCACTGGTGCGCTTCACCGACGAGGAGCTCAAGCACCAGGAACTGTTCCGGCGCGTCGAGGCGATGGCCGCCGAGGGCATGCCCGCGGGCTACACCTTCCTGCCGCGGCCAAACGAGGTGGCCGCCGCGGTGCTTTCCAAGTCCACCTGGGCGGTGCTTGCGCTGACCTGCCACATCGAGTTGTTCACCCAGGCGCACTATCGCCAGAGCATCGATCCCGACACCGAGCTGTCCGAGGTGTGGAAGGACGTCTTCTTCTTCCATTGGAAGGAGGAGTCGCAGCACGCGATCCTCGATGAGCTCGAATGGCAACGCGAGAACGCGAAGCTCGACGCGCAGCAGCGCGACCAGGCGGTGACCGATCTCATCGAGCTCGTGGTCGCGGTCGACGGCATCCTGAGGATGCAGGCGGCGGCCGATTCCGACTACTTCCTGCGGATCTGCGGGCGCCCATTCGATGGCGGCCAGGTGCGGGAGCTGGGGGCGGTGATGCTGAAGGCCTATCGCTGGCAATACATCGTCTCGGGCGTTCAGGACGCGCGCTTCCAGAAGATTCTCGGCGCGATGATCACCGAGGCGCAGTTGCGGCGCATCGGGGCCGCGCTTGCGCCTCTCATGGCGTGAGCGGATCACTTCGCGGCGCGAAACGATTCCACCACCCCACCCACGAGGAGCACTCGCATGAACACGAACAAGGCACTTTGGGAAAAAGGCGACTTCACCCGCATCGCGCAAACCATGCGAGGCAGCGGCGAGGCCCTGGTCCGAGGCCTGGGCATCGGCAAGGGTCACAAGGTCCTCGACCTCGGATGCGGCGACGGTACGACGGCGGTGCCCGCGGCAAGGCTTGGCGCGGATGTGCTGGGCGTCGACATCGCCAGCAATCTCGTTGCCGCCGGCAAGCGCCGCGCCAAGGAGATGGGTCTCGCGAACTGCAGCTTCCAGGAAGGCGATGCCTGCGACTTGCGCGAGCTCGACGACGACGCCTTCGATCTCGTCGTGAGCATCTTCGGCGCGATGTTCGCGCCGCGGCCCTTCGACGTGGCCAAGGCGATGGTGCGCGTGACCCGGCCCGGCGGCCGGATCGTGATGGGGAACTGGATTCCCAACGATCCGACACTGGTGGCGCAGATCCTGAAGATCAGCGCCGCCTACTCGCCGCCGCCGCCCGAGGGTTTCGTCAGCCCCATGACGTGGGGCGTCGAGGGCCACGTGATCGAGCGATTCGCGGCGGCTGGCGTTCCGGCCGAGAAGATCTCCTTCTCCCGGGACACGTACACCTTCGAGTCGCCCGGCACGCCGGCCTCGCTCGTCGACGACTTCAGGAACTACTATGGGCCCACGATGAATGCCTTCGCCGCCGCGGAACAGGGCGGCAAGTCCGCGGATCTGCGGCGCGAACTCGTGGCGCTCTTCGAGCGCGAAAACCTGAGCCCCGCCAGGGATGCCACCTCCATTCCCGCGACCTTTCTGAGGGTCACCGTGGCCGTCTGAGCGCCGGCGCCCGCGCTCAGCCCCGACCGACGTCGATGCTGTAGAGCCCCCAGGGGCACAAGGCGAAACGCTCCTTGAGCGGCTTGTCCTTGAACGCGGCGACCGTGTCGGCCTCGTAGAGCGCCCATTGCGGACCCAGCCCGCCCAGCGCGAGCGGCGCGCCGTCGATTTCCGTGGCCACGATCATGCGATAGCTCCGCGCGTCGGCCATGCTCACCGCAACGGCGTAGCCGTCCACCGCGCGCAGGGTGATCATGGCGTTGCCGGAAGGCGGCACGCCGACCGCCTCCAGCACGCTGGTCAAGGACGGGCCCGCGAGCGAATGCACCTTGGCGTCGTACTCGAGCGTCGGCTTGATTCGAAGGGCCGGCAAGCGGCGCAATGCCTCGGCGCGAACACGTACGCCTTGTCGAACGTGACGCCGTGCCGGACCATCAACAGATCGAGGGCGGGATCGACGGGGCCTCGGTTGGCCTTGGCTATTGCTCCGCTGAGGGTCAGGAGACCCGGACCGCGCGGAGTCGGGCCCGCTGCTAATGCGCGGCCCGCCAGCAGCCCTGCGAGAGCCGCCGTGCCAAGGAAGTGTCGCTTGTTCATCGCGCGATTGTGGGGCGCCACGCTTGCATCCGTCCACCCTCGCCCCTGCCACGCTATCGGACGCCCGGGGGCCTTGCCGCCTCGCGGTCGATCATCATCTGCATCATCATTTCCATCATGTCCATGCGTTGCATCATGTCCTTCCGCAGGGGCGGGCCGCCGGGCATCGGCGACTTGCCGTCCTCCATCATCGGCATGCCGCCGCGCATCCGGCCCATCATCGCCATGCCGTCCTGCATCGCCTTCATATGGTCCTTCATGAGCGCGGCTCGCTCCGCGGGCGTCCTGGCGTCCATCATCTTCTGATGCATGTCCTGCATTGCCTTCATCTGCTGGTCGACCTGCGCGGGGTCGACGCCGGGTGCGCGGTCAGCCGCGTGATGCGCATCGTGTTCATCCGCCGGCTTGCTTCCCACACCGGGGAAGGAGGAGCAGCCGGCGAGCGACACCGCCGCTGCGACAAGGAGAATGTCATGGAGTCTCATGATTGTTGGCCCGATGATTGGAGCGCCGAGGACCGCGCTCGATAAGATCAGCATGCGCCCGAAGCCCCGCTGCTGTCTTGACACAAATCAAGGCGGGCTGCGCGGGCAGAGACGCGCTCATTGGCCGTCGAGCGGGCTGCGCCGCAAGGCGCGCCACAGCGTCAGGTCGTAGGCGATCTTGAGCACGCCGCGGCGCCGCAGGAGCGGGAGGCCCGGACTCATGGATGCTCCCGCACGAGGGCTATCATTGTTTGTAGAGATAGAGACACCTCTGTATCATTCGCTACATGGCTGCCTCTGACGACGCCCTCCACGCCGCCAAGTGGTTATTGCTGGTCGTCTCGCTACCCACGCAGGGCGCGACGGCGCGCATGCGGATCTGGCGCGCGCTCAAGGCGATGGGGTGCGCCGCGCTGCGCGATGGCGCCTACCTGCTGCCCGACACCGGCTTGCACCGGGATGCGCTGCAAGAACTCGCGGACGAGTGCGTGCGCGAAGGAGGCAGCGCGTGGCTCATGCTGACCGCGCCGGCCGGCGAAGCCGACGCGATCGCCTATCCCCCTCTCTTCGATCGGAGCGCGGACTTTGCCGCGCTGGTCAAGGCCTGGAAGGAATCCGCGTCCACCCTGGATTCGCTGGGCGTCTCCGAGCTGACGCGCCTGCGGAAGAAGCTGCGCCGTGACTACGAAGCGCTCGTCGCCACGGACTTCTTCCCCGGCCCGGCGAGTCTCGAAGCCGAGGCCGCGTGGGTGGACTTCAACCAGCGCATCGATGGCGTGCTCTCGCCGGACGAACCGCACGAGACAGAAGGCCGGATTCCGCGCCTGGACACTGCCGACTACCAGGGCCGCCTCTGGGCCACGCGCCGGCGCCTGTGGGTCGATCGGGTCGCCAGCGCGTGGCTGATTCGCCGCTTCATCGATCCGGGCGCGCGCTTCCGGTGGCTCGCCAGGACGAGCGACTGCCCGCGCAAGGCGCTCGGCTTCGACTTCGACGGGGCCGCATTCACGCACGTCGGGGAGCGGGTCACTTTCGAAACCCTGATGGCGAGCTTCGGGCTCGAGGACGACCCCGCCTTGATGCGGCTGGGGGCCATGGTGCGCTCGCTGGACATGGGCGCCCATCCGGTCGCCGAGGGCGCCGGTTTCGAGGCGGTGCTTGCCGGCGCGCGAGAGCGGCTGCCGGATGACGATGCCCTGCTCGCCGAGATCGCCGGCGTGCTGGATTCGCTGTACACGCACTTCGCAAGCGATGGCGCTCGCGCGAAGCCTTGAGCCAGAGAACCTGAAGAGAACAGTGCCCATGAACGACACCAACCCTGGCGACATGGCCGAAGCACCCGGCCCGGCGCGCTACACGCTCTGGCAGCTCGTGCGCTACATGCTTGCCCTTGGCACCTGGGGCTTCGGCGGCCCCGTGGCATTGGCGGGCTACATGTACCGCGACCTGGTCGAGCGGCGCGGGTGGATCTCGGAGAGCGACTACAAGGAAGGCCTGGCGCTCGCGCAGCTGATGCCGGGCCCCCTGGCGGCGCAGCTCGCGATCTACCTGGGCTATGTGCGCTTCCGCGTGGTCGGCGCGACGCTCGCCGGCCTGGCCTTCGTGCTGCCGTCGTTCTGCATGGTGGTCGGGCTCGGCGCGGCCTATGTCGCCTACGGGGGGATCGGCTGGATGCAGGCGGTCTTCTATGGCGTGGGCGCCGCGGTAATCGGCATCATCGCGATGAGCGCCTACAAGCTCACTACCCGGAACATCGGCAAGGACAAGCTGCTGTGGGCGATCTTCCTGGCCAGCGCGGCCGTCACGGTGATCACGCAGTCCGAGAACGTCTGGATCTTCCTGGGCGCGGGCGTGCTGGTGTGGTTGTGGCGCGCGCCTCCGAAGCTCGGACGCAGCCTCCCGGGCGTGGCCGCGCCGCTGGCCGGCTGGTTCGCGCTGAGCCAGGTCGACTGGCACAAGCTCGGCCAGATCGGCGCCTATTTCGCCTTCGCCGGCGCCTTCGTCTTCGGCAGCGGCCTGGCGATCGTGCCCTTCCTCTATGGCGGCGTGGTCAAGGAGTACGCGTGGCTCACCGACCGGCAATTCGTCGACGCGGTGGCCGTGGCGATGATCACGCCCGGGCCGGTGGTCATCACCACGGGCTTCATCGGCTTTCTGGTGGGCGGCTTCTGGGGTGCCGTGGTGGCCGCGCTGGCCACCTTCGTGCCTTGCTATCTGTTCACCATCCTGCCGGCGCCGTACTTCAAGAAGTACGGCAAGCGAGCGGCGGTCGTCGCCTTCGTCGACGGCGTGACCGCCGCCGCGATCGGGGCGATCACGGGCGCCGTGATCGTCATCGGGCAACGCTCGATCACCGACTGGATCACCGCCGCGCTGGCACTGGTCACGGTGGCGGTGCTGTGGCGCTTCAGGAAGCTGCCGGAGCCGGTCGTCGTCGTGGTGGCCGCGCTCGCGGGGCTGGTGCTGCATCCCCTGGCGAGTCGCGGCTGAGCCACCCCTGCGAAGGCGGCTCGCGCATGATCGCCAGTCGCGTCAGCGCCAGGCCTTGAGCAGGCGCTTGAGCCAGGGCTTCCTGGCGGGCGCGGGCGCCTGCGCTTCAACTGGCCGAGGCGCCTGCCCGGAAAGTTCGATGCCTCCGGTGAGCTGTGCCAGCGTCTCGAAGATCATTCGCCGCGCTTCCAGGCGAACGCCGCTGATGCGCTGGAACGCGACGACGACGCGGCCGACCATGAGGGAGTCGCCGCCGATGTCGAAGAAGTTGTCATAGCGGGCGATCTCGAAGCTCTCCAGGCCCAGCACCTCGCTCCAGATCCTGGCAAGGGCGAGCTCGGCGGCCGTGGCGGGCGCATGGTTGGCCCGTGAAGGCGCGCGCTGCTCCATCTGCGGCGGGGGCAGGGCGTGACGGTTGATCTTTCCGTTGGGCAGCAGAGGAAGGGCCTCCAGCGCCACGAAGTGCTGAGGCACCATGTACTCGGGCAAGCCGAGCCTCAGGTAGTCCTTGAGCGCGGGAGCATCGACGATGCCCTCCCGCGCGACCACATAGGCCACCAGGCGGGTGTCGCCCGGCCGGTCTTCCCGCGCCATCACCAGGCATTGCGAGACTTCCGGATGCGTCTGCAGGCGGGCCTCGATCTCGCCGGGTTCGATCCGGTGGCCGCGCACCTTCACCTGGAAGTCGAGCCGGCCCTGGTGTTCGAGCAGACCCTCGTGGCTCCAGCGCCCCCGGTCGCCGGTCTTGTACAGGCGGGCTTCGGGGTGCGGGCTGAACGGGTCCGCGATGAAGCGCTCGGCGGTCAATTCGGGCCGGTCGAGATAGCCCAGCGTGACGCCGTCGCCGCCGATGAAGATCTCGCCGGAAACGCCGGCCGGGCATCGATGGCCCCACGCGTCGAGCACGTGGACGCTGGTGTTGGCGATCGGCCGCCCGATCGAGATGGCCTGCGGTTGCGGCGGCACCTTCCAGCATGTGGACCACACGGTGGTCTCGGTCGGCCCGTAGAGGTTCCACAGTTCGCCGCTTCGCTTCGACAGCTCGTGCGCCAGGTCCGGGCTCAGGCTCTCGCCGCCGACCAGCGCCTTGAAGCGGGACGACCCGGCCCAGCCGGCATCGATCAGCATGCGCCAGGTGGCCGGCGTCGCCTGCATCACGGTGGCCGCGGACTGCTCGATCAGGCTGGCGAGGGCCATGCCGTCGGTGGCTTGCTCGCGGGTCGCGAGCACCACGGTGGCCCCCGTGGACAGCGGCAGAAGAAGCTCCAGCACGGCGATGTCGAAACTCAGCGTGGTGACGGCGAGCATGACGTCGTGCGCGCCGAGCCCGGGTTCGCGCTGCATCGACAGCAGGAAGTTCACGACCGCCCGGTGCGGCACCACCACGCCCTTGGGCTTGCCCGTGGAGCCGGAGGTGTAGATGACATAGGCCGCGTCCTCGGCGCGCGCATCGCGCTCGGCGTCGGGCGGCAGGGGCGTATCCGGCCGCGCCATCAGCTCGGCCTGCGCCTGGTCGGCCAGCAGCGTGGGAAGCTCCAGGTCCTGCCATAGCTCAGCCAGGTTCTGCCGGGTCAGGAGCAGGCTGAGGCCGGCATCCAGCGCCATGTCGTGCAGCCGCTGCGTGGGATAGGCCGGGTCCAGCGGGACATAGGCCGCTCCCGCGCACAGGATGGCGAGCTGCGCGACCACGAGCGCCGGGTCGCGCTCCATGCACAGCCCGACCCGGCAGCCGCGCCGCACACCCCTGTCGCGCAGCACATGGGCCAGCCGATGCACGTGCGGCCACAGCTCCGCGTGGCTCAGCGCCGCGCCCGGAATCTGCAGGAGCGCGGTGCCGCTCGCCGCGCGCCGCGCCGCCAGAAGACCATGGACGGTGATGTCGCGCGGGTAGGGGCTGCGCGTGCTGTTCCACATCGCGAGCCTGGCGAGGTCCTGCGGGCCGGCCGCCGCATGGTCGTGCAGGGGGCGGTCCGGCTCCTGCATGAGCGCGTCGAGCAGATGCAGGTAGTTGGCGAGCATCGCCTGCGCCGTCGAGTGCGCGAAGAGTTCGGTGGAATAGCTCAGGGACAGCGCGCGTTCGCCTTCGGTATCGATGGTCAAGGCCAGGTCGAACTGCGTGGCTCCCAGGCCCAGGGGCATGTAGCTCACGTCCAGGCCTTCGAGCCGCGGCGTCTGCCGGGGCGTGTTCAGCACATTGAACATCGCGCGGACTTCGGGAACCCTGCCGCCTTGCTCGCGCAGGCGCTCGATCAGGTAGTCGAGGGGAACATGCTGATGGGTGAAGGCCGACAGGCAGGTCTCGCGCACCTGCCGCGCCAGGTCGCGGAAGCTCAGCGCGGGCTGCACGTCGCTGCGCAGGACCAGGGTGTTGACCAGCGAGCCCACCACGTGCTCCGCCTCGACCCGCGTGCGCCCCGCGACCGGGGTTCCGACCGCGATGTCTTCCTGCCCGCAGTAGCGCGCGAGCAGCGCCTGGAAGGCCGCCATCAGAGTCATGAAGGGCGTCAGTCCATGACGGCCGCTGAAGCGCTGGACGCCCTCGAACCAGCCCTCGGGGAAGACCTGTCGAACCCGTTCCCCGCGGCTGGTGAGCCGCTGGGCCACGGCGGTGTCGGGGCTCAGGTTCAAGGGGCTCATGCCGGCGAGCTGCCGCAGCCAGTAGCCGGTGCCATGGGCCAGCGCCTCATCGTCGGCGCGCGCCCGCTGCCAGCTCGCGTAGTCGACGAAATCGATGGCATGCGCGGGCGCGGGCGCGGTCTGTTCCTGCAAGGCGCAGCGATACAGGGTCTGCAGCTCGCGCAGCAGGATGCCCCATGACCAGTCGTCCCCGATGATGTGATGCATCGCCAGGACCAGCGCGTGGTCCTGGTCGCCGAGCTGGACGAGGATGAACCGGTGCAGCGGCCCGCGGGCCAGGTCGAAGGGCTGCGCGGCCAGGCGCGCGGCCTGCCGCCCGAGTTCGGCCTCGCGCTCGGGCGCGGACACGGCACGCAGGTCCAGGTGGATCAGGTTGGCCGGCTGCGCGGCGCCGATGACGGCCATGGGTTCGGCCGCTCCGGCGGCGATCGTGGTGCGGAATGCCTCGTGCCGCGCGACCAGGCTGTCCAGCGCCCTGCGCAGCGCCGCATGCGGCAGCGGCCCGCGCAGCCGCAAGGCCTGGCGCATGTTGTAGGCGGCGCCTTGCGGGTCCATGTCGTGCGACACCCACATGTTGCGTTGCGAGAACGACAGGGGAAAAGGCCTTCCGCGCGGTACCGCGACGATGGGGGCGCGTGCCTCGGCATCGCGCGAGGCCGGGTCCGCCAGGTGCTGCTCGACGACACGCGCCAGCTCCTCGATGGTCGGGTGCTCGAACATGCTGCGCACGCCCAGTTCGACCTGAAGCGTGGCGCCGATGCGCGACACGATCTGCGTGGCCAGCAGCGAATGTCCGCCGAGTTCGAAGAAGTTGCTGCGAATGCCGAAGCCGGCCTGCGGCAGCACGCCTTGCCAGATCTCCATCAAGGTGGATTCGAGCGGCGAGCGCGGCGCGAATCGCTCCGGCGTCGGCGTGACGAGCGGGCGGAGCTGCTCGTGCAGGCGGTGGCGCTGCACCTTGCCGCCCGCGCCGGTGGGGATCTGTTCGCGCACGCAGATCCATGCGGGCACCTTGAAGTCGGCAATGACTTCGAACAGCGAGGCGCGCAGAGTGTGCGCTTCGAGGGCATGGCCGGGCGCGGGCACCACGACCGCGTGCACGTCCTCGCCGAGCGTCGCGTGCGGCGCGGGGTAGGCCACCGCCTGCGCGACGCCGGGCAGGCGCAGCAGGGCTTGTTCGACTTCGAAGGGCGCGATCTTCTCGCCGCCCCGATTGATGAATTCCTTGCTGCGACCGGTGAGGAACAGGTAGCCGTCGGCATCGAAGCGGCCCAGGTCACCGGTGAGGAACCAGCCGTCGCGAAAGGCCTCGGCGTTCGCCGCGGGCGCGTCCTCGTAGCCGTCGAACAGGGCTGCGCCGCGCACGGCGACGGCGCCGACGCGGCCCGGTGGCAGGTCATTGCCTTCTTCATCGACGACGCGCAGTTCGGCGCCGGCGGCGCGCCCGACGGAGTCCGGCTTGCGCACGCCGGGAGGCAGCGGGTTGCTCGCCAGTTGCGTGGCCGACTCGGTCATGCCGTAGGTCTCGATTACCGGCGCGCCCCAGAGCGCCTCGATGCGGCGCAGCAATGCGACCGGCAGCGCGGACGATGCCGAACGAATCAGCCGGAAGCTGTGCCGGGGCACCGCCACGCCGTCGCGGGTCACGAGGTCGGCCACCGCATGATGGATGACGGGCGCGGCCGTATACCACGTGGGGCGGAACTCGGCGACCCAATGCAGGAATGCCGGGGCATCGAAGGCCGGCGCGCAGACGACGGACGAGCCCGCCGCCAGCGGCGTCAGCAGGCCGCCGACGAGGCCATGGCTGTGGTAGGCGGGCATCACGCACAAGGCGCGGTCCTGCGGTGTGAGGGCCAGGTGCCGCGCGATGTTGCGCGCCGAACACATGACCTGCCGCTGCGTGAGTGGCACGCGCTTGGGCCTGCCGGTGGTGCCAGAGGTGAAGAGGACGAATGCCGTATCGTCCGGCCCCGGCCAGTGGCGGTCGGGCCCGGCCTCCGGCCACGGCTCGGCCGGGCGTGCCAGGCAGCGCTCGAAGTCGAATGCCAGGCCGAGCAGCCCGAGCTGCCGTGCCAGCCCGAAGGGGGCGGAGGCGTCCAGCGCGCCCATGACGGCATCGGCGCGCGCATCGGCGAGCAGGGCGAGGAGTTCGGGTTCGGTCAATCCGGGATGAAGAGGAATGCAGGTCGCCAGGCAGCCCACGGCCAGGATGGCGAGGGCCAGTTCGATGCCGCCGGGCATGACCAGGGCGATGCGCGAACCGGGCCCGAGACCATGTGACGCAAGCCAGGACTGCATGCGCAGGATCGAAGCGAACAGCTGGGCATAGCTGATGGCCTCATGCCCCGGCGCAAGAAGGGCGGCCGCCGCGGGTTGCGCGCGCGCGTGATGCTCGAGCTGGCGGCGCAGGGTTGGAACTTCGAGTTCCGTCGGGATGCCCCCCGGCAGGGTCTGCGGGTCCGGATCCGAAGGATGACGCGCCTCGATTTGTCTCAGTCCTGCGTTTGTTCGTAGGTTCATGTAACAAATCATAACGTCGGGGTAATACCTCCGAGTTAATTTATCGGGCCAATCCGTGTCCTTGTGCTCGCGCGGGCGGGCGTCAGTCCCCGGCGCGCAGGGCGTGCCGGAGTTCTTCCTCGTCGACATTGCGCGCTGCCGCGAAGCCGGAGATCTGGCGGGCGTGCGTGAGATGAATGGCGACGAACTGGAAATCGCCCAATTCCGTCATGGGCTGCGCCTCGGGAAAGCGCGCCAGGTAGGCCGCGCGGCACGGCTCCCACTCCGGCCTGTGGCTCTCCAACGGGTCGGCCTCGCCCTGCAGCGTCGCGCGCGCAAGCGCATGCACCGGCTCTCCCGGCGACTCGGGTCGCGTGACGAGCAGGGAGACCCTCGGCCTTTGTCGAAGGTAACGCGTGTGGGCGGCCAGGCTGCTGACATGAATGACCAGGCAGCCCAGCGAGGGCTCCACCGCGAACGGGACCATGGAGACAAAGGGCGCGCCCTCATCATCGAGTGTCCCCAGGGCGGCGGTGCGGCGCGAGTGCAAGAGCTCCTGGAGCTCACCGGTCGAAGTGGATTCGCGGGACATGGGTTCTCCTGGCATTCGCCCTGATTGTGCTGCGGCGACGCCGTCGAGCGTCTCCGGCGGACCGCTCGGCGGACGTCGGATTTGGATGACGCGGCGCCGCTCTCCATGCGCGCATCGTCCAGGATGAATCTCCAGCGCGAGGTGGCACCATGTCGAATCCCTTGAAGTCCAGGCAGGCACCGTGGTATCGCGGCGTGCCTGTCGCGGCCGCCGCCCTTTTTGCCTTGGCGGCGCAGCCGATGGCCTTGGCGGAGCCTGTCTACAAATGCGGCAAGACCTACACGAACGTTCCGCCGGGCGAGGGGCCCGCGAAGCTTCGCCCCCGCGGCTGCGTGCAGGTCGCGATCGCGGATCAGCCCGCGGGCAAGGCGGAGCAGATCGCGGTCGATGGATCCAGGCAGATCACGGTGCCCGTGGGCCAGGACGGCCGGTTCTGGATCCGCGGCTCGGTCAACGGATTTCCGGTGCAGTTCGTGATCGACAAGGGGGCGACGGTCAACGCGGGTGTCGTTGTCACCGAGGCCTTCGCCGCGCGGGCGAATCTGGTGGGGGGCGCCCCCGCCCATGTGCAGACCGCCAGCGGCGTCGTGGATGCGCGGCGCATCGAGCGCGTGCCGCTGACCATCGGCCCCTTCAGGGTGCCCCAGGCCACCGTGTTCGTCGGCTCGCTGGGCGGCAAGTCGGATGCCGCCCTCGTCGGCCAGGAAGTGCTCTCGCTCTTCGACGTCACGGCCAATGACCGCGAGATGACGCTTGGCAGCAAGTAGGGCCCGGCGCTGCGGCAACGCAACAGTTCCGACAATGAGCGAGCGCACGTGCGGAATTGCACTGGCGATGCGCGCGGGCTCCCGCAGAATTCCCTGATGCTCATGTCCCGGACATCATTCTGGTATCGGCGAATCTGGTGGCTGCCCCTGCTCTGCACGGTCGCGGCATGCGCGCTGGTCATCGCCGCCGTCCGGACGCCGGTGCAGCAGGGCGGCTGGCTCGATGTGGCGATCCTGGCGGCGCTTCCCTGGTCGCTCGTGCTGCTGTTCATGGAGCCGTCGCCCGGCTTTGCCGAACGCGCGGGACTTGTTGTCGCGCTGGGGCTTTGCCTCAACGCCGCGCTCTGCTGGTGGGTGGTGGCGCTCGTCAGATCACGGCACGTCAGCGCGAGCGCGCATCCCGCGGACGGGGAGTCCGGGGCCTCGTAGTTCGGCAACGCTTGCCCCGCGTATGCTCGCGTGCATGCATCCTGAAGAGCCCTCGGGCAACGACAAGGCCGCGCGCCCTGAATGTTCCCTGCCTCCTTTTTCCGACGCCGAGCGTGACACGCTGTACCGCATCATGGCCACGCGTCGTGACATGCGCCACTTCGTGCCGGGGCAGCGCGTGGCGGCCGATACGATGCGGCGCCTGCTTGAGGCCGCGCACCAGGCGCCTTCGGTCGGCTTGATGCAGCCGTGGAGGATGCTGCGCATCGTCGATCCGGCACGGCGAAACGCCCTTGCCGCCCTGGTGGACGAGGAACGCCTGGCCACCGCGAGCGCGTTGGGCGGGCGCTCCGACGAGTTTCTGCGCCTGAAGGTGGAAGGCTTGCGCGAGTGCGCGGAACTGCTGGTGGCGGTGCTGGCGCCGGACGACGGCACCGTGTTCGGTCGCAGGACCATGCCCCGCGACATGGCGCTGTGTTCGGTCGCCTGCGCGATCCAGAATCTCTGGCTGGCAGCACGCGCCGAGAACCTCGGCGTGGGCTGGGCCTCAATGTTCGATCCTGTCCGCGTGGGCGCCATGCTGGAGCTTCCCTCGACGGCCCAGCCGGTGGCGCTGCTGTGCATCGGGCCGGTGCCGGCCTTCTATGACAGGCCGATGCTCGAGATCGAAGGATGGCGCGTCGGCAAGCCGCTGGATGCGCTGGCCTTCACCGATCGCTGGCCATCGGCCCAGGGGATCGGCTGAGGGTCGGGCCCGGTCGGCGTCCGCCCCGGGACAGCATCATTGCTTCGTCACCTCGTCTCGCCGCCGTGACGTCGCGCAGACCACAATTCCGGAAATGGAAGCTCACTCACCATGGGCGCGAACGATGCAAGGTCTTGAAGGCTTCGGTGCGTCGTCATGCGGTAGCGATGCTTCAGGTCAGTGAGTGCTTGGGCGATATCCATGAGCGTGTCCCCGATCTGCTGGAGCGGAGCGTCCGGATATGGATCCTCATAGATGTCACGCCAGACCTGTTCCACGTCCTGGCTGGGAACATAGCGCGCGCCGAGGTCACGTTCGAGCACATGCCGAGGCACAGTCAATCCGATGCGGCTGAAGTGCGCCAGGACATCGTCGTAGATGCCGGGTTCGGCGTGAACCGCCTCCGCGATGCCAAGCAGGCAGGCCGCGTGCCGAGGGACCCAGCCCTCATGGACGCTGCAGTCTCCATGCTTCGCGGAGACCTGCGACAGGATGTCCCGCAGGTCTTTCGGCGTCAACCAGGCGATGGAACGCCATGTGGCGTTCAGGGGCTCGAAATGTGCGGCCACGCGCCTGAGCGTTCGAGCTGCTTCTGTCGGGCGGTCGGCTCGCAGCTGCGTCTGTGCAGCCCGGAGTTCCCTGACGATCAGCGTCCAGCAGAGTTCGGACATCTGCGCCGCGATGATGAACCCGAACTCCCCCGGGTGGTTGCTGACCGGCTTCTGGAGCGAGTGCAGCGTATCGGTCTGCAGCCAGGCGCCGTATGGCGTCCGACCGGCCGGCTCGTCCGACGCCCGGGAACTGCCGAGTTTCACCACAGACCTTCCAGCAGCGCGTCGAGCTTGCCCGTGGCGTTGGTGCCCAGATCGGCGACCTCGTTGGGATAGTTCTTCTTCAGGAGCGTGGCGACTTCGGGCAGCCTGGCCTTGTCGAGGTCGAATGCGCCGACACGATCGTGAAGGCCCAGGGCCTTCACGACGCCCGCGATCCGGTCGGCCAGCTGCGCCGCGGCGGGCTCCTCCCCGCGCCCGCGACCTGCGGCAAAGACCTCGAGCTTGTCGCCGTAGAAATCCGCGCACGCGCGGATGACCGGTGCGAGCGTGATGCAGGACGTCGCACTGTGCGGCAGCCCGTAGGTGCCGCCGAGGATGTGCCCGATCCGGTGGCTGAGCCCGTAGATGACAGACGCGGGAGAGAAGTAGCACTGCCAGGCCGCGAGCTGAAGTTGCAGGAGGTCGTTGGAGGTGACCAACCCCTTGTCGATGGCCTCGCGGGTCTGCATCCGCTCGGGCCACTTCTCGAGAACGCGAAGGAATCGCGCGACGCCGCTCGCTGCCATGATCGCGTGTGGATGCTCCCTGGTGACCTTGCGCATTCCTTCGACTGCGTGATCCATGCCCTTGATGGCGGAGGACAGAAGCAGCGCACGCGGGGTATCGAGCACGAGCACGGGGTCAATCACGACGACCTTCGGCACCGTTTCACGGACGGCATAGCTCCGCTTGAACGTCTGCGCGCCGTCCGTCTCTGTGACGCCGAAGTAGTGAGAGAACTCGGAGCCCGAGAGCGTCGTGGGCAGCGCCGCGATGGGAAGAAAGCGGCCGGTCTTCTCGCGATGCAGATGGGACACGGCCTTTGCCGCGTCGAGGACGGATCCGCCGCCCAGCGCAATGATCGACTCCGCTCCGGCACGCAGGCATGCGTCGAGCCCTCCCTGGACGGCGACGTCCGGGGCGTGTGCAGGAAGATCCGTGAAGGTGCCGACGCCATGCTTCACGTTCGGTTGCACGTGGGTCTGATTCAGATTCGCCAGCGGCTCGACCGTGAAGGTGATCGCGTGACCGATGCCATAGTCCCCGAGCCGGGCGGCCGTGCTCTGCAAGATGTGCTCGCCCCAGAAGACACCATCTTGCGGCAAACAGTTGTATTGGTTCATTTCGATCGGCCTTTCCAGTTTCAAGACCGAAAAGATAGAGCCCTCACTGCCCCTCCACAAGCCGTCGAAGTTCAAACGCAGCGTCCATGTGGGTGGACGATCGAAGTTCTGGGCAGCCTACTGCTGCTCGAATGCGGTGATGACCGGAATCTCGACCGCCAGGAAATCGACCAGCGAACGCACGGCTGGGAGCAGTCCTGTGCGAAAGGGAATCAACGCGGACATTCGCGCGTCCGCCGCCACCCAGTCAGGCAGCAACTGCCGCAAGCTGCCGGCCTGCAACTCCGACCTGCAGATGTAGCCCGGCAGCGCGGCGATCCCGAGGTTTGCGCATGCCGCTTCCTTGAGCGCGACCATGTTGTTGCTCTGGAACCTGGGGTCGATGGGCATGACGATTTCTTCACCCTCGGGTCCCTGCAGTTGCCACTGCAGCGGCCCGTTGCGCACCATCGAAATGGTGGCGTGCCGCGCCAGATCCTCCGGGCGCTCGGGGACGTCCATCTGCTCCAGGTACTTGGGCCCCGCGAAGAGATACCAGGGAACGTGGGCGATCGCCCGCTGCACCAGCGTGGAATCCCGCAGCGGTGTCGTGTGACCTCGAATCGCAAGGTCGAATCCCTCGCCCACGATATCCACGTAGCGATCGGTCGCGATCTCGATGATGTGGACCTTCGGATGCCGATTGAGGAAGAGAGGCAGAAGATCCCGAAGCGCGAACTGCGCAATTTCAACAGCCGTGGTCAATCGAATCACGCCGCTTGGCTCCGTCAATCGCTGGCGGACCGCCTCCTCCGCGGCCTCCGCGCTCTGGAGCGTCGCGATGGCGTATTGATAGAACTCCTTGCCGATGTCGGTCATGCCAAACTGACGGGACGTCCTGCTGAGAAGGCGAACACCCAGCGACGCCTCGAGCTCCTGAACACGGTGACTCAATGTCGACTTGGGCAGGCGAAGGCTCACGCCGGCGGCGGTGAAGCCTCCGCGGTCGACGACCTGCACGAAGTAGTAGACATCCTTCAGATCCAGCATGAGAAGCCTGATGAAAGGTGGCGCAAGGCCGCAGCATGATGCCGGAAGGGAGGGGCGGTCAATAGACCGTCCCGTTCAACGCCGCTGTCTCGATCAGGAGACGTTCTCGAGCGCGCGTGCGTGTGCGCTTGCGCCTGTCAATGCCTGCGCGACCGAAGCGACGCGTCGCCCCTGGAAGTTCGCCACGGCGAGATGATCCGCGTCAGGCATCACGGAATCCAGTTGGGAGACATGGGTCGCCCCGTAAGGCGTCCCGGCCTTGAACATCGCGGGATCGGCGTAGCCCAGCGGCACGATGATCAGGCCGAGGTGAGCCATCGGCCCGTAGATCGACAGGAGCGTCGATTCGTTGCCGCCATGCCTGGAGGACGTCGAGCCGAATACCGACCCCACCTTGCCATTGAGCTTGCCCTGGAACCAGAGGCCGCCGAGTCCGTCGATGTAGGCCTTCAGTTCGGCGGAGATCGATCCGAAGCGCGTCGGCGTTCCGAAGACGATGCCGTCCGCCCATTCGGCGTCTGCCTCTGTCGGGGCTTCATATTTCGCGTTCATTTCCGTGGCCCGTTCCGACCAGCCGGGCGATTGCCGCATGACTTCCGGGCCGACGAATTCCCGGGCCCGGCGAAGCCTGACCTCGGCGCCCTGCGACATTGCGCCTTCGGCAACGGCCTTGGCAAGGAGCTCGGTGGAACTGTTGCGGGAATAGAAAGCGATGAGGATCTTGGGTTTTGACATGGAGTGACCTGTATCAGTGGGGGACGATTGGGGACGGACTCAGACCGCAATCGGTTCGAGGCGGCCGAGCAGTTCCTGCTTGCGCTCGCGAAGCCAGGGCGGAAGCTGGAACTCCGAGCCGAAGTGCCCGGGTTCCTCGTCGATCGCAAATCCGATGTCGGTCGTTGCCGCCTCGAACATCACCCCGCCGGGCATCTTGAAATACATCGAGCGGAAGTAGTTGCGGTTGACCGACTCGGAAGTGTCGATGTGGCCCATCGACATCAGCCTCTCCTTGATCATCATCTGTTGTTCGACGTTGTCTACGGCGAAGGCCACATGATGGATCGTGCCTTCGCCATAGATGGACGAGCCTTGCAGGCGGTCCGGCTCGTGAAGGAACTCGACAACGGTGCCTGGCGTGCCGTCGGCGGTCTCGAAGCGGTGGTAGGGCCCGGACTCTCCGGCATACCGGAATTCCAGCACATCCTGCATGAAGATGACGGATTCGGAGACTTCGCGAAGCGACAAGGTGATGCTGTGCACGCCGCGGATTGCGAACGCCTGAGGAATGTCGGTGGCCGAGCAGGGCGGGCGGGCGTCTCGGTCGGACGCCACGAGGTCGAACTCGATGCCACAGGGATGCTGGAAGCGCTGCCGCCGTTCGCCGAAGCGCTCGACCACCTCCTTGTCGAAGGCGATTCCCTTCGCGTCGAAGCGCTCGCGCCAGAAGTCCAGGGAGCCTTCGGGCACGGAATAGTTGATGACCTTGATCTGCCCCGAGCCCCTTCGCCCCTTCACGCCCTTCTGCCTGAAGGGAAACGAGGTGACCAGGGTGCCCGCATCGCCCTGGGGGTTGCCGTAGTAGAGGTGGTAGACGGGCTCCTCGCCGTCAAGAAGAACGGTCTTCTTGACGAGGCTCTGTCCCAGCAGCCTGACGTAGAAGTCCACATCCTCCTGTGCGCCGCTCACGCAGGCGGTCAGGTGGTGGAAGCCTTTGATGATTGACATTGGATCTCCTGTGAATGATTCGGTGCTTGCGATGGGTCCTTCGCGGACGCTTGCCGCTATGCGTCGATGAAGGAAGTGAACTCGTCCATCTCCACCTTGTGCAGCTTCATCCGGTTCTCCGGCAGGCTGTTGTCGGCCCAGCCGAGCGACATGCCGGCGATCACCATCTGGTCTTCGGGAATGCCGAGTTCGCTGCGCAGCACCGGGTATTGCAGCGACCAGATCTGCTGCGGGCAGGTGTCGAGCCCTCTGCCCTTGGCCGCCAGCATGACGTTCTGCAGGAAGCATCCGTAGCAGATGAAGCTCGCCCATTCGAGACACCGGTCCATCGTGAAGATGATGCCCACGGGGGCATCGAAGAACAGGAACTGGCGCTCGACGTCGCGCATGCGACCTGTCTTGTCGCTTCGATCGACGCCTTGCGCATCGCCGAGCTGGCCGCGGAAGGTGTTGAAGCGGGTCGAGTACGGATCGGGAAGCGGCTGCGGAAAGAAGGGGTACTCAGGAGTCAGCTTCTCCGGGCCGGCGCGAAACGCCGCCACCGCCGCCCGGGTCACCCGTTCGCGTGCGCGTCCGGTCACGACATAGCAGCGCCAGGGTTGCGTGTTGCTCGAGCTCGGTGCGTACCTTGCGGTGGACAGTATCTCCCTGACCATGTCGAGCGAGACGGGTCGATCGAGATAGCCGCGCTTGGTGCGCCGCTCGCGGATCAGGTCGTCAATGAACGGGTTTGCATTCAACTCGAAATTCTCCATCCGAAGGTTCGCTGACATGGTGGGTTCCTCTTGTGTGACGCTGGGGTGAAAAGCAGGGAAATCGTAGGGATGCGGCGATCGGTTGAGAAGGCGTCAATGCTTGTACGCTTGGTCCCGGATTGATGAACGATCGATGCCGAATCGCAGCCGCCAGGGGCTCGTCAGCGCCCTTGCCCGGCCATGTGCGGACAAGCGGGAGGCGGGTCGCCGATGAGGGCGCGCGCCGACCACAGTTCGGGAAACGGGATCTCGTCCATCGTGGGCACCAGCCATGCGACGCCGTCGGTGCCGAAGTAGGCCGGCCGTGCGCCGAAGGTCCGGCGCGTCGCCATCAGGTGGCGGTACTTCCACTTGCTGAATCCCTGGGCGATATCGGCAAGCGCTTCTCCGAGCTGCTGGAGTTCGATGTTCTTGTCAGGGTCGGCGTAGATGTGGCGCCAAACCTGCTCGACTTCCTTGCTGGGGCTGTAGGGCGCCCGCAGATCGCGCTCGAGCAATGCCTTCGGTACATCCATGCCGATGCGCATGAAGTAGGCGAGAACGTCGTCATAGAGGCTCGGTTCGGACAGCGCCCTGTCCAGCTGCGCCCAGCGCTGGGGTTGCGGTGTGAAATGCGCCAGGTGCTGCGATTGCTTGATCCCCAGCAGGTAGACCATCTGCCGATATGTCCATCCCTGAAGTGCCGTGTCCTTGCCGTGCGTGGCGGCCGCGCGCGAAAGGATGGCCAGCAAGTCGTTCGGCATCATCCAGTCGATCGATCGCCAGATGGCCAGGAGGGGCTCGTGATGGGCGACCACGCGCAGCAGCGTCCGATGGGCCTCGCGAAGCTTGTCGGCGCGCAGGTACGTCTGCGCTGTCTGGATCTCCTTGATGATGAGCATCCAATAGAGCTCGGAGACCTGCACGTGGGTGATCCATGCATGCTCTCCGGGATGGTCGCTGACCGTGCGCTGCAGCGAATGGAGGGCGTCCGTCTGCATCCATGCGCTGTAGGGCGTCTGCCCGGTCGCGGCAGTGGCCCGTGCGTGGCCGTCGAGGTGGGTGGGGGTATCGATCACTTGAGGCTCCTGGTTGTGGTTGTGTGGGTTGCTTCACCTGAGGCGGGCGCGAAGGATCCGCTCGATCTGCTGCGCGATCCGCAAGAGCGCGCCGTCTCGACCTGGCCTGGCGACGATCTGCAGCGATGCCGGAAGGCTGTGCTCCGCCCGAGCCAGGGGAATCGAGATGGCCGGCAGTCCCGCGACATTGAAGGGGGCCGTATAGGTCATCAATGCCTCGCGGACCGTGCCGGACCATCCGCCGATCGTCGCCGTGCGCGCATGCAAGAGCGGTGCGGTGCAAGGGCAGGTCGGCAGGAGGAGGTAGTCGACCGTCGACATGGCCTGTTGGAGGGCCGCTGCAAAGCGCCATCGGGTCTGCTGTGCCTGCGCATAGTCGCGAAGATCCACGGTCTTCGCGCGCTCCAGCCGCTCGATGGTCTCCGGGCCGTAGTGCGCGGCAATGCGATCCCAATCGTTGCGCCTGAAGTGTTCGACGGCGCCTTCGGTCAGAACGATCTTCGCGAATGCGTCGTAGACGGTGTCGAACAGGCCGGGCATGTCGAGCTTCGCGCACGCAAGGACTTCTTCGAGGCATTCGATGGCGTCATCGAAGGCCCATGCGATCTCGGGACTCAGGGGGATCGGCGCGATCTCGCGGATGACGCCAAGGCGTGCGGCGACCCACGCGTCGTCTGGGGGCGCCTTGATATCAAGAGCGTCCGCCAGGACGATGACGTCATCGACGCTCTCCCCGAGGAGACCGGGGTGGTCCAAGGTCGGGGCCAGCGGAAACACGCCTCGGGTGGAGAGGGTGCCGAAGGTCGGCTTGAAGCCGACGACTCCGCACAGCGCAGCCGGAATTCGAACGGAGCCGCCGGTGTCCGTGCCCAGTCCCGCGGCGACGGCACCGTACGCGATTGCCGCTGCCGCACCGCCGCTGGATCCGCCGGGAATGCGGCTTCTGTCCAGGGGATTCAGAGTGTCGCCATAGACCTCGCTGGCCGTGGTGACCCCCCACGCGAACTCGTGCGTGGTGGTCTTGCCGATGGGGATGGCGCCCTGGTCCACCAGCGCCTTCACGATGTCGGCATCGGCGGTCGGTACATGGCCGTGATAGGCGGGCGAACCGTACCGGGTTTCGACGTCCTTGGTGTCGATCAGATCCTTGACACCGATGGGTAGTCCTTCGAGCGGCCGTTGACTGCCTCGCGCATAGCGAAGATCGCTCTGCGCCGCGGCCCTCAAGGCACGATCCCGGTCGATGACCGAGAAGGCGTTGACGCATCGATTGCAGGCCCGCGCCGACGCGAGCGCCTGTTCTGTCAGCGCGATCGCAGTCAGGCGCCCCGTCGCCAGGGCATCGAGCGCCTGGCGAAGGCCCGGTGTGCGCGAGGCCGCTCTGGACGGCTGACGGATGTTGCTCATGGGTTGGCGTTGGCAATGAAGACTTGACTGTGGAGCGGAAAGATATGCCAAACGACAACCGCCATGTGCTGGTCTTTGCCGAACGTAGCGTCCAGGAACGTGGACGACGGGGCTGCGATGGATCGTTCGCCATTTCGGAACCCAGCGTGCAGAAAGTGCAGGCTTCTCCGGAGGGGAGGATGAACCTAGAGTTCTCGAACGCCGAGCCCATCGGGCTGTGAGCTTCCCCAGAAACGTTGCCGGAAACGATGGAGTACCCGCCGTGAAATTGACCAGGAGCGATGCGATGACGATGGATGTGCCACTGATGGAAATGGCCAAGGCGGCTCGCGCTGCCATGGCGGATCCTGCCCGCAGCACGGTCGTAGGCAAAGAGGCGAACCCGCGCTTCGAACTGTTCCATGCGGCGAGCTCGCTGTGTTCCCAGAAGGTGCGAACGGTGTTCCATGAAAAGCGGCTGTCCTACCGTTCGAACGACATGGTCATCCTGTGTTCGAAGAGAAGCGACGGGGTCGTCATCCCGGCCGAGCACTACAGCCCCGCCTACATCCGTCTGCGCTTGATCGCCGGCCGGGAACTGGACCGGGAATTCGTCAGCGGCTACAGCGGTCGGACATCGGTCGAGACGGAGGGTTTCGATCCCTGCGTCGTGCCCTTGCTCATCGACCACCAGGCCGGCCGCGTGATCGCCGATTCGCTGCGGATATGCTGCTATCTCGATGCCGTCTCGCGGGAGTTCGTCCAGCTCGTCCCCGACGAGACCGAAGCGCTCGCCGAGGTGATGCGTCAGGTGGGCATCGTCGACAGGATCCCGAACGGGGCGCTGCTCTATGGCTTTCATCCGGACGCGGACAGGCGCCCGGCCATGCTCAGGTCGGTGATGGAGACGGTCTACGAGTGCAAGCTCATGGCGCTGGAGCGCTTGGTGGCCGCCAATGCCAGCGAGCCTGAACTGGTCGCTGCCTACCGCGCGAAGATCATGAAGGAGAGCGGCGGCCTGGCGGTGCGCCACGACGCCGCGTTTCAGCGCGCCGCCCGGATGCATGTGGGCGATCTGTTGACGGATCTGGACCACGCGCTGAGCGGGCAACCATTGCCTTATCTGAAGGGACGCTCCTTTTCGCTCGGCGATGTGGTGTGGGGTGTCAACCTCGTTCGCCTGGCCTACCTCGGTCTGGCATCGATGTGGGACGAGCTTCCCCACGTCGGGCGGTATTTCGACGCCCTTGTCCGGCGGCCATCGCTGTGCAAGGAAGCGATCCAGGCGTCGATCGAGAGTCTGCCGCACGCCGACGCGATGGACGCGCTCGCGGATTGCCGCGACGCGTTGGCTGCGTAACTCAAAGAGCGAGACCGCCTGGCTTGACGCGCCGGTTCAGCGTGCGTCGGGCACCAGCTCCACCCATGCGGGCTGGCCCTCGACTCGCGCGATCCATTCGCGAATGGATGTGAAACGCTCCATGTCGTAGCCACCCTGGTCGGCCAGCGAGACGTAGGCGAAGACCGCTGTGTCTGCAATGGTGTAGGTCTCGCCGACCAGCCAGGTGCGTCCGAGCAGCCAGCGATCCAGCTTCTCGAGCGCCGGATAGCCCTCGGCATGAAGCCGTTGGATCTCCTGCTGCCTGCCGCTGGCCAGGCCGTGCAGATGCCAGACGCGCGGCACGGCGATTGCCTTTTGCAGGTCGGCCTGTTCGAAGAACAGCCAGCTCGTCACTTCCGCGCGGGCATAAGGATCGTCCGGCAGGTAGGGCGTGCCTTGTGCGAGGTAGAGCAGGATTGCGCCCGACTCCACGATCGTTCGACCGTCCTCGAGCTGCAGAACGGGCACGCGTGCGAAGCGACTGAGCTTGCGGAATGCGGCTTCTTGCGTATCTCCCTTGCCGATATCGAGCGTGATGCGTTCGAACGCAAGACCGAGCTGGCTCAGCAGGATGCGCACCTTCCACGAGTTACCCGACAGGCGACTGTCATAGAGGCGCAGCATCTGTTGACTCCATCGGCGATTGCGTTCGCCGATGATTGTCACACCAACACGCCGGTGCGAGAAGCGTCGGTCAGGGCGATGACACGCCGCCGACGGGCGGCGAAACGCGTGTCGATCGCAGCGGCGATCGGGCGATCGGAACTCACGTCGGACGCGACGCCGGGTCTTGCATCGCCAGCGGATTGAGCGATGGTTCGCCGATCTTCGTGAGCGTGTTGCGGTCGGTGTGGTGAAAGGGTTCGGCCAGCCCCTGGATCTGCATCACGGTGTCCTGGTCGTACGACCACGTGCCGTCGGCATTGAACACGACCTTGATGCGCCACTCCAGCGTCTTGAAGGCATGCTCGATGAACGGGTTGGACACGATGCCGTTGACCAGGCTCCCGTGCGTGGCCACGAGCTCGAAGCTGTCCGCATCCGGGCTGGCCTGGCCGCTCGCCATCGCGATCTGGCCGCGCGGAATCGCCAGGGTCTGCATGACGGTGCCGGTCGCGGGCTCCCACAACCAGTAGCCGACCTGGTCGTGATACATCTTGGTCAGGCCGGGCTTGTGGATGTAGGTGTGGTAGCGCAGGCCATAGAGCACCTGCGGCCCGTTGGTCTGCGGGTCGATCGGCTGCAATTCATAGTGCTCGACGTAGACCTGCGTCTTCGGCCCTTGCGCCTTGGGCTTGACGTCCACGCCTTTTTCGCCGCGCCACAGTCCCGCCATCCGGCGCAACGGGCCGAGTTTGGCGAGGGTATGTCCGTCCAGGTCGGCAGGCTCGGTGTAGATGTCGTCGGGGAAGGTGGGCATGGGGCGGGTCGGGAGGGCTGGGTTGTGTCGGGTTTCGGCGGCTGACGACGCCGTTTCGTCTGGCGCGCGCCGCTGCATTCTGCCTCGCGGCGGCGCCATTCGAACATGCGCCGTGATTGTTCTACCCGCGCGGCGCGCTCGAACGGCTCGCCTTTGGCGCCATGAGCGCGGAGCGCGACACCAGGATGCCCGGCAGCATCGGCGCCCAGAAGCTCAGTCCGCGAAACAGCAGCGTGGCCGACAGCGCCACCGGCAGCGCGATGCCGGCCCAGTGCAGGGCGGTCACCGCCGCCGCTTCGAACACGCCGAGCCCGCCCGGCGTGACGCCGATGCTGCGCAGCAGGCTGGCCAGCATGAAGCCGGCGAACACGCCGGCCCAGGGCGCCGAATCACCCATCGACAGCACCAGCAACCAGAGTGTCGTGGCGTCCAGCAGCATGATGCCCAGGTCTAGTCCGGTTGCCGCGGCCAGCAGCCGCGGGTTGCGCGTCAGGGCAGTGTCGGCCTCGTTCAGGATGCCCAGGCCGCGCTTGATCCAGCCCTGCCTGGCCAGCCCCCGCAGGGCAGGCGGCGTACGCCTTCCCGAGACCAGGGCGATGCCCAGCGCCAGGGCCAGACTGCCCAGGGTGAAGAGGGTGAAGGCCACCACCAGCAACTGCGTCGCGTGGCCCTCGACGACGACGATTCCCAGCGCCCAGCCCAGCGCGAGCACATACGCGAACAGGTAGGAATAGAGGCTGATGACGAGGCAGGCGATCGCCACGGACCTCGGAATGGCCAGCCGCTCGAAGGCCGCGGTGACCGCCAACGTGCCGCTGAGCCCATACGTCGGCAGCGCCTGGTCGAAGAACAGCTTCAGCAGGCCGAGCTTGCAGGCTGTCAGCAGAAGCAGGCTGGAATGCCCGGCCTTGGTCACCAGCGTGTAGATCTGGCCCTGCAGCAGGTAGGTCAGCAGTTGCAGCAGAACGGCCAGGGCGAACCAGCCCGGCTCGACTTTCTCCAGCAGCCGGGCGAATCCTTCCGCGTCGGAGAAGTGCAATGCCATCGCCACCACACCCGCCAGTGAAGCCGCGCCGAGAAACCAGGAACTCCACAACAGCCATCGTGAGCGCTTCGTCGGGGACGCAGCGGTCAGTACGTTGTTGTCAGAGCTGTTCATGGGGTTCCCAGTCTCGGGGCTGCATCCTCAACAAGCAAGTCGCGCGACATTCAGGCCGTGATGGGCCGGTGATTCGCGTCCGGCGTCGCGGCCGCGCCAAGCATGCACAGCGCATGGCCTCATGATGGCGGTGTTCAATAGCGCCGGCAAATCGAAAGTGGGGCAGAGAATTGAAAGCGATCCCGCCAACAATGGATCACGATCCCCCGCCTCCACCCTGGTGGCTGGCGCCCGGACTGGCCGGCCCCGCGGATGCGGAATGGGCCGGCCTGTCGGCCGGAGAGGCCAAGGCCCGGCTGGCTCGGTTCGGGCCCAACCTGTTTCGCGACAGGCAGCAGCGCTCGCTGTTGCGCCAGTACCTGCGCCGCTTCAGGAATCCCCTGGTGATCATCCTGCTGGTGGCCAGCGCCATCTCCGCCTTTACCGGGGAGCTGACCAACTTCCTGATCATCAGCTGCATCGTGCTGCTGAGCGTGACCCTGGACTTCGTTCAGGAGTACCGCGCCAATGCCGCGGCGGAAAAGCTGCGGCAGTCGGTGGCCGTGCGCACCCGCGTGCTGCGTGACGGCAAGTCCCTGGAGCTTCCCGTGACCGAGGTGGTGCCCGGCGACGTGGCGGAGCTGGCGGCCGGCGATCTGATTCCGGCGGACGCCCGGGTCCTGGAGGCACGGGATTTCTTCGTCAAGCAGGCGCTGCTGACCGGCGAGGCCTACCCGGTGGAGAAGCGCGCGGACATGCCGCCGCCTTCGGCCACCGAGTTGAGCGAGGCCAGCAACGCGGTGTTCATGGGGACTTCGGTGATCAGCGGGAGCGCCCGGGTGCTGGTGGTCAAGACCGGCACCGAGACCGCCATCGGCGCCATCGCCGACAGCGTGTTGCGTCCCTCGCCACCGACCTCGTTCGAGGTGGGCACGCGCCGCTTCGGCATGCTGATCATGCGCCTGACGGTGCTGTTGGTCCTGTTCGTGCTGCTGGTGAACATGGCGTTCCACAAGCCGTGGCTGGAGTCCTTCCTGTTCGCCGTGGCGCTGGCCGTGGGCCTGACGCCTGAACTGCTGCCGATGGTGGTCTCGGTGACGCTGTCGCGCGGCGCGCTGCGCATGGCGCGCAAGCAGATGATCGTCAAGCGCCTGTCGGCCATCCAGGACCTGGGGTCGATGGATGTGCTGTGCACCGACAAGACCGGCACCCTGACCGAGGCCCGCATCCACCTGGAGCGGCATGTCGACCCGCTGGGCCAGCCCAGCGACAGGGTGCTGCAGCTCGCGTACTTCAACAGCTTCTTCGAGACCGGACTGAAGAGTCCGCTCGACGAGGCGATCCTTGCCCATGAGCACATCGAGATCGGTGCCTGGCGGAAGATCGACGAGGTGCCCTTCGACTTCGAGCGCAGGCGCGTCTCGGTGCTGATCGACAACGGCGAAGAACGCTGGCTGGTGGTCAAGGGCGCGCCGGACGAGATCCTCGGGCTGTGCACGGGCTATGAAAGCGGCGGCGATGCGCAGCCGCGGCCGCTGGACGAAGCCGCCCGCGCGGCCGTGCATGCGCAGTACCAGGCGCTGGAGCAGGACGGCTTGCGCGCGCTGGGTATCGCCTGGCGCCCGGTGGCCCGCGACCACCCGCATGCGGTGGTGGGCGACGAGGCGCAGCTGGTGCTGGCCGGCTTCGCCGCCTTCCTCGATCCACCCAAGGCCAGCGCGGGCACGGCGCTGGCGTCGCTGGCCAGGGTCGGCGTGGCGATCAAGATCGTCACGGGCGACAGCGACCTCGTCACGCGTCACGTGTGCGCGCAATTGAAGATCCCCGTCACCGGGCTGCTGACCGGCAAGGAAATCGCCCAGCTGGACGATTTCGCCCTGCGTGCACGCGTCGAGACGACCAACCTGTTCTGCCGGGTCAATCCGGGGCAGAAGGAGCGCGTCATCCTGGCCCTGCGCGCGCGCGGCCATGTGGTGGGCTATCTGGGGGACGGCATGAACGATGCGCCGTCGCTGCATTCGGCGGATGTCGGGCTGTCGGTGGATTCGGCCGTGGACGTCGCCAAGGAAGCCGCCGACATGATCCTGCTCGAACAGGACCTGCATGTGCTGCTCTCGGGCGTCCTGGAAGGCCGGCGCACCTTCGGCAACATCATGAAGTACATCATGATGGGGACCAGCTCGAACTTCGGCAACATGTTCAGCATGGCCGGCGCGGCGCTGTTCCTGCCCTTCCTGCCGATGCTGCCGACGCAGATCCTGCTCAACAACATCCTCTACGACATCTCCGAGATTCCCATTCCCCTGGACAAGGTGGACATGGATGAGATCCGCCGTCCGCAGGTGCTCGACCTGGAGTTCATCCGCGACTTCATGCTGGTGATCGGACCGATCAGCTCCTTGTTCGACTTCCTCACCTTCTACGTCATGCTGCATGTGCTGCAGGCCGACGAGAAGCTGTTCCAGACCGGCTGGTTCGTCGAATCGCTGTGCACCCAGGTGCTGGTGATATTCATCATCCGGACGCGCGGCAACCCGCTGAAGAGCCGCGCCCATGCGCTGCTGACCTTGACCTCGCTCGGCATCGTGGCGCTCGCGGTGGCACTGCCCTTCACGCCGCTGGGGCACTACTTCGGCTTCGTGCCGCCGCCGGCCAGGTTCTACCTGATCCTCGGCGGGATATTGCTGACCTACCTGCTCATCGTGGAACTGGCCAAGCAGGGCCTCTATCGCTGGATGCATGCGGGAAGGCCTCTCGGGAGAGCCCTGTCCCGGGCCTAGTCGTCGGTGGCCCTCAGTGCGGCGGGCCGACCGATCTGCCGTTGATGCGGCGCGCCTCGATCACGCGACCGGTACCCCCCGCGAGTGGACGCGCCTCTCCTTCCACGTCGACCTTGTCGCCGATCTTCAGCGCGAGACGTTCGAGTCCATCCGGCCTGGTGTGGATGAAGTCGCCGTTGTCGAGCACCCGCGCAGCCGTGCCTCGCATAGTTGAAGCGCACCACGGTTCCGGACACCCCCTGATGGCGATGCGCCACCTTCGGCTCCTTGCCGTCGATCGAGGCCAGGCGCTCGAGCCGGTACACGAAGTGCTGGGGTTCGCCCTTGGGCGAAGATGGCATTGCGGTGCCCGAATGCCATTCGAGCACCTGAGCGAGGCCGCCGAGGTCGGACGAGGCCTCCACTTCTCGCGGGGTCAGTGCGCCGACGGTCAAAGCGCACTCGCCGGTTGGCCGGGCGGAAGGTGAACGAGGGTGACCGCGGTCCAGCACAGCGTCTGCCCTGTGCCCGCCTGGACCAGCTGCAGCCTCTGCAGGGCTTGCACGACCTCGTCGAACTTGTCGCCCGCCGCGCCCTCGAGGGCCGGCCCTTGCGGCGCCGCCCCGAGGCTGGCCCGAAGTGACATCTCGGGCGCCGAACTTCGCCGGCCGCCGTCCGTGGCGCGGTAGAGCTCGGCCACGACGAGCGCGTGTTCATTCATGAATTGCCTTCCTTCCGGTCCGAGGACGGTGGCCAGCGCGGCGGTGAATGCCGGCAAGGCTGCATCCAGTCGCCCCGGGACGGCGCCAAGCGCTTCGAGCAGCGTTCCCACGAGCGACCAGCTGGGCAGTCGCACTTTTCGCGTCAGTCGGTCGCCGTCGACCTCCGTCATCGCGAGCTGCACCGTCGCGGCCAGATTGCCGTTGAGGTAGTCCGCCACGCCGAGAACGGAGGGCCAGGCGTGGATTTCGTTGCAGAAGGCGGTGATATCGCTCAGGCGCTGCCGGCCGGTTGCCAGCGCCTCCAGCACCGCGCGGAAGGCGAGCTGGTCGTGCTCGGTGGGCTCGGGCAGCCAGCTTCGAGTCAGGACGCTCTCGGCGAGGGGCGCGAGGTCATCCAGGACGCCGCGGCGCAGCACCCAGAGCAGCCGCTTGCCACTGGATGGCAGGAACGTGTCCGGCTGGAGCGCGTTCCAGAGCTCGACCTGGCTCGTCGGCGGCAGTTCGGCCATCGCGGCATCGAGGCCGGCCTGGCACGAGGCCACCAGTCCGACGTACTCGGGGACGGTCAGGCGGCGTTCGCCTCGACTGAACATGCCCTCCAACGGATGCGCTCCTCTTGCCACTTTCCAACTCCCGGGTTGGTTCCAAGGGGGCTGAGTGTCGCATTGAAATATCGAAAGTGGAACTTTTGTTCTACATTTTCGGCTTCGACCCGGCGGGCTCAGGGCGCCGGCGGCTTCCGGCAATCCGCGCAGCGAGGTGTATCAGGTCGCTTGCGTCAGGCTGCCGCCGAGGCTCTCGCAGGCCTTGCGCAGACGCTGCTCGGCAGCGTCTGCCACGGTCTTGACCTCGGGCTTGCCGACCAGGTTGACCATGATCTGCGGATCGAGGAAGCCGACCAACACCCGGTCGGGCGCCTCTTCGCGCACGATGACGTTGCACGGCAGCAGCAAGCCGATGTCGGGCACCTTCTGCAGCGCCTGATGCGCCAGCGACGGGTTGCAGGCGCCCAGGATGCGGTAGGGCGGCATGTCGACGCCGAGCTTCTCCTTCATCGCGTGCTGGACGTCGATGTCGCTCAGGACGCCGAAGCCCTCACTCTTGAGTGCGGCGATGGTCTTCGAGAGCGCCTGGTCGAACGTCGTGCCGCTGAGCGTCGTGGTGAATCCGTACATGGGGAACCTCCGTGATGTGAATGGGTTGTTTCAGGCGCAGACCGCAGCGCGCCGCTCTTTGTCGACCAGCCTGGACAGCTCGGCGAATCCGATCGGCGGCCGGGTGAGCCAGGGAACGGTGAAGACGCGCCCGGCCAGGCCGGCGGACATGCGCGCCATCTGCCTGCGCTCGCCGGCGAGCCGCGCGGCCAGCAGAGGGTCGCGCGTGCCTGCGGCCAGAACGCTCTTGTTGAGCACCCAGGCATAGGGTTCGATGCCGGCGCGGCGAAGGTCATCCTGCAGGGCGGCGGCTTGCGATACCGGGGTCACCTCGGGCAGCGTGACCAGAATGATCCGGGTGTATGCGGCGTCCCGCAGTCTCATCAACGGCGTAATGACGCGGCCGGTGCCGTGCCCTTCGAACTCCCGCATCATCTGCCGGTGATAAGCCCCCGTGGCGTCCATCAGCAGCAGCGAATGCCCGGTGGGTGCGGTATCCAGCACCACGAAGGCGCTGCGCGCTTCGCTGACGATTCGCGAGAAGGCATGGAACACCGCGACTTCCTCGGTGCATGGCGAGCGCAGGTCTTCCAGCAGCAAGGCTTGTTCGCCGGCGTCGAGACCCGGTGACCTGGCCGCCATGATCTTGTCGACGTAGCGCTGCGTCTCGACCTTCGGGTCGATGCGGTCCACACGCAAGCCCGGCACTTCGCCGTCCAGTGTGCCGGCGAGGTGCGCCGCCGGATCGGTGGTGCTCAGATGCACCGTCTTGCCGCGCTGGATGAGCCCGAGCGCCAGGGCGGCGGCGACCGTCGTCTTGCCCACGCCTCCCTTGCCCATGACCATGATCAGCCCGTGTCCGGCGGCCGCCAGCTCGTCGGCCAGCGCGTCCAGGCCCCCCAGCGGCGCATCGGGTTCGCCGCTCGCGTGCCCGCAAGGCGCGACGGGGTCGACGCCGGCGGCAAGCATGGCACGCAAGGCGGGCAGGCCGACCGTGTCGAAGGCCCGCAGCGGCACCCGGTCCTGCGGCAAGTCCCTCAGGGCCTGGGGCATTTCAGCGATGGCCTGCTGCCCCAGGGCCTCGATGGCACAGGCCACGGCGTCCGTGCGCTCACTCGCATGGAATACGGCATTGATCGCCAGGCGTTGGTTGTCGAGGCCCAGCGCGCGCAACTCCTGCGACGTGCGTGCCGCCTCGGCCATCGCGCCGGTGTCCGGCCGCGTCACCAGGATCACCGTGGTCCGGCCCGGATCGCTCAAGGCGGCAAGGGCCGCATTGAAGCGCGCCTCCTGCATCTTCAATCCGGAATGCGGCCCCAGGCAGGAGGCTCCGCGATCGTTGCCGTCGAGAAATCCGCTCCACGCCTTGGGCAGGCTCAGCAGGCGCAGCGTGTGCCCTGTAGGGGCCGTATCGAAGATGATGTGATCGAAGGGCCCGGCACCGTCGCAGAGCAGGGCGCTGAACTCGTCGAAGGAGGCGATTTCGGTGGTGCAGGCGCCCGACAACTGTTCGCGCACGGTGGCGCGCTCGGCTTCGCTGGCATCGGCGCCCATCCGCGCCAGGACGCGCCGCCGATAGGATTCGGCCGCCTTGTCCGGATCGATGTTCAGGACCGACAGGCCGGGCGCGCCGGGCACGGGCGTCGGTGTGTTGCGCAGCTCGACCCCCAGCATCTCGTCCAGGTTTGAAGCGGCGTCGGTGCTGACCAGCAGAACCTTTGCGCCCGCGTCCGCCATCGCCAGGGCTGCCGCGGCCGACAGCGAGGTCTTCCCGACACCGCCCTTGCCGGTGAAGAACTGAAATCGCGTCGGGCGCCGGAGAAAGCCCATCGGAGCGAGGCAAGGAGACATGACCATGATCGCATTCTGTGCACCGGGTGGCGCGCCGCGCCTTGCGCCCGGTCAAGACCGGCCGCCTCGATCCCCAAGTCAGCCCCATCCGATGCCGGGACTGGACGGAGCGCGCTCGACCACGATTTCCTGGTAGTCCTCTTCGGCGATGATCCGGATCTCGCTGCGCCCGAGGGCGAGCGTGTCGCCTCTGTTGAGCGCCCTGGCATGGACCCGCTGCCCGTTGAGGAAGAGTCCGTTCCGACTGAAGAGGTCGCGGACGATGAGCAAGGACGCCTCGCGCTCGATGACCGCATGGAATCGACTCGCGCTCGGGTCGTCGAGGACCACATCGTTGCGCAGGGCTCGCCCGATCGATGTTCGCGATCCCTTCAGATCCACCATGCTCACGAGACCGGTCGGCGCTTCGATCAGGAGTTTCAGCATCTCGCCTTCTTAGCGCCGGATCCAGTCTTTGACCATCGGAAAATGGCGATACCTGTTGAGCGTTCCAGACCTCGGAAGCCCGGGTTGCGGCACCGGCCGCGACGCTGTAGAAGCGTTCCGTTGGCAGTCAGGATGACCTGGCAAGCGCTGGGGCAAACAGTGTGGAAGGGGTGGGAACATGTTGGCAGCCGAATGTGCCTGGGCCATCTTGCGTGCCGAGCACACACGCATTCGCGAACTGTTGGCGCTGGTCGACGAGGCGCTGAGAACTCGGGACTGGACGCGGCGGGGATCGCGGGCCGCGGCGCTCGCGGAGCTCATCGACCGCCTTCAGGCTTTCGACGAAGTCACCCATCGGCCGAAGGGCGTCGTCCTGATCGGGATGCTGCGCGGCAGGTCGCAAGAGGCCGAGAAACTGCTCGATCGGCTCGAACTGGAATGCGAGCACTGCGACGGACTGCTCTCGCAAGCGAAGGCAAAGCTGGCGCTTGCCGCAACGGGGGACGCGGCCGCGGCCGCGTCTGTGGATGTCCTGTTGAGAGAGCACATCGAGTTGATGCATGCCCATCTGGACCGGGAAGACACACTACTCCATTCGCAAACGGCCCTGTTGCTCAGTGGCGAGGAATGGGCCACGGTGGTGTCTTCGATGTCCGAGGCCATGGGGGCGCTGAGAGGACGCGCCCGCGGGCGTCCCGTGTCTTGAATCACGCGTGGCGATGCCGCGATGCGGCAGCTGTGTTTTTGATCACTGGTCGAATGGCTAGATGCGTACCTAAGTTTACAAATTTAGACTTCCTGAAATCTTTTGCTGCATCCGGCGCCGGCGCAGCAGGATGCACAAAGGAAGGAGCCGTGATGACAGATTCTGTCCGAATCATCCCGATCGACCCCACCGGGGCATCGACCGCGGCCGAGATCGAGCAGGCCCGAACGGAGATCGTGAAGGCGTTCCGGGATCAGATACGCGGCCTTGGGCCGGGCCCCAGTGACCTCATGCTGAAGCGCTTCGCGCGAGCGGTCGGCAAGCAATGCCGCGAGGCGAAAGCGCGGCGCGCCGCATTTCCGATCCATCCAGCGCCGGCCTTCGGCGCGGGGCAGCGGCGCGACCTCGGCTGCTAGAGGGGTTGATCGAAGGGGGCTCGGGTCGGGCGCGAAGGGCGGCTGGCCCGCACGTGACGGCGCAAATGCGTGGCAGGAAGCCTCAATATTCCGGAATATGTTGACTTAAGTTATAAATTTCACGCTCGATGGCGGCAGCGCCAGTGAGAATCCCCCTCGTGCTGACTAGAACCCCATTGCTTCAGGTTTCATCGTGTCCACACATTCCACCCTGCCCGAAGCCGCGCCGGCGGCGCTGGCTGGGGCGGCCGAGGTCACGAGCGCAGCCTCGAGCATCCGTCCACTGAAAGAACCGGCGTGCAACAACCAAACGATTTTGTCTCGGCTTCCCGGAGCGAAGCCTTCTGGAGGGAGCGGCTCAAGGATGTCGTGCCCGCGCTGCAACTGCAATCCGGGAGGCCGCGCGGCTCGCAGGGCGGTGCCGCGGTGTCGGAGATCGCGCTCTTCCTGCCGCAGGGCGCCGCGGCGGCCTTGCGCTCTGCGGCCGAACAGCCCGGCACGTCCGCGATAGCCTGGCTGCTCGCGGGCTGGGCGCTGGTCCTGGCGCGCTTGAGCGGACAGGCGGATCTGGTGATCGGCATCGCGGACACCACCGGCTCCGGCCCGGCCGTCGTTCCGCTGTGCTTGCATGTGGATGACACGGCGCCTGTCGGGGAGCTTGCCGCCGCGATTGCGGCCGAGGCCGCGGCAGTGGCGCCTCATCGGGCCTTCGATCCCGCCTCGTGGGCGCCGACATCGAACGGGTCCGGGCAGCGGCTGCGCCAGATCCTGTTCACCGCCGAAGGCATGTCCTTCTGGCCGGGCTCTCCGGGCCGGCAGCCGCAACCGTCCACACCTGAGCAGGACCCGGCGGCCGAGCTCCACCTGATCGTGCCGGCCGAGTTCTCGCAGCCCTGCCGGCTGCTGTACGCCAATGCCCGCCATGACGCCGCCACCGCGCAGCGGATCGCTGCGCATTTCGCGACCGCGATGGCGGCTCTGCTGGACGATCCGCTGCAGCCCGCGGGCACCGTTGCGCTGATGACGGCCGCGCAACGCGACGAGGTCGTGAGCGGGTTCAACCAGACCGCGGCCGAGGTACCGCGCGATGTGCTGATGCACCAGCCCTTCGAGGCACGCGCGGCGGCGCGACCCGACGCGCCGGCGCTGTTCGCCGGGGCGCAGACTGTCAGCTACGGTGAACTCAATGCGCGCGCCAACCAGCTCGCGCATGCGCTGATTGCGCTCAGCGTGCGGCCGAACGCGCGCGTGGCCATCTGCCTCGAGCGCGGTGTGGACATGGTGGTCGCGCTGCTGGGCGTGCTCAAGGCCGGCGCCACCTACGTTCCGCTGGACCCGGGCTACCCGGCGGAGCGGCTGGCCTACATGATCGGGGATTGCGCACCGGCCGCCTTGCTCACCGATCTGGCGCTGCGCCCCCATCTGCCGCGCGTCGACGTCCCGGTGCTCGCGCTGGACGAGGCCGCGCTTCTGGCTCGACACCCCACGCACAACCCCGACGCGGCCGCGCTGGGGCTGCATGCCGGCCTCGGCGCCTATTTGATCTACACCTCGGGTTCGACCGGCCAGCCGAAGGGCGCATCGGTATTCCATCGCGGCCTGATGAATCTGCTGCACTGGTATTCGAGCGACTACGGCTTCAGCGCGCAGGACCGCGTGCTCGTCGTGAGCTCCTTCAGTTTCGACCTCACGCAGAAGAACCTGTTCGTGGCGCTCTTCGCCGGTGGCGAGCTGCATCTGGCCGACCAGCAGTTCGACCCCGCGGCCATTGTCCGGACCATCGAGCAGCGGGGCATCACGACGCTGAACCTGACACCGAGCGCCTTCTACGCCATCCTCGACGCCCAGACGCCCGGCGCCTTCCGGAGCCTGCGCCGCGTCTTTCTCGGCGGCGAACCCATCAGCGTGCCGCGCCTGTCGGCGCTCGGCGCCGCCTATCCGCTGCTGGAGATCATCAACAGCTACGGCCCGACGGAGTGCACCGACGTGGTCGCGGCCTACCGCCTGCCGCGCGACGGCGCGACCTACGCCGACGCGACGCCGCCGATCGGCCGACCGATCTGCAACACCCAGCTCTATGTGCTCGACGCACGCCTGCAGCCGCTGCCCATCGGCGCGGTGGGCGAGATCTACGTCGGCGGCGCCGGGGTGGGCGGCGGGTATCTGAACCAGCCGGAAATGACCGCCGAGCGCTTCATACCCGACACCATCGGCCCGGCCGCGAAGCCGGGCGACCTCCTGTACAAGACCGGCGACCAGGGCCGCTGGCGCGCCGACGGCAATCTCGACTACCTGGGACGCAACGACTTCCAGGTCAAGATCCGGGGCTTCCGCATCGAACTCGGCGAGATCGAATCCGCGCTGGTCGGCTGTGCCGGCGTCAGGGAGGCGATCGTCATCGCCCGCGAAGACACGCCCGGCGACAAGCGGCTCGTCGCCTACGTGATGCCGGCGGAAGGCGCGATGCTCGATGCGAATGCGCTGCGCAGCAGTCTGGGCGGACAGCTGGCCGACTACATGGTGCCCAGTGCCTTCGTGGTGATGCCCACCTTCCCGCTCACGCCGAGCGGCAAGGTCGACCGCAAGGCGCTTCCGCGGCCAGAGCGCAAGCGCCCCGATCTCTCGGTGCCCTACCAGTCCCCGGTGGGCGATTTCGAGACCGCCGTCTGCACCGCGTTCGCCGAAATACTGGAGATCGACCGGACGGGCCGCGAAGACAATTTCTTCGACCTCGGCGGTACTTCTCTGCAGGCCGTGCGCGTCCTCACGCTGCTGGCCAGCCGTACGGGCCGCACGCTGAGCGCGCCGACCATCTTCGCGCATGCCACACCGGCGGAACTCGCCCGGGTCGCCGAAGGCGGCTCGCCAAGCGCGCCGGCTCTGCCATCCGCCGCGCGCGGCAGTGCTGAGCGGGCCGCGCTGCACAGCGAACCGATCGCCATCATCGGCATGAGCGGCAGGTTTCCAGGCGCGCAGTCGGTCGAGGCGCTCTGGCAGAACCTGCTCGCAGGCCAGGACGGCATCACGAAATTCACGGTGGACACGCTCGACCCGAGCGTTCCGGAGTCTTCCCACCGGGACCCGACCTACGTGCTGGCCCGCGGCGTGATCGACAAGGTCGAATGGTTCGACAACAGCTTCTTCGGCATCTCGGCGCGCGAAGCCGAGATCATGGACCCGCAGCACCGGCTGTTTCTCGAGCTTGCCTGGGAATGCCTCGAACGCGCCGGCTACGCACCCGATCGCACGCCTGTTCCCGTGGGCGTCTTCGGCGGCGTCTACGGGCCTTCCTACCTGCAGCGCCACGTGATGGCCAATCCCAAGGCGGTGGAGCGGGCCGGCGACCTGCAGGTGCTGCTGTCCAACGACAAGGACTATGCGGCACTGCGCGTGGCCCACAAGCTCAACCTCAGGGGCCCGGCCGTGGCGATCCACAGCTCCTGCTCGACCTCCCTGGTGGCGATCGCCCAGGCGGTCGACAGCCTGCGCCTGGGGCGCTGCGACATGGCGCTTGCCGGCGGCGTGTCGGTGACCTCGCCCTCGGCGACCGGCTATTTCCACAATGAAGGCTCGATGCTGTCGAGCGACGGCCACACCCGAAGCTTCGACGCGGACGCGACCGGCACGATCTTCAACGACGGTGCCGCCTTCGTCCTGCTCAAGCCCTTGTCGGCGGCGCTGGCCGACGGCGACCAGGTGTACGCGGTGGTGCGCAGCGTGGCGACCAACAACGACGGCGCCGGCAAGGCCAGCTTCACGGCGCCCAGCGTCGAGGGCCAGGCGGCGGTGGTGGCGATGGCGCATCGCGAAGCCGGCGTGGATGCGCGAAGCTTCTCCTACATCGAGGCGCATGGCACGGCGACGCCGCTGGGCGACCCGGTGGAAGTCGAGGCGCTCACGCGGGCCTTCCGCTATTCGACGGACGACAGCGGGTTCTGCCGCATCGGATCGCTCAAGAGCAACATCGGCCACATGGTGACGGCCGCCGGGGCCGGCAGCATGATCAAGACCGCGCTCGCGCTGCACCACGAGCAACTGCCCCCGACCATCCACTACAAGACGCCCAACCCGCATATCGATTTCGCAAGCAGCCCCTTCGTGGTCAACGCCAGCCTGACGGCATGGCCGCGCAACGACACGCCCCGGCGTGCGGGCGTGAGCAACTTCGGCGTCGGCGGCACCAATGCGCACGCGGTGCTCGAAGAGGCGCCGCTGCGCGCTCCCTCGACGCCGGCGACGGGCGTGCAGTTGCTGCAGCTGTCCGCCCGCTCGGCGTCGGCACTGGAGGCCATGGCCAATGCGCTGGCCGACCACCTGGACCAGCACCCGGATCTCAACCTGGCGGATGTTGCCCATACCTTGCAGTACGGCCGAAGCAGCTTCGCGCATCGCCTGGGCGTGGTCGGCGCGAGCGCGAGCGAATGCAGTTCCGCGCTGCGCACGCCGAACGCGGCGGCGCGCATCTCGCGCAGCCTCGGCGCGGCGGTTCCTCCGTGGATCTGGCTCTTCTCGGGCCAAGGGGCGCAGTACGCCGGCATGGGGCGAGGTCTCTACGCCACCGATGCCGCATTCCGTGAAGCCTTCGACGAGTGCATGGCGGCAATGGACGGCGAGCTTGCGTTCGACCTGCGGGCCCGGATGTTCGAAGGAGCGCCCGATTCGCTGCTGGCCACGGGTACGACGCAGCCGGCCATCTTCTGCCTCGAGTACGCCATCGTGCGCGCATGGCTGGCGCGCGGCGCGCGGCCGGCGGCCCTCGTCGGCCACAGCGTCGGTGAATTCGCGGCGGCGGTGCTGGCAGGCGTGATGCCGCTCGCGGACGCGGCGCGGCTCGTCGCGCGCCGTGGGGCGCTGATGGAGGCGCTGCCGTCCGGGAGCATGCTCTCCGTTCGGATGCCGGCCGATCGGCTGCTCGCGATGCTGCCGGCGTCGCTCTCGTTGGCGGCGGACAACGGGCCGTCGGCCTGCGTCGTGGCCGGACCCACGGACCAGGTCCAGGCGTTCCAGGCATGCCTGGAAAGCGAGGGCTTGGCCTCACGGCTCCTGCAGACATCGCATGCGTTCCACTCCAGCATGATGGAGCCGGCGGTCGCTCGCTTCGAGGCCGAAGTGCGTACCGTGCCGCTGTCGGCGCCATCCATCCCCATCGCCTCGACGCTCACCGGGACCTGGATGACCACCGCCGACGCGACCGACCCGAACTACTGGGCCCGGCATCTGCGCGCTCCGGTGCGCTTTTCGCCGGCGATGCGCACGGTCCTCGCGCGTCATCCCGAGGCGGCCATGCTGGAAATCGGTCCGCGCGACACTCTCGCCACGCTGGCGCGCCAGCATTCAAGCGCCGGCGCACCGTTGGTCGCCGTGGGCAGTCTCGGAGACAGGCCCGAGACCGAGGCCAGGCAGTTCCTTGTTGCCCAAGCTCAGATGTGGGCCTCCGGCGCCTCCCTCGCCGCGACCAATGCGTCGCCGCCGGAGGATCGTCGTCGGGTGCTGCTTCCGAGCTACCCCTTCGAGCGCAAGCGCTTCTGGCTCGAAGCCGCGCCAGCGCCCACCACCCGGGCGATCGAGGCAATCCAGGCGCCCCCGCTTCTGGCGCCGGTCCAGTCTGAAAGGGTTGCGCTTGCGGCTTCCGCGCCAGCGATCCCGCTTGCAGCGCTGCCATCGGCGGCGCCCGTCGAATCGATGATGGTGCAGGAATTGATCCAGGCGCAGATGCAGCTGATGGCGCAGCACCTGGCATTGCTGAGCGAAGCCACCGCGGCAGCCGAGAGCGGCGCCGCGGTGTCCTCCGCCGGCTAGCAGGCCGGCGCGGGTCGGCCATCTATCGGTAGAAGACCTCGATCCGGCCCTTCAGCTTGATCAGCAGGGGCTTGCCCTTGCGATCGAGGGCCCGTCCCGCGGGCACCTTGATCCAGCCCTCGCTGATGCAATATTCCTCCACGTCGACGCGATCCTTGCCGTTGAATCGGATGCCGATGTCGCGTTCGAAGACGGCGGCCACATGGTGCGGGCTGCGCGGGTCGATCGACAGATGGTCGGGCAGCGGCGGAACTTGATCAGCTTCGGTCGTTGGCATGGGTTCCGGCCCCTTCACCCCAGCATCGGCGCGAGCGCCGCGTTGAACGTCGCGCTGGGCCGCATCACGGCCTCGCACTTCCGAGCGTCGGCCAGGTAGTAGCCGCCGATGTCCGCCGGCTTGCCTTGCACGGCCGAGAACTCGTCGACGATCTTCTGCTCGCTGGCGGTGAGCGCGGCGGCCAGCGGCGCGAACCGGGCTTGCAGGGCCTTGTCCTCCGTCTGGGCGGCGAGTTCCTGTGCCCAGTACATGGCCAGGTAGAACTGGCTGCCACGGTTGTCGAGCTGGCCGGTCTTGGGAGAAGGGTTCTTGTTGTTGTCCAGCAGCTTGCCGGTGGCCGTGTCCAGCGTCTTGGCCAGGATCTTGGCTTGCTGGTTGCCGGTCTTCAGCCCCAGGTCTTCCAGCGACACGGCCAGGGCCAGGAATTCGCCCAGCGAATCCCAGCGCAGGTGGTTTTCCTCGACCAGTTGCTTGACGTGCTTCGGCGCGGAGCCGCCGGCGCCCGTCTCGTACATGCCGCCACCGGCCATCAGCGGCACGATGGAGAGCATCTTGGCGCTGGTGCCCAGCTCCATGATGGGGAACAGGTCGGTCAGGTAGTCGCGCAGGATGTTGCCGGTCACGGAGATGGTGTCCAGCCCGCGCACGACGCGCTCGAGCGTGTAGCGCATGGCGCGCACCTGCGACATGATCTGGATGTCCAGGCCGGTGGTGTCGTGGTCCTTCAGGTAGGTCTGCACCTTCTTGATCAGCTCGGCTTCGTGCGGGCGGTAGGGGTCCAGCCAGAACAGGGCGGGCATGCCCGAGTTGCGGGCGCGGGTGACGGCCAGCTTGACCCAGTCGCGGATCGGCGCGTCCTTCACCTGGCACATGCGCCAGATGTCGCCTTCCTCGACGTGCTGCACCAGCAGCACTTCGCCGGTGGCGATGTCGACGATGCGCGCGTCCCCGGCTTCCGGGATCTCGAAGGTCTTGTCGTGCGAGCCGTATTCCTCGGCCTGCTGGGCCATCAGGCCGACGTTGGGCACGGTGCCCATGGTGACGGGGTCGAAGTTGCCGTTGGTCTTGCAGAAGTTGATCATCTCCTGGTAGATGCGGGCGAAGGTGCTCTCGGGGATGACGGCCTTGGTGTCCTTCGGCTTGCCATCCGCGCCCCACATCTTGCCGCCGATGCGGATCATGGCGGGCATGGAGGCGTCCACGATCACGTCGTTGGGCGCGTGGAGGTTCGAGATGCCCTTGGCCGAGTCGACCATGGCCAGTTCGGGCCGGTGCTCATGGCATGCATGCAGGTCGCGGATGATCTCGTCGCGCTTGCTGCTGGGCAGGCTCTCCAGCTTGTCGTAGAGGTTGACCAGGCCGTTGTTGACGTTCACGCCGAGCTCGTCGAACAGCTTGCCGTGCTTGGCGAAGGCTTCCTTGTAGAAGATGCGAACGGCGTGCCCGAAGACGATGGGGTGCGAGACCTTCATCATCGTGGCCTTCACGTGCAGCGAGAACATCACGCCGGTGCTGCGGGCGTCTTCCATCTGCTCTTCATAGAAGTCGCACAGGGCCTTCTTGCTCATGAACATGCTGTCGATGATCTCGCCCTCGAGCAGCGAGACCTTGGGCTTGAGCACGATGGTCTTGCCGCTCTTGGTGAGCAGTTCCATCTTGACGTCGCGGGCGCGGTCCAGGGTCATGGACTTCTCGCCATGGTAGAAGTCGCCATGCTTCATGTGCGCCACGTGGGTGCGCGAGGCCATGCTCCACTTGCCCATGCTGTGGGGGTTCTTGCGGGCGTAGTTCTTCACGGCATTGGGCGCGCGGCGGTCGGAATTGCCTTCGCGCAGGACCGGGTTCACGGCGCTGCCCAGGCACTTCGAATAGCGGGCGCGAATCGCCTTGTCTTCGTCGGTCTTCGGGTCTTCCGGGAAGTCGGGGATCTTGTAGCCGCGCGCCTGAAGTTCCTTGATGGCGCTGACCAATTGGTGCACCGAGGCGCTGATGTTGGGCAGCTTGATGATGTTGGTGTCCGGCTCCAGCGTCAGCCGCCCCAGTTCGGCCAGGTTGTCGGGCACCCTTTGCGCTTCGCTCAGGTATTCGGGAAACTGCCCCAGGATCCGGGCCGCCACGGAAATGTCGCTGGTGGTGACCTTGATGCCGGCCGGCGCGGTGAAGGCCCGCACGATCGGCAGGAACGCGCAAGTCGCCAGCAGTGGGGCCTCGTCGGTTAGCGTGTAGATGATGGTGGGTTGCGTCGTGCTCATGCGCTGGCTTCCGTGATGCTGAGTGGTTTGTCGGGGGGAACTTCCGGCCTGTTCTGTTCACCGGAGCGTCGATTGTCGCCGGGCACGCGGGGGAGGCGCCCGTGCCGGTCTCGATGGCCTCATCACGTGCTTCTTCAAGGCAGCCGCGGCGCACGCAGGCCGGGCGCCGGCGGGCACCCTCGCCCGCCAGGGCCTTGGGGCGGCGAGAGACTCTAGGCCTTCTTGGCCCAGGCGCTGCACCACCCGTGGGCGTTCACCTGCTTGCCGGCGAACAGCGGGCAGTTGCCCCAGGCATCCGTCGGCTTGGACTGCCAGAGGGCGCAGTTGGAACACTGCTGAGAAGCCTCGTGTTTCGGGTACTTCTTCGCGTCTGCCTTGGCCGTGTCCGACACATAGCCCAAGGCGACCGCCTGCGGGTCCTTCTCGTCGAGCTGGGCCTGCGCCGAGGCTTCGGTGATGGACAGCGCGGCGCCGCTGGTGGCGAGCGCGAACAGGAAGATGCGTCGATTGGGTGTCATGGTGGTTCTCAAAGCCGAGGCCCTCCATACTGCGCCAATTGCGTTCTCGGGGGAAGGCCGGCCGACGCCGCTGCGGCCTGCGCCGAGGCTTCGGCGATTCAGAGGACGAAGGGGATGAGGGCGGCGACGCGCTGGCTGTAAGCCTGATAGCGGTCGCCGAATTGCTCGCGCATCCAGCGTTCCTCCATTCGCAGCTTGCGCCAGAAGGCCCAGAGAACCAGCGCAACGGCAACGACGCCCCGCCATTCGCCGCGCGCCACGCCAGAGCCGACGAACGCCAGCAGCAGGCCCGTGTAGATGGGATGGCGCACGATGCCGTAAGGGCCGCTGGTGATGAGTTCGTGGCCCTGCTTGAGGGTCACGATGCCGCTCCAGTTCCTGCCCAGATGGACGCGCGCCGCCACGCTGAACAGCAAGCCGATGAGCGTGAGCGCCGCGCCCGTCCAGAAGGCCCATTCGGCGGGAGGAAAGATGCGGTCACCGAGAACCGCGATCGGCAGCTTCGGGAGCCATAGCAGGGCGAAGGCCAGGGCGAGAGGGATCATGTGCAGCAGCCGCGAGCGAAGGGACTCGTGGCGCGCCGTCGCCTTGACGTCGCGAGACATGGCCCACCAGTACGCCGCCCAGGCGAGCCACATGAGGGGGAACAGGTAGCGATAAGCAAGAAGCATGCGGAATGCGCTCAATAGCCAGGAAGGAGCGCATTGTGGCGCAGGGCGCCGACGCCCCGCGGGGCGTTGCTACCGACGTCCGCTTGTCGGCAGCGAAGCGACTCAGGCCGAGTGCCGAAGGTGGAACGGTTGCTGGGTGTCCCGCTTGTCGATCTGCCTCATCCGACGCTCGAGGTCGTAGATGTCGACAGCCCCGGCAAGGTAGGCCTCTTCGGCTTCCTGTCGGGTCGGAAAATGGCGTTGAAGTACGGAAAGCGCGCGATGGATCAGGTTCATGACAGTTCGCGGTTGGCGAGAATGCCCGCCGCGTGGGAGGAAGAATAAGGGTTTTCCCTAGTTTTCGCCATCCGTCCGCGCTTCGACCGCGCGCCGCGCAGGGGTATGAGGCGCGCAGCCCGTGGTCAGGGCCTCTCACGCGCCGCCTCGAGCCGCCCCTGCACCCGCAGGGCGGCTCGCCGCAGCTGGTCGGCGATGCGTTGCGGGGCCACCTCCGGCGCGTTGCGTGACAGCACGACGCTCATGCTGCCGAGCAGGTGCTTGCCTTGATGGATGGGCGTTGCCCAGCCCAGTGCCTCGGCGTCGACCGCGCCCTCGGAACGCACCACGCCCTGCGCCCGCAAGACCGCCAGATGCGCCCACAAGTCCTCGGGCTTCGACGGCAGCCCGGCCTTCTTCAGCGCCGCGGCATCGTGGGTGGCCAGTTCGCGGATCGTCTCGCGGTCGAGGTGGGCCAGGATGGCGGTCGACGTGGCGCCGCGATAGAGCGGCATGGCGCGCCCGCGCTCGTAGCTGACGGATTTCGGTCCGTGCCGCCCGGGCACCTGGTCGACGCAGACGACCTTCCGCCCGTGCGAGCGCGCCAGGATCGTCGTGCCGCCGGTGCGCTCGGAAAGCGTGCGCAGAATGTCCGAGGCGCTGGCGATCAGCGGGTCGTGCACGCGGATCTGGCGGTCCAGTTCGACGATCGTCGGCCCGAGCACGTACCGGCCGGTCGCGGCGTTCTCGATGAGTCCGGCCTGCTGCAACTCCGAGACGTAGCGGTAGGCGGTGGCGCTCGACACCCCCAGCAGGCGAGCGATATCCGCGGCGCGCACGTGTTGCCGCTCTTCCGAGAAGAGACGCAGCACCTGCAGCACATTGACTGTCTTCGTCATCGCGCCCGCCATCGGTTGAGATCCGCCGATGATCGACCGCGATCCGCCTCGCGTAAAGGATTCTCGAAACCTGAGAGAAAGCGCGCAGCCGCGATCGGCCCGCGCATCAACGGGTTAACACCTATCCGGGGCGCCGGATTCTCAGGAAATGAGAGTCCTCGTTGCCCACGCCCCGCGGCTTGACGATCCTCGGTCTCCCACAACGGCTCACGCCAGGAGACACCCATGGAACAGTCCGCAGGCCCGATCAACGTGGCCAGGTTCATCGACGATCGACCCCTCTCGGGCCTGCAGTGGCGCATCCTCCTGCTGAGTTTCCTGATCGTCCTGCTCGATGGCTGGGACACGGCCGCGGTCGGCTTCGTCGCGCCTTCGATCATGGGCGAATGGGGGTTGCCGAAGGCCATGTTCGGCCCCGTGCTCAGCGCGGCGATGTTCGGCCTGGCCGGCGGTGCTCTGCTCGGCGGCCCGATGTCCGACCGCATCGGGCGCAAGACCGTGCTGGTGGGTTCCGTGATCGCCTTCGGCGGCTTCGGCCTGCTGTGCGGCTACGCCCACGACGCGCTCGAACTGACGGCGCTGCGCTTCCTTACCGGGTTGGGCCTCGGCGCCGCGATGCCCAACGCCACGACGCTGGTGTCCGAGTACGTGCCCGCGCGTTCCAAGGCATTCCTGCTGACCCTGATGTTCACCGGCTTCACGCTCGGCTCGGGGCTGGGCGGCTTCGCCGCGGCATGGCTGATTCCGCATCTCGGCTGGCGCTCGGTGCTGCTGGCGGGTGGCGTGCTGCCGCTGCTGCTCGTGCCGCTCCTGATCGCGGTGCTGCCTGAATCGGTGCGCTTCCTGGTGCTGCGCGGCGGGCAGGGCGCGGGCATAGCCCGAATCCTGTCGCGCATCGGCGGGACCCGCGTTCCCGCGAACGCAAGCTTCGAGCTGATCGAGCCCGCCGTGCAGGCGCGGCATTCGGCGCGCAGCCTGTTCTCGGGCGGCTTCGCCGTGCTCACTTCGCGCCTGTGGCTGAGCTACTTCATGGGCCTGCTGATCATCTATCTCCTGACCGGCTGGCTGCCCACGCTGATGCGCGACGCCGGCTTCTCGATCGAGCGGGCCGCCTTCATCACCGGCATCTTCCAGATCGGCGGCTCGGTCGGCTCCGTCGGCATCGGCTATGTCATGGACCGGGTCGACCGCCGGCGAGTCGTCGGTGCCTCGTATGCCATCGGCGCTGTCTGCGTGCTGCTGCTCGGATTCCTCGCCATCTCTCCCGGGCTCTTCTCGGTCGTGCTGCTGCTGTGCGGCATCTTCCTGAGCGGCGCGCAGACCGGCATGAACGCATTGGCGCCCATGAGCTACCCGACAGCGATGCGCGCCACCGGGGCGAGCTGGATGCTGGGCATCGGCCGCTGCGGCGGCATCACGGGTTCGCTCATCGGTGGCCCCTTGCTGGCCATGGGCCTTTCCAGCGGCAACCTGTTCAGCCTGCTGGCCGTCCCGGCCGCGGTCGCCGCCGCCGGCATGCTGGTTCGCCGATCCGGCTTCGTGCCCGGGGAAGACGCGGGCGCCGTCACCGCGCTGCACTGATGCAACACCTCATCCACGACTCAAGGGAACACATCATGGAAATCGGAGCCTCGCTCGCGCGACTCGAACTCTTTGCGAGCCAGCCGAGGGCACTGTCCTCGTTCTATGCGTCCACCTTCGGCCTCGCGCCGCAGACGCTCGGCGAAAGCATCACGTGCTCGGCGCCCGGCCGTGCGCTGGTGCTCATCCCGGGGGAGGGCGGACAGCTGCGCCGCGCCTGCTTCCGCTTCGCGCAGCGGGCAAGCTTCCACGCGCACCGCGAGCTGCTGATCGCGCGCGGCTTGGTACTGCTCGAAGACCTGCCGGGCGGCTTCACCGTGTGCGACCCCGAAGGCAGGCAGATCAGCTTCCTGGCGCCGACCGACAGCGTCCGCGCGGCGCCCGCTGCCGCCCTGGAGGCCCGCCTGCAGCATTTCGGCGTGCGCTCGCCCACGCCTTCCGCGCTCGCGGACTACTACGTCGGCACCCTCGGCTTCGTGCTCTCGGACCGCGTGCTCGATGAGAACGGCGAACTCACGGCCGCCTTTCTGCGCACCGATGCCGAACACCATTCGATGGCGATCTTCAGGGCGCCGGCGATCCGCTTCGATCACTTCTCGTGCGAGGCGCCGGGCTGGAATCAGCTGCGCGAATGGGCCGACCACATGGCCGAGGCCGGCATCGATCTGGCCTGGGGCATCGGCCGACACGGGCCGGGCAACGACAGCTTCCTGATGGTGAAGGATCCCGAGGGCAACCTGGCCGAGATCTCCTGCGATCTCGAAGTCTGCGCCTCCGACCGGCCCACCGGCGTGTGGCCGCACCGGCCCCAGACCCTCAACAGATGGGGTGTTGCGCTGATGCGCAGCTGAGCCCCATTCCAAGGAGACAGGACAAGGACATGAACCAGATGCAAGCATTCGACGTCATCATCGTCGGCGCGGGCCCGGTCGGCCTGACGCTGGCCAACCTTCTCGGGGTGCATGGCGTGCGTACCCTCGTGCTCGAGCGCAACCCCCGGCTCGAAGGCGAGCCGCGGGCGGTCACGCTCGACGACGAGAGCCTGCGCACGTTGCAAGGCGCCGGCCTCGTCGACGAGGTGTTGAAGGACGTGGTCCAGGGCTACGGCGTTCAATATTTCGACTGGCGGGGCCGGCCGCTCGCCGCCATCCAGCCGACGCGGCAGGAATACGGCTATGCCAAGCGCAATGCGTTCCGCCAGCCGCTGCTCGTGCGCACGCTGCATGAAGGGCTGGCGCGCTTCGCGCACGTCGAGCTCCGCTTCGGGCATGCGCTCGCATCCTTCGAACAGGACGCCTGCGAGGTGCGCTGCACGGTGCAGACCGCCGACGGGGACACCCGCCTCGTCGCGGCGCGCTGGGTGGTCGCCTGCGACGGCGGGCGCAGCGCCGTCCGCGAACGGTGCGGCATCACGCTCGACGGCGATACCTTTCCGCAACGATGGCTCATCGTCGACCTCGCCGAGCGCACGCTGCCGCTGCGGCATACACGGACCTATTGCGACCCGCGCCGCCCGGCGATTCGCCTGCCCGGGCCGCAGGCTTCGCTGCGCTACGAATTCATGYTGCGGCCGGGCGACCGCGACGAGGACGTGCTCGACGAGAAGGTCTTTCGCGCCTGGATCGGGCACCGCGTGCCCGAGGACGCGGGGCTGCGGCTGGTGCGCAAGGCTATCTACGGCTTCCATGCGCGGGTGGCGACGCGCTGGAAGGAGGGCCGCGTGCTGCTCGCCGGCGACGCCGCCCACCTGACCCCGCCCTTCGCCGGGCAGGGCCTCAACAGCGGCATTCGTGATGCCGCCAACCTGGCCTGGAAGCTCGCGGCCGTCACGCGATGGGGGGCCGCCGAGGACCTGCTCGACACCTACGAGCAGGAACGCCGCCCGCACGCGGCCGCGCTGATCCGCATGGCGCTGCGCATCGGCGCCTTCATGCAACCCAAGTCGATCCTGGGCGCGGCGATCACGCAGACGGCCCTGCGCATGGCTTGCCTGCTTCCGGCTTGCCGCGACTACATCCTGCAACTGCGCTTCAAGCCCAAGCCGCTCTTGCAGGCGGGCTGCTTCAGGCCCTCGGCCGCGCAGCCGCGTTCGGCCATGCTGCCGCAACCGCTGATGCAGCATCGCGAGGGAGGGCTGGTGCGGCTCGATGAGCTGCTCGGCCACGGCTTCGCTGTCATCGGCTTCGACTCGCCGGCCTTCCGCGCCGGCGCCCAACGGCTGCTGCCGCCCGGGATGCCGGGCCGCGTCCTGGCGCTGGTGCGCCGCGACGACGACTTTGTCGGCGGCGAGGCGAATGCCATCCCGCAGGCCCGGGACGTCAGCGGCGAGCTCGGCGCGGTGCTGGAGCGCTGCGGCGCCGTGGCCATCGTCGCGCGGCCCGACCGCTACGGATGGCACCTCGTCAACGAGAGGGAGCTCGGCGATGCGACGCCGGCGAACACGCCCGTCGAGATCGCGTCCCGAACTTTCGTCCCCCTCATTCCAGAGCATTGAACCTCAAGGCAAGACCATGAAACTCCTCAGCTTCCACATCGACGGCCGTTCTTCGTACGGTCTTCTGCGCGGTGATGAAATCATCGATCTCGGCAAGCGCTTCGGCGACCGGGCGCCGACCCTCAAGGCCTTGATCGCCACCGGCCGGATGCAAGCCCTCGCCGGCGAGCATGCGCACGCGCCGGCAGACCATCGCCTGTCCGAGCTTGTCCTGCTGCCGGTCATTCCGCAGCCGGGAACGATCGCCTGCGTCGGGCACAACTACGAAGAGCACCGGGTCGAGACCCGGCGCGACCCGACCGAGCACCCGTCCATCTTCTTTCGGCATCCGGAGTCCTTGCAGGGCTGCGGCGTGGCGCTGGTCCGGCCGCTCGAATCCACGCAGCTGGACTATGAAGGCGAACTGGCCCTCGTCATCGGCAAGCCCGGACGGCGCATCGCGCCAGCCGATGCCTGGGCTCACGTGGCGGGGGTCTCGTGCTTCAACGACGGGAGCGTGCGCGACTACCAGCATCACACCCGCCAGTTCGGGCCCGGCAAGAATTTCGCGCAGACGGCCGGATTCGGCCCGTACCTCGTGACGCCCGACGAACTGCCCGACGACCGCATCGTCGAGCTGTGGACTCGCGTCAACGAGGTCGTGGTTCAACATGCGAGAACCGACCAGATGATCTTTCCGGTGCCGACCCTGCTGGCCTACGTGTCGGCCTTCATGACGCTGCAGCCGGGCGACGTGATCGTGACCGGGACGCCTGGCGGCGTCGGCGTCAAGCGCAACCCGCCGCTGTGGCTCAAGCCCGGCGACAGGGTCGAGGTCGAGATCTCGCGCGTCGGTATCCTGCGCAACGGCGTGGTGCAGGAGGTCTGACCCGGAGCGCCCGGCGGCCGTTCGTGTGGCATCCTCGACGCAGGCGCCTTCGCCCGGAAAGAGGAGTCCGTATGTCGACGCTTGCACTGTTGGACGCCGCGCTCACCGGCCTCCGGATGGAGGTGGCGACGCCGTCCGGCATCATCGCCCTGTGCTCCGCGGCGGTCGCGGCGGCCCTCGTGGTGGTCAGCTCCTTCGTCAAGACCATGATTCCCCTGCGCTACCTCGCCGTGGGCGGCAACCTGGGCTTCCTGCTCTATGGCGCGCTTCATCCGCAGCCGATCATGGTCTTGTTGCATGGGGCGCTGCTGCCGATCAACATCTACCGCGCCGCGGAGATGGTGCGCCTCACTCGCCAGGTCAGCGCGGCCGCGGCGGCGAGCGATCTGTCGGGTGTCTGGCTCAAGCCGTACATGCTCAGCGATCGGATGAAGGCTGGCGCCGTGCTGTTCCGCAAGGGCGATATCGCCGAGCATCTTTACTTCCTTGCCGCCGGCCGCATCGAGCTCGTCGAGATCGGCGAGACCATGGAGGCCGGGCGTCTGTTCGGCGAGATCGCCTTCTTCGCCCCGGACAAGCGTCGCTCCCTGACCGCGCGCTGCGCGACGGATTGCACCGTGCTGCACATCGACGAGACGACCTTCAAGCAGCTCTACTTCCAGAATCCCGCCTTCGGTTTCCAGGTCGTGACATTGCTTGCGGGACGCCTGCTGGCCGACCTGCAACGGATGGAGCATCAGCTCGCCGTGAGGACGTCGGCCCCGGCGGTGCGAGCCACCCCGTCGTCGCAGGGCGCCGGATAAGGAGCGGCCGAGCCGTCCCTCACCCTGTCGCGCGCGGATGCGCGTTGGCTTCCGTGCAGGGCGAACTGCCGGGTCCACAGGGCAAACTCCCAGGCGAGCAGCTGATCGGGATCCAGTTCGTCGGTGAAACCCGACCGCTGGTTGGCGGCGATGACCGCCAGGTCCTCACGGGTGAAAGACTGTGCGCCCTGGGCCTGCTGGGCCAGCGCGATGTGCAGGCAGAACTGCCATTCGGGTGGCACCAGCGGGTCCTTGCGGAGCATGCCCGCGGCCAGCTTGGCCGCCCGGGGGCTGAGTTGAAGCACCTTGCTGTAGCAGTCGATCCATTCCATGTGTGCTGGCCTTTGCAAATTCATGCCCGCCGATGCTTCGATGGGCAAGTGCAATGTGCCGCGCATGCGCCGAGCGAGGGTTCAGCCGTCGGCCAAAGCGCGAGCCGGTGCTGTCCTACGCGGGCTCGACGCGCCCGCCTCGCGTACCGCGCCCCGACGCCGGGAGAATCGTCCCATCAAGATCAAACCGTGAAGGAAGTTCTCATGCGCAATCAAGTCGCCGCCGTCGTGCTCCTCGCTCTCTGCCTGGCAGGTGGAGCGGCGAATGCCAAGGGCTGTCTCACCGGCGCCGCGGTCGGGGGTGTGGCCGGCCACGTCGCGGGCAGGCATGGTGTGCTGGGGGCCGCGGCGGGCTGTGCCGTGGGCCGCCACGAGGCCAACAAGAAGGAGAAGGCCCAGGCTGCCCAGAACGCACAGAACGCACAGAACGCACAGAACGCACAGGCCGCGCCCCCCGCGAGTCCGCACGCCAACGCTGCCACGAAGTAGCGCGGCCGCCGGCGGCCTGGGCATCGATGCCGCTTGATATCGGTCAAGCCGCGATGCGCGGGGGAGGGCCATCATGCCTCGATTCCAGGATGACCCAGGCCTTGTCAACGCACCATCGACAGTCGGCGACAGCCACGGGCAAGCCGGGTGAATACACCTGTCCGATGCACCCGCAGATCCGGCGGATGGGTCCGGGAAGCTGCCCCATCTGCGGCATGAGCCTCGAGCCGGTTCTCGTGGCCGCCGCGTCAGGCGAGAGCCCCGAACTGGTCCGCATGACGCAGCGCTTCTGGATCGGCCTGGCGCTGACCCTCCCCGTCTTCGCTCTCGAGATGGGAGGGCACCTGTTCGATCTCCACCACCTTGTCGGCCAGCAGACTTCGAACGCGATCCAGTTCGCGTTCGGCACGCCCGTCGTGCTCTGGGCCGGCTGGCCGTTCTTCGTGCGAGGCGTGACCTCCCTGAGGAATCGAAGCCTCAACATGTTCACGCTCATCGCGCTGGGCACCGGCGCGGCCTGGATCTACAGCATCGCCGGGACCTTCGTGCCCCAGCTCTTCCCCACGGCGCTTCGCTCCGGGGATGGCGCGGTGCCCGTCTACTTCGAAGCCGCTGCCGTCATCACCGTGCTGGTGCTGCTCGGCCAGGTCCTGGAGCTGCGGGCCCGGGAGAAGACTTCGGGCGCCATCAAGGCGCTGCTGAATCTGGCGCCGAAGACCGCCTTGAGGGTCAGGGCGGGCGGTTCCGACGAGACGGCGCAGATCGACAGCATCGAGGTGGGCGACCTGCTGCGCGTGCGCCCCGGGGAGAAGGTTCCCGTGGATGGCGAACTGCGCGAGGGCAGGGGCACGGTCGACGAGTCGATGGTCACCGGCGAGCCCATGCCCGTGGCCAAGACGGTGGGCTCCAGGCTCACCGCCGGCACGCTCAACCAGACCGGCGGCTTCGTGATGCGCGCCGAGAAGGTCGGTGCGGACACACTGCTCTCGCAGATCGTGCACATGGTGGCCGCGGCCCAGCGCAGCCGCGCGCCGATTCAACGAATGGCGGACCGGGTGGCGGGATGGTTCGTCCCGGTCGTCATCGGCGTGGCCGCCCTGAGCTTCGTGGCCTGGATGCTGTGGGGGCCGAGCCCGGCTTCCTCGTACGCGCTGGTCGCGGCCGTGGCGGTGCTCATCATCGCGTGCCCTTGCGCGCTGGGCCTGGCCACGCCGATGTCCGTCATGGTCGGGGTCGGCCGCGGCGCGCAGTCCGGTGTGCTCATCCGCGACGCCGAAGCCCTGGAGCGCATGGAGAAGATCGACACGCTCGTCGTCGACAAGACGGGCACCCTGACCGAGGGACGGCCGAAGGTCACGCACGTCGAGCCGGCCGGCGGATTCGACGCGCAGCATGTGCTGCGGAAGCTCGCCAGCGTGGAGCGGGCGAGCGAACATCCGCTGGCGGCGGCCATCGTCGCGGCCGCGCAGGACAGCGGGCTCAGCCTGTCGGCGGTCACGGATTTCGATTCGCCCGTGGGCAAGGGCGCCGTGGGCATCGTGGAAGGCGAGCGGGTCGTCTGCGGCAGCAGCCAGTTCCTCGCCGAGGACGGCATCGACGTCGCATCGCTGGATGCGGCCGCGGATGTCCATCGCGTCAGGGCCGCCACGGTCATCTTCGTGGGTCTGGGCGGGCGCCTCGCCGGCTTCGTCGCCATCGCGGACCCGATCAAGGCCACCACGCCGGCGGCCTTGCGGGCCCTCAAGTCCGCCGGCGTGCGCATCGTCATGCTCACGGGCGACGGCAAGACCACGGCGCAGGCCGTGGGGCGCGAGCTGGGCATCGACGAGGTGGTCGCGGATGTGCTGCCCGAGGACAAGGCCAAGGTCGTGCAGCGCCTGAAGAGCGAAGGCCGCGTGGTCGCCATGGCCGGAGACGGCGTCAACGACTCGCCCGCGCTGGCCGCCGCCGAGGTCGGGATCGCCATGGGAACCGGCACCGACGTGGCCATGGAGAGCGCCGGCATCACCTTGCTCAAGGGCGACCTGATGGGCATCGTGCGCGCACGCAATCTCTCGCGCGCCACCATGCGCAACATCCGCCAGAACCTCTTCCTTTCCTTCGCCTACAACGTGGCCGGCATCCCGCTCGCGGCCGGCGTGCTCTATCCCTTCTTCGGGCTGCTGCTCTCGCCGGTTGTCGCCGCGGCGGCGATGGCGCTGTCTTCCGTCAGCGTCATTGCCAACGCGCTGCGCCTGCGAACGGTCAAGGTCGAGTCTGGCGGTAGCGCTGGGTGACCTCGGCCAGCATGGCCTCCTTGGGCAGCAGCTTGGTGCCTCCGACCCACAGCTCGGTCGGCTTGCCCTTGCGATCACGCACCATGCGCACGCCTTGACCCGGACTGTTGTAGCCGGAGGTCTTCTGCACGACCCCGCTGTTCCTGTCCGAGATCGAGAACTCCGTGCAGGCGTCGTCGAAAGGCACGGCCATCGCCGGCGCGATCTGGCAGACCACCTTGCCCATGGGAACCAGATCGCTGGCACCCCAGATGCTCCACCAGCGGCCGTTCCATGCGGCCTGCCTCTTGCCCGGCGCGCCATGGTGGCGAAACGCCGACAGGATGCTCAGGATTCCATCGACCCACTGGTAGGACGCGCCATCCTGTGCGTTGCACAGCACGGTGATCGTGAACCCCGACGCCGTGAAGCGCGCCGTCCGCGAGACGAAGCCCTGCAGGCTCCCGGTGTGGCCATGCCGTTCCCTGGGTCCGGGCCCGTTCATCATGGTCCCGTAGCCGTAGTACGACTCCTGCGTGTTGCAGTTGTCGCGCCAGCGGCGATGCATCATCTCGCGGCGACTGGCCGCGGACAGGATGCTCTTCCCGCTGTCCGGCGCGAGCTGGGCGAAGAATCGCGCCACGTCCGAGGCCGTCGAGACGAATCCGCCTGCCGGCGCGATCGCGTGGCAGACGTTGTCGCCCGGCACGATGAGGCGCTTCTCGAAGGGGAATTCGGCACTGTGGCCCTTGGCCATGGGAGCCGTTGCGGGCAGCTGCGGCATGTCGGCCACCGTCTCGCGCAGGCCCGCGGCATCGATCACGTGGCGCGTGATCCAGGCTGGGTAGTCGGTGCCGCTGATCTCCTCGATCAGCAGTCCCAGCAAGCCGTAGCCGTGGTTGGAGTACTTGAGCTGAAGGCCGGGTGCGAGCGGCTGCTTCCTGGACAGGTCGGCCAGCAGCTCGGCCCGGGAAAGAAAGGGTCGCCGATCCAGGAACTGCCCGCTGTCCATGCCGTCACGGATGACGCCGGCACCATGGGAGAGAAGTTCGCCGATCCTGGCCTTCGCGAGGTCCTTGTGCAGGCCCGGCACGTAGCGGCCGATGGGGTCGTCGAGGCCGAGCTTTCCTTGTTCCCGCAACAGCATGACGCCACTGGCGGTGAAACTCTTGGAATGCGAAGCCACCCGAAAGCGATGCCTGGGCGTGAGCGGTTTGCCGGTTCCCAGGTCGGCAACCCCCAGGGCGAACTCGGCCAGCATGTCCTGGCCCTGCGCGATGGCCACCGAGCATCCGGGCTGCCGATGGCGCTCCAGCTGGAAGCCCAGCCAATCGGGCACGTAGTCGAGCGCGGCTTCGAGCCAGGCGGACATCGCTTTCTTCTTCATGGGTGTTGCCGCTTCGCCAAGAATGGGTGGGGAGTTTAGTGCAGGCCCTCGTGGGCGAGAATCGACGCATGCCCCATCCAGACCCCACGCTGCCCAGCCTCCCCGATGTCGAAGTCCGGGAGAGCCCGATCCACGGACGCGGCGCCTTCGCCAGGCGCGACCTGCCGGGCCAATGGGAACTCGGCGTGTACGCGGGCCGCCGCTATTCCCCCGAGGAGGCGACCGAGGTCGAATGGGACTCCGCGCTCACCTACCTGTTCGCGCTCTCCGACGGAACCCTGGTCGATGGCGGCAACGGCGGCAATGCCACGCGCCACCTGAACCACGCATGCGAGCCGAACTGCGAAGCGATCGAAGACTATGCGGCGGACGATTCGCTCGAGCTGAGGATCCACACGACAAGACCCGTGTCCGCCGGTGAAGAACTGTTCCTCGACTACGCACTGATCATCGACCCGAGCGAGGAACCCTCGCTCTACCCATGCAACTGCGGCGCCGCCTCCTGCAGAAGAACCATGGCGGCGGCCGAAGGCTAGGGCGCTCGCGCGGCCCCGTCAGCCGCGCGGCAGGTGCGCGGTGAAGGCCGTGCCCTCGTCGACCGAGGAGGTCACCGTGATGGTGCCGCCGTGGCCCGTGACGATCTCGCGGGCAATGAACAGGCCCAGGCCCAGGCTGGTGGCGGGGCGCCCGTGCGGCTCCGATTCCTTGGTTGGCACCTGCACCAGCGGGTTGAAGATCACCTGCATCGAATCGGGCGGAATCGGCTTTCCCTGGTTCTTGACGACCAGGTTCACCCGCGTGCCTTCGTCCTGGATCACCAGCACTACCGGAAAAGCCGGGTCCCCGTGCTGCACCGCGTTGCTCAACAGGTTCGTCAGCACCTGGCGCATGCGCGGCGCATCGAAACTCAAGGGCACGCCGTGGGGAATCTCGGCCAAGAGCGAGCGCAGCGGATAGGCGGCGCAGACCTCGTCGAAGGCCTCCTGGCACAGGGTGCTGAAATCGCCGGGTTCCCGCACCACCTCGATCCCGCGGCCCAGGCGGGTGCGGGTGTATTCGAGGAGGTCCGTGACCATGCCGTTGATGGAGGCAATGCTGCGCTTGGCGATCTGCAGCGTGCGCTCCTTCGACTTGGCCTCCCCCGTCATGCCCAGGAGCTGGACGCAGGAAGCGAGCGCGCTGAGTGGGTTTCGCAGGTCATGCCCGAGCACCGCCAGAAAGGTATCCCTGGAATTGGCGACGTGGTCCGAGTAGGTGACCATGGCTTCGGCCAGGCCCTGGTCGATGCCTTCGTTGAACCGGATCACCTCTTCCAGGGCCGCCGCGTCGACCACGCCGATGCTGCCCATCCACAGGCGAAGCACGGTGGCCCGCAATGCGCGGTACTCGGCGCCGAGTTGCGTGAGGTCGAAGCCCACGCGCTGGCGCAAGCCGCCGTGCTCGGCGGCGAAGGTCAGCTTGGCGCGCGGCTGCGCATGGCCCTTCGACTTGGCCTCGCGCTCCTTCTCGGACTGCGCCGTGTCCATTTCATCGGCAATGGCCAGCAGGATTTCCTGGGCATGATCCCGCAGCGCGGCGACCGACATGGTCTCCGCCGGCGGGATCATGGTGCGCGCGAAGGTCTCCCACTCGACCAGGATCGGCTCGATGTTGTTCTTGATGAATTGGCTCAGAAGCATTGGGCCAAGTATGCGCTTCTGTAGGACTTGGCCGACAGAGGGCCCGCAAGTCCACGCGGGCGGCGCTCACTTGCCCCAGCGCAGCGCCATCACGTCCAGGCGGCGGGCCGTCTCGATCAGGCCGGCCCGATTGGCCGGATGCAGCGCCGGAAAGGGATGGCGCGGCGCCTCGCAGGCGATGATGCCGCCTTCCTTCATCAGCGCCTTCGCGGCCAGCAGCCCGCACTGGCGGTTCTCGATGTTGATCAGCGGCAGCCAGCGCTCGTATCCCGCGATGGCCTGCGCGCGGCGCCCGGCCAGGTAGTCGTCGATGATCGGCCGCAGTCCGTCCGGGAAGCCGCCGCCCGTCATGGCGCCGGTCGCGCCCGCGTCCATGTCCGGCAGCAGGGTGATCGCCTCTTCGCCGTCCCACGGCCCTTCGACCGCGTCGCCGCCCAGGCGGATGAGTTCGCGCAGCTTGGACGCGGCCCCGGCCGTCTCGATCTTGAAATACGACACCTGTTCGATCTCGCGCGCCATGCGCGCGAGGAATGGCGCCGAAAGCACCGTGCCGCTGGCCGGCGCGTCCTGGATCATGATCGGAATGCCGATCGCGTCGGACAGCACGGCATAGAACGCGTGGATCTGTTCCTCGGGCACGCGGAAGGTCGCGCCGTGGTAGGGCGGCATGACCATCACCATCGCCGCGCC
>NZ_JBFTPS010000020.1:0-109501 GCF_056398605.1 Variovorax sp. 01T432
AACTGGTCACTGCCATTGACGAGTACGTCGCTCATCACAACAAAGAACCCAAGCCATTCATCTGGACCAAGAGCGCGCGCGACATCCTGCAAAAGGTCATTCGCGCCAATAGCCGCTTAAGTTCCAAACAGAATGCAACACTACACTAGGCGGTTTTTCGGCCCAAGGGAGAAACGTACGATCAGACCATCGCAAGCAAAGGAACCCACCATGAGCAAGATCGCCATCCTCGGCATCACCGGCCGCGTCGGCTCGCGCATCGCCGACGAACTGCTTCGACGCGGCCATTCCGTCACCGGCATTGCGCGCGACGTCTCGAAGGCCCCGGCGCGCCCCGGCCTCGCCGTCCGCCAGGGCGACGCCACCCAGGCGGACGGATTGGCCCCGCTGCTGCGCGGCCACGACGCCGTGGTCAGCGCGACCCGCTTTGCCGGCGGCAGCGATGCCGCCACCGTGATCGACGCCACGACAAAGGCCGAGGTACCGCGCCTGCTGGTGGTCGGTGGCGCGGGCAGCCTCGAGGTCGCGCCCGGCAAGGCATTGGTCGATACGCCCGAATTCCCGGCGGCCTACAAGGCCGAAGCCCTGGCGGGCCGGGCGTTCCTCGACGGGCTGCGCCGCGAAAAGGCGCTGGACTGGACTTTTCTTTCGCCTTCCGCATTGCTGGAGCCGGGCGAACGCACCGGCAGCTTCCGCCTCGGCGACGACCGCCTGCTGGTCGATGCCAAGGGCAGGAGCTGGATCTCGATGGAAGACTACGCCGTCGCGCTGGCCGACGAACTCGAGTCGCCGGAGCATTCGCGCCAGCGCTTCACGGTCGGCTATTGAGCGCCGGGGCCGGCGGTCTGCGCTTCGAGCGTCTTCTTCATGGCGCGCATGCCGTCCGCAATCATGGCGGCGATGGCGCCCGACAGTTCATTGGGCAGCAGGTCGGCGATCCAGACGAGACGGCAGTGCGCGCCGTCTTTGGGGAACACCTGAAGCGAGGCGTTTGTGGTGCGAGAGCCGGCCGCCGCTGGCCGACCACACCACCCGCCGCGCGGCATCGTCGAGGTCGACGATGACTTCACGCGCCACCACGCCGTTGGCGAAGGTCACGATACGGGCGTTGCCATCGAGCCGACAGTCGGTCACGAAGCCAGGCCGTCACAGTCTCCTGCCTCGAAGCCGAGGACGGGCAGTTCAGGCCGGAAGCCGAACACCGGCGAGCATGCCGCGCGGCGCGCCTTCAGCGAGCGACGCCGAGCAGCCGCTCCAGCACTTCGGGCTGCGCGCTCAGCGCGGCGGCGCTGTCGGCATGCACCACGGTGCCGTGGTCCAGCACCACCGCCCTGTCCGAGATCGCGAGGATCGCCTGCGGATGCTGCTCGACGATGATCGCCGCCAGCCCCTCGCCCTGGGTGATGCGGCGGATGGCGCGCAGCAGCTCTTCCACGATGATCGGCGCCAGGCCTTCCAGCGGCTCGTCGAGCAGCAGCAGCCGCGGATTGAGCACCAGCGCCCGTCCGACGGCCAGCATCTGCTGCTCGCCGCCCGAGAGCTGCGTGCCGAGGTTGCTCTTGCGCTCGGCCAGGCGCGGGAACATCTCGTAGACGCGCTTCGCATTCCACTTGCCCGGCCGCTCCACCGCGGTGAGGTTCTCGTTCACCGTCAGCGACTTGAAGATGTTTCGCTCCTGCGGCACCCAGCCGATACCGGCCGCCGCGCGCTGATGCGGCGGCAGCTTGTGCAAGGCCACGCCGGCCAGCGTGATGCTGCCGCCATGCTGGCGCGTGGCGCCGGCCAGCGTGTTGATCAGCGTGGTCTTGCCCGTGCCGTTGCGGCCCAGCAGCGCCAGCGTCTGGCCTTCTCCGAGCGCGAGCGCGACATCGTGCAACACCACCGCCTCGCCGTAGCCGGCGCTCAGGTTCTCGATGCGAAGAAGCTCAGACATGCACGGCTCCTTGTCCGAGATAGACCTCTTTGACCTTCGGGTCGTTGGCGATCGTGTCGGGGTCGCCCTCGGTCAGGAGCGTGCCGTTGACCAGCACCGTCATGCGATCGGCGAAGCTGAAGACCAGGTCCATGTCGTGTTCGATCAGGAGCACCGAGACGTCGGCCGGCAGCGCGGCCACCGTCTCCAGCAGCTCCTCGCGCTCGCCGGCTGGCACGCCCGCCACGGGTTCGTCGAGCAGCAGCACGCGCGGTTCGCAGGCCAGCGCGATCGCGATCTCCAGCAGCCGACGCTTGCCGTAGGCCAGTTGCCGGGTCTGCTGCAGCGCGACGTCGGTCAGATGAAACTGATCCAGCAACTGCTTCGCCCGCTCGATCACCTCCTTCGACGACCCGAGAGGTCGCCACCATTGGCCGCCCAGCCCCAGGTGCTGCGAGACGACCAGTGCCAGCGTTTCCAGCGGCGTCATCGAATCGAACAGCTGGTTGATCTGGAAGGTCCGCACCATGCCGCGCGCCACCCGGCGGTGCGGCGCGAAACGGGTGATGTCCTCGCCCTCCAGGACGATGCGGCCCTCGGTCGGCGTGAGCACGCCCGTCAGCAGATTGATCAGCGTGGTCTTGCCCGCCCCGTTCGGGCCGATCAGCGCATGGCGCGCGCCGCGCCGGAGATTCAGCGTCACGTTGTTGGTGGCCGTGATGCCGCCGAAGCGCATCACGAGCCCGGTCGCGGAAAGGACGATGTCGTTCACGGCCTGGCCCTCCCGCGCGCCCCGAACCAGGTCCAGGGCTTGAGCAGGCGGTCTCGCCCGACCAGCACCAGCAGCACCAGGATCAGGCCGATCCAGAACATCCAGTATTGCGGCGTGACGGTCGACAGCGTGTCCTGCAGCAGCTTGAAGACGATCGCGCCGGTGATGCCGCCATAGAGCCAGCCCACGCCGCCAATGACCAGCATCAGCAGCACGTCGGCCGAGCGGTCGAAGGCCAGCACGTCGAGCGAGGCGAAGCCCGTGGTCTGCGCGAGCAGCGCCCCGGCCGCCCCGGCCACCGCCGCGGCCACGGTATAGATCACCGCCAGCCGCGAGACGACGGGAATGCCGATCGCCATCGCGCGCAGCCGGTTGTCCCGCACGGCCTTGAGCGTGGCGCCGAAAGGCGAATGCACCATCCGGCGCATCAGCAGGAACAACACCAGCATCACACCGAGCGAGTACCACGCGGCCGTGCGGCCATACAGGTCGAAGTCGAAGAGCCCGAGCACCGGTCCCATCACCACGCCCTGCAGGCCGTCGGCGCCGCCGGTCAGCCAGTCGAGCTTGTTCGCCAGTTCGAGCAGCAGCAGGGCCGTGCCGAGCGTGACCATGAGCCGCGTGAGATCGCTGCCGCGCAGGATCGTCACGCTCGCCACCGCGCCGAGCGCGCCCGACAGCACCACGGCGACGAGCAGCCCGACCGTGGGATCGGGCATCACCAGCTTGGCGAAGAGCGCGGCGGCATAGGCGCCGAAGCCGAAGAAGGCCGCATGCCCGAGCGACACGATGCCCGTGTACCCGAGGATCAGGTCGAGCGACATCGCGAACAGCGCGACGATGGCGATCTCGTTGATCATCAAGGCGTGCGAGGGAACGACCGCCGGCAGCGCGAAGGCCAGCGCCCAGACCGCGAACTCCCACGGCCGCCAGCGCGCCTTGCGCGTCAGTGCTTGCTGGAGGTCCATCATCGGCCTCCCTTGCGCGTGAACAGGCCCTGCGGCCGCCACATCAGGATCAGGATCATCAGCAGGTAGACGGTGAAGGCACCCATCTTCGGAATGAAATACTTGCCCGCCACGTCGGCGATCCCCAGCAGCAGCGCGGCCAGCAGCGGACCGGTGATCGACGAGGTGCCGCCCACCGACACCACGATCAGGAAATAGATCATGTACTTGAGCGGAAAGGTCGGATCGAGCCCCAGGATCTCCGCGCCCAGCGCGCCGCCGAGCCCCGCCAGCCCCGAGCCGACCGCGAAGGTCAGCAGGAACACCACGTTGACGTTGATCCCCAGCCCCGCAGCGACGCGCGGATCGTCCACCGCCGCGCGCAAGCGGCTGCCGAAGCGGGTCTTCGAAAGAATCAGCTGCAGCACCACGGTGAGCAGCGCACACACGCCGATGATGAACAGGCGGTAATGCCCCATGCCCAGCAGGAACGCGCCGTCGCCGATCTCGGTGCGGCCACGCAGCCATTCGGGCAGATGGATGTTCTGCTGCGAGGAGCCGACGAAGTAGTCGACGGCGGCCACCGCCATGAAGGCGAGTCCGATCGAGAACAGCACCTGGTCCAGATGCGACTTGCCGTACATCGGGCGGTACAGCGTGCGTTCGAGCAGCGCCCCGGCCGCCCCGACGACGATGAAGGCGAGCGGCAGGCAGGCCAGGAAAGGCACGCCCAGCTTCTCCATCGCGAACACCGTGAGGTAACCGCCCGCCATGGCGAAGGCTCCGTGCGCGAGATTGATGAAGTTCATCAACCCCAGCGTCACCGCAAGACCGACCGCGAGCACGAACAGCAGCATGCCGTAGGCGATGCCGTCAAAGAGAATGGTCAACATATCAGTCGTTCATCGGGCCGCCGCGCAACAACCCGGCCCGCGCGGCGTGGCCCCTTCGGCAAGCACCGCGGAACCGGCTCCGCCGGGCCGCCGGTGCTGCCCCCGGCAGGGGGAAGGCGGCCACGAGAAGCGGGCCCGGCCTGGGGCGAGCTTCATTTTGCTTTGCCCGGATCCTTCACGGCCTTGATCACGTCGAACTCGACGTTGTAGAGCTGGCCATTCTTCTTCTCGACCTTGCGCAGGTACACGTCCTGCACGATGTCGCGGGTCTGCGCATCGATCAGCACCTCGCCGCGCGGACTCTCGAAGACCTGGCCCTTCATCGCCGCCAGCAGCGCGTCGCCGCCGCCCTGGCCCTTGGTGGTCTTGAGCGCCTCGTAGATCACGCGCATGCCGTCATAACCGCCGACGGCCATGAAGTTCGGGCGCATGTTCTTGTTGGCCTTCTCGAAGGCCTCGACGAACTTCTTGTTCATCGCCGACGGATGCGCCGCCGAGTAGTGGTGCGAGGTGACCACGCCGAGCGCGCCGTCGCCCATGTCGTTGAGCTGGTCGTCATCGGTCACGTCGCCGGTGGCGATCAGCCGGATGCCGGCCTTGTCCATGCCGCGCTCCAGGAACTGCTTCATCACCGCCGCGCCGGCGCCCGAGGGCACGAAGACGAAGAGCGCATCGGGCTTGTCGTCGCGCACCTTCTGCAGGAAAGGCGCGAAGTCGGGGTTGCGCAGCGGTACCCGCAGCTTCTCGATCACCTTGCCGCCGTTGAGCTGGAAGCGCTCGCTGAAGAACTTCTCGGCATCGTTGCCGGGGCCGTAGTCGGCCACCAGCGTGACCACCGACTTCACGCCGTTCTTCGGCGCCCAGTCGCCCATGGCGACCGACACCTGCGGCAGCGTGAAGCTGGAACGGATGATGTAGGGCGAAGCCTCCGTGATGCTCGAGGTGGCCGCGGCCATCACGACCTCGGGCGTCTTCGACTGCGTGGCAATCGGCGCCACGGCCAGCGCGAGCGGCGTGAGGCCGAAACCGGCCAGCACATTGACCTTGTCGTTGACCACCAGTTCCTGCGCGATGCGCTTGGTGACATCCGGCAGGCCCGTGTCGTCCTTGACGATCAGCTCGACCTTCTTGCCCGCGACCGTGTCACCGTTCTGCGCCATGTAGAGCCGCGCCGCGGCCTCGATCTGGCGCCCCGTGGAAGCCGACTGCCCCGTCATCGGCAGGATCAGGCCGATCTTGAAGGTGTTGCTCTGGGCATGGGCCAGCGGCATGGCCAGCGCGATGGCGGTCAGGCTCGCGGCCCAGATGAGATGGCGACGTTGCATGGAAAAGGCTCCTATTTCTATGGAAGCAGAACGGGGGGTATTGTGACCAGATGCAAGCGGGCGCGCGCCGCGGCAAACACCTAGCGCCCCGCGCGGACGCCGAGTTTCTGCGCGATCAACGATTGATCTGCGCGATGATCGCACAAAGCCCGCGGCGGGCTCAGAGACTATCGGGACGCCATGCCGAATCGATCGTGATCGTGCCGACCGCGCGCGACACGCACGCGCACATGCGCCGTCCCTGCTCTTTCTCGTGCGCGCTGAGGAACACGTCGCGGTGGTCGATCTCGCCGTCCACGGCAAGAACGTCCACGGCGCAGAGGCCGCATTCGCCGCGCCGACAATCCCACAGCGTCTCCACGCCGGCGGCCTCCAACGTTTCGAGCAAGGTGCCGTCGGCCGGCACGGTGAGGCTCAGGCCGTGGCGCGGAATGCGCACCTCGAAGGCCTGCGCCGCGAGGCGGCCGCTGCTGCCGAAAGTCTCGAAGCGCAGGTCGGCCTGCGCGCGGCCGGCGGCCGCCCATGCGCGCTTGACCGCCTCGAGCATCGGCACCGGCCCACAGGTATAGAGCTGGCCGGCCGGCGGCAACGCCGCGATCTCGGCCGCGAAATCGATGGGTGCGCTCCCGACATGAGCCTGCACGCTGGCCGTTTCACACCGGCCCAACGCCTCCCGCAGCACAGGGAGATAAGCCAGCTCATCCTCGCTGCGCGCGCCATAGAGCATGCGCACGCGAACGCCGCTGCGCGCGGCCAGCGCGCCCAGGCGCTGGGCCATGAAGACCAGCGGCGTGATGCCGATGCCGCCCGCCACAAGTAGATAGCCGGGCGCCTTCTCGTCCAGGCCGAAGTGGCTTTGCGGCTCGCAGACCAGGAGCCGATCGCCCGACGCCAGGCGCCACATCGCCAGCGAGCCGCCCCGGCCGTCGTCGAGGCGTTTCACGGCAATGCGCCACGCCTTCCCGTCGGGCGCCCCGACCAGCGAATAGGAACGCGTCTGCATCCGCCCCGCGCCCGCGTGTCCGACAAGCACCTGCACCTGCAGGTGCGCCCCGGGCTCATGGCCCGCGACGATGCCCGATTCGGGCGTGATCTCGAACTCGCGCACGGTCGGCGTCAGGTCGCGCAAGGCGGTGATGCGCGCGGGCATCCAGTGGGTTTCGCTTTTCATCTTCGCAAGTCTTCAGGCGCGGCGCCGTATGAGTTGTACGCCCGGCAAGGGATGGGATTCGGCGCCGTGCAGCGCCTCGCGGAGGTTGCGCTGCGCGATGCGGCTGTGCTCGCGCATCAGCGCCTCGGCGCGCGAACCTTCGCGGTTCTCGATCGCGTCGAGCACCTGGCCATGCTGGTCCTGCGCGATCAGCAGCATGTCGCGCGCCGCCTGCGAGTTCGCCTGCACGACCACGAAGCCCGAAGGCGACGCGAACGGCAGATTGACCACGCGCTCGAGCTGTTTGGCGATCAGCGCGCTGCCCGACATCTCGGACAGGAGGCGGTGGAACTGCTCATTGAAGGCCACGTAGCGCGAGAAGGCCGCATCGTCGAGCGCGGGGTCGCGCAGCAGTTCGTCGATGCGCCGCAGGCACGCGCGCGCCTCGCGCAACACCACCGGCGAGGCGCCGCGCTCGGCGGCGAGCCGCGCCGACAGGCCCTCGAGCGTGCCGCGCAGTTCGATGGCATCGGACACGTCGCGCTCCGAGAAGGTCCGCACCGCATAGCCGCCGTTGGGCAGGGCTTCGAGCAGGCCTTCCTGTTCGAGCCTCATGAGCGCGCTGCGCACCGGCGTGCGCGAGACGCCGAGCAGCTCGGAAATCGCAACCTCGGCGATGCGCGCCCCGCCCGGCAGCTCGCCGGCCAGCACCATCTCGCGCAGCCGAAGCTGGGCCTTGACCGCCTGCGAGCCGCCGCCCTCCGCAGGCTCGACACCGGGCGCCGCCGCTGCGCTCACGAACGCTCCGCCACGCCGGCGTCCGCCACGGCCCGGATCGGGATGGTCGCCGCGCGCGGCCTTTCCTTCGCGATCATCTGGTCGATGATCCGGCGCGCCCACATGGCGCCGGCGTCGATGTTGAGGTTGTAGAAGCTGTAGTCCGGCCGCTCGTCGATGGCGCGCTGCTGCGCCTCGAGCACGAGCTCGTCCTCGCGGAAGATCCCGGACACGCCCTCGCGCAACTCGTGTGTGAGCCGCTGCTCGCCGATGCAGTAGTTGCGGGCGAAGGCCCAGAAATAGAGGCAGGTCTTGTCGGTCTCGGGCGTGATGGTGTTGAGCACGTAGCCGTTCACGCCGCGGCTCCTGTCGCCGGCCGAGCCCTCGCGCGGCACCGCGCCGCTGCCGGCCTCGGCCACGCCGACGTCGATGTTGACCGTGCAAGGGCCCTCGAAACGAATGATCTGCCAGCGGTCGACCTTGCCCTTGTAGCCGTGCGCATGATGGATCTGCGCGGCCCAGAAAGGCGGCGCGTCGATGTTCTCCATCCAGCGCGTGACCGTGGCCGAATGGTCGCCGTGCGTCGCGACGAAAGGCGCCTCCGCCACCGCGCGGTTGCCGATCGACGAGCCGTGGACGAAGGTCTCGTGCGTCAGGTCCATCAGGTTGTCGACGACCAGCCGGTAGTCGCAGTTCACGCGGATCATCTTGCCGTCGCCGGCCCATTCGGCGTCGTCGTTCCAGTGCATGTCGGGCACCAGCGCCGGGTCGGCCTTGGCCGGGTCGCCCGGCCAGATCCAGACGAAGCGGTGCTTCTCGACGGCCGGATAGGCCCTGACGCAGGCCGAAGGATTCAAGGTCTCCTGGCTCGGCATGAAGGTGCAGCGGCCCTGGCTGTTGTACACCAGCCCGTGGTAGCCGCACACCAGTTCGTCGCCCTCCAGGCGGCCGAGCGACAGCGGCATCAGCCGATGCCAGCAGGCGTCTTCCAGCACGGCGACCTCGCCGTCGGTGCGCCTGTAGAGCACGACCTTCTGGTTGCAGATGGTGCGCGACAGCAGCGCGTGCCTGACCTCGACGTCATAGGCCGCGGCGTACCACGCATTCAGGGGAAATGGGCTCGTGGAGGTGTTCATGGGATACGCAATGTATACAGCGGAAGCCAAAAGTCCAGTCTTTTGACTCATTTCTAGGGAAAACCCCAGGCGCGCTGTATTCAGCATCGGCCCCTCCGGTGCGGATACGATCGACCGTTCTTTTCCAGAAATCGACGGAGCCCATCCATGTCCCAGCACGCCGCCCTGCCTGCCCGCTACGACCACGTCGGCAGCTTCCTGCGTCCCAAGTTCCTGCTCGACGCCCGCGAGCAGAAGGCCAAGGGCGAGATCACGCCCGAGCAGCTTCGCAAGGTCGAAGACAAGGCCATCACCGAGATCGTGAAGTTCCAGGAGGACATCGGCCTCAAGAGCATCACCGACGGCGAATTCCGCCGCACCTACTTCCACATCGACTTCCTCGAGCAGCTCGGCGGCGTGAAGACCGACATCCCCGTCACCATCCGCAAGCCGGACGGCACCGAGGAGCTGGCCCCGCCCGTGATGCGCGTGATCGACAAGGTGCGCCACGCCAAGAACATCCAGCTCGCCGACTTCGAGTACCTCAAGAGCCAGGTGTCCGCCGGCAACACGCCGAAGGTGACCATCCCCTCGCCCACCATGCTGCATTTCCGCGGCGGCCGCGCCGGCATCAGCAGGGAGCACTACCCCGAACTCGACCCCTTCTTCTACGACGACGTGGCCCAGGCCTATGGCGACGAACTGCGTTCGCTGGCCGCGGCCGGTTGCACCTATGTGCAGATGGACGACACCAACCTCGCCTACCTGTGCGACGAGAAGATGCGCGAAGCCGCCCGCCAGCGCGGCGACGACCCCAACGAGCTGCCGCATCGCTATGCCGCCTTCATCAACAAGGTGGTGGCGCAGAAGCCGGCGGGCATGACGCTCGCCATGCACCTGTGCCGCGGCAACTTCAAGAGCACGCACGCCGCGGCCGGCAACTACGAGCCGGTCGCCGAGGCCCTGCTCAAGGAAATGGATCTCGACGCCTACTTCCTCGAATACGACGATGCGCGCTCGGGCGACTTCCGCCCGCTTCGCTTCCTGCCCAAGGGCAAGACCGTGGTGCTCGGCCTCGTGACCACCAAGTTCGGCGAGATGGAAGACAAGGACGAGCTCAAGAGCCGCATCGAGGCCGCCGCCAAGTACGTGCCGCTCGAACAGCTCGCGCTGTCTCCGCAGTGCGGCTTCTCGAGCACGGTGCACGGAAACAACATCGCCGTCGAGGCGCAGCGCGCCAAGCTGCGGCTGGTGGTGGAAACCGCCCGGGAAGTCTGGGGCTCGACCTGAAGGCCTGATCGTGATGAAGTAAGGTCATTGCCATGAAACCGACAATGAAGCTCTTCACCGCCCCCCTCAGCATGTTCGGCGCCAAGGTGCAGATCGCGGCGCTCGAAAAAGGCCTCGCTGTCGAAGCCATCATGGTGCCCTTCGATCGCGACGACAGATACGAGCCGAGGCACCCGGAAGTGCTGCGGATCAATCCGAAGCACCAGGTTCCGATCCTGATCGACGGCGAGGTCGAGATCTTCGACTCGACGCAGATCTTCGAATACCTGGAGGACATCGCGCCCGAACCGCCGCTGTGGCCGGGCGGCCCCGCCCGGCGGGCACTCGCGCGCCAGCTCGAGCACATGTCGGACGAGGTCTTCTTTCCGCACGTGATCCGCCTCATGGGCCTTCAGCACGACATGCAGGGCGAAGCGGCGCAAACCGCCTGCGCGGCGTGCGCGCGTTTCTACGAGCGCATGGAAGAGCGGCTGGCGCAGGGCGACCACCTGGCCGGCCCCTATTCCTTCGCAGACATCGCCTTCTACATGGCACACGTCTTCGCCGACCGCAAGGGCGCCGGCATGACCGATGCCACGCCACGGCTGGTGGCCTGGCGCGACCGCATGGGCGTGCGGCCGCCGGTGCGGCAGGTGGTCGGCCCGATGATGGCGTTCCTCGCGTCGCAGGCGCGTCCGGTCCCCTTGTTCCTCCAATCGATGCTCGACGCGTGAACCGCATCGACGACTGGCTCGACTGGCTGCCTTCGCCATCGCAGCATCTGCTGGTCGTCACCTTCGCGCTGCTGGTCTACGTGCTGACCACGCGCGCACGCCGCGAGCAGCGCGCGCCGACCACGGCGATGGCCTGGGTGATGGGCCTGCTGCTGGTGCCTTATCTGATCCTGCCGACCTACCTGCTGTTCGGCCAGCGCAAGCTGCGGCCCTCGGGCTCGCCGCGCCCGCAGCGCTCCACGCCGATGGGGCACTGGGCCGCCGACCTGATCGAGAGCTTCGGCCTGGCGGCGCCGGGCCGCTGCGCGGTGCGCCTGCATTCCGACGGCGATGCCGCCCGCGAGGCCCTGCGCGAGGTGATCGAGGGCGCGCGCGAACGCATCGACGTGGGCACCTTCATCATCGGCGACGATTCGCTCGGGCACGAAGTCATCAACCGGCTGTCGATGCGCGCGCGCCAGGGCATCAAGGTGCGCGTGCTGCTCGACGGCTTCGGCGCGCTGTCGCTGCCGCGCCATCATTTCGAGACGCTGCGCGATGCCGGCGCCGAGATCGCGGTGTTCCGCCCGCTCTTCAGCCTGCGCCGCGCGGGCCCGCGCAACCTGCGCAACCATCGCAAGGTGACGATCGCGGACGACGGCTGGCTCTGGTCCGGCGGGCGCAACCTGGCGGGCGAATACTTCGTCGGCAACGACGAGTACCCGGTGCCGTGGCGCGATCTGTCCTTCGACATCAAGGGCAGCGTGGCCGCCGCCGCCGCGCGGCAGTTCGACCACGACTGGGCCTCGGTGCGCGGACGCAAGCCGCGCGCCATCGGCGCGGACGTGCCGGATTTCGAGGACGGCGGCCTGGCGCAGTATCTGCCGAGCGGCCCCGACCAGACGGAAGACACGGCCCACGCGCTGCTGATCGATGCCTGCTTCCGCGCCGAGCATCGGCTGCTCGCGATCACCCCCTACTTCGTGCCGGGCGACGGCCTGCGCGACGCACTGCGCCTCGCGGCGCGGCGCGGAGTGCAGGTGACCATCGCCATGCCCGCGCGGTCCAACCACCGGCTCGCCGATTTCGTGCGCGCGCGCGCCATGCGCGATCTCGCGCGCGCCGGCGTCATCTTTCGCATGCTGCCCTTCATGGCGCATGCCAAGGCCGTCGTGGTCGACGAGGAATTCGCGATGTGCGGCTCGATCAACCTCGACATGCGCAGCCTGCTGCTGAACCACGAGTCGGCGGTGGTCTTCTACGGCGAGGCCGAGATCGACTGGTTCGCGCAATGGATCGAAACCACCGCCTCCGCCGGCGCGACCTACAACGCGCGGCGCCCGGGCCTCGTGCGCGACGTGGTCGAAGGGCTGCTGCTCACCGTCGCTTTCCAGCTGTAGGCTTGTTCGTGTAGCTCGCATTGCCGAGTCCGGTGCCGATCGTCAGGACGGCCCAGCGCTTCACGTCCCGCATGAAGGGCAGCTCGCTCAGGCCCTGGACGACGGCGTCGTTGTGCATCAGGGCCACTGTGGCCTCCTTGCGGATCATCGGAATGCGATTGCACAACTCCGTGGGCAGATGAAAGCTGTCGCTCTCCCAGTCGCCCGGCAGGTTCTGCGTCCCGCGCGCGATCGACCCGTCCTGGCGGATGAGGCCCGGGCAGCCGATGCCGATGAAGGGCGAAAGCCGGATGCCTTTTCTCTCGCAGTAGCGGATCTGGTCTTCCAGCATTTCCGCCAGCCGCTCGACCAGCAGCTTGCGATTCGGACCATCGTCGGCGTGGCGCCACTTCTCGCGCCGAATCACCTTCGCGCGCGACAGGTCCGGCGCCTTCCTGATCCGCGTCTTGACGATGCCGCAGCGCACATTGGTGCCGCCGATGTCCAGTGCCAGGATCGCGTCGTTGCCCTCGAGCAGCTGCGGCGGCGCGAGATGCACCCAGCCGAGCAGTCCGCCGTCGTCGGTCTCGTGACAGATTCGCGCCAGCTGGACGTTCACATTCATGTCCTGAAGCATGGCCGAGGCCTGCAGGATCGCGCGCTCGCCGACGTCGCTCTCCGGAAATCCGCCCCCGATCACGATGCGCTCGACGCCTTTCCAGGAGGGCTGGCGCAGGAAGCGGCCGATCACGCCGGCCAGTTCGCCGGCGAACTCCTCGATGGCGGCATGCACCACGTCGCCGGCCTCGGAGGCCCGCCTGGTCTTCAGCGCGGCATYGAGGCTGCTCTTGCTCAAATCCCTGGAATGCACGTTGCCCAGCGGGTCCTTGCCCCGCTTGCGGCGCCGCTGGCGCCAACGCTCCAGCAGTTGCCTGAACGCGGTCTGGCTGGCCTGGTCGCCGACGAAGCCGTCCTTGTCGCGAAGCTGGAGGCTGTAGCCGTCGACGATGACCGTCGGCAATTCGCGGGCGCCATGCACGTCGGGGAGCGGAACGAAATTCTTCATCGGTCAATCGGCCGTCGTTTCGAGAATCAGCCGCGTCGTCTCCTCGGGCGCATCCCAGTGCGGGAAATGCCCGCAGCGTTCGAACCAGTACAGCCGCGCGTCGGGAAAGAGATGCAGCGCGCGCGCCGCCTGCCGCGGCAGGCAGACGCGGTCGTCGCGCCCCCAGCCGATGACGAGCGGCTTGCGCATGCTGCCGCTGGGGGCTCCCAGCTGCGGCGCACCGCGCACCAGATCGGTCAGCAGCGAGTCGATGGACCGCGCCGCCGCACAACTGCGCATTTCCTCCAGCACCAGCGAGGCCGTCAGTAGGTCCGGGCGCATCGAGATCTGGGTCAGGAGCAGCGCCCGCGACCACTCGTGCGCCGTGATGGCGGGCATCGCGAACTGCAGCGCCCGAGCGAGCCTGAGCGACAGCCAGATCGAGGCGTGATAGAGGTGGCGCTCCCAACCGGCCCAGAACCCGCACGGATCGAGCGATACCACCGCCCCCACGACATCGCCCCGCCGCGCGAGTTCGAGCACCAGCCCCGCCCCCATCGCGCTGCCGACGACGTCGGTGCCGAGGAGGTCGTGCTCCTTCAGGAACAGGGTGACCGCATCCGCCATCGTCCGCACCGAGATCTCGCCCGCGAGCGGCGGGCTCTTGCCGAAGCCGGGCAGATCGATCGCGAGCACGCTGCGATGCCCCGCGAGCGGGTCCAGGATGTTCTGCCAGGAACGCCAGTTCCCCCCCAGTCCATGAACCAGGACCAGAGACTTGCCTTGACCGTGTCGCACATAGTTGATCAGCACCGCTCCAGCTTGCTTTCGCCCGAACCGGCTCCGCATCAGCCCCGCTGACGATCCGCTGTAGGAGAAGCGGCCCTACACTGCGCGGGATGCACCCGCCGCCCCGCTCGAGGCCTCGCGCCTGGCTCGTCCTGCTGTTCTGCCTTGGCTTGCTCTCGGCGGCTTCGGCGTCCCACGCCCAGGGCGAGGGCCTGCGCATCGGCTCCAAGCGTTTCACCGAGTCCTACATCCTCGCCGAGGTGCTCGCGCAGACCGCGGCCCCGCACCTCGCCTCGCCGCCGGTGGTGCGCCAGGGGCTCGGCAACACGGCCATCGTCTACGAGGCCCTGCGCTCGGGCGACATCGACATGTACGCCGAATACACGGGCACCATCGCGCAGGAGATCCTCAAGAGCCCGCAGATGCTCTCCCCCGAAGCCATGAACGCCGCGCTCGCGCCGCTCGGGCTCGGCGTGGCCATACCGCTGGGCTTCAACGACGGCTACGCGCTCGCCATGAGGGCGGCGGAGGCAGACCGGTTGGGGATCCACAGCCTGAGCGACCTGGCCGCCCATCCCGACCTCAAGCTCGGCCTGTCCAACGAGTTCATCGGGCGCGCCGATGGCTGGGTGGGTCTGGCCGAACGCTACGGCTTCAGGCAGAAGCCCGTGGGGCTCGATCATGGCCTCGCCTACGACGCGATGGCGGCCCGGCAGATCGACGTCATGGACATCTACACCACCGACGCCAAGATCGACCACCTCCAGCTGCGCGTGCTGGAAGACGACCGCCGCTACTTCCCCCGCTACGAGGCGGTCGTGCTCTACCGGCTGGACGTGCCGGCGCGCTGGCCGCAGGCCTGGGCCGCGCTGCAGAAGCTCCAGGGTCGCATCGACGAGCCCGCCATGATCCGCATGAACGCGCGCGCCGAACTGCAGGGCGAGGCCTTCGATGCGATCGCGCGCGATTTCCTGGCGCGCAAGGCCGCCGTATCCGGCGAAGTCCCCCGCGGCTTCGCCGCCAAGCTCTTCGGCTCGGACCTCGGCCGCCTCACGCGGCAACACCTGCTGCTGGTCGGGGCCTCGGTCGGCCTCGCGATCCTCATCGCGGTGCCGCTGGGCATCCTCGTGTTCCCGCACCTGCGCGTGCGCGCGGTCGTGCTCGGCCTGACCGGCCTCCTGCAAACCATTCCCTCCCTGGCGCTGCTGGCCCTGCTGATCTCGCTGCTCGGAGCGATCGGCACCGTGCCCGCCCTGATCGCCCTCACGCTCTATGCCCTGCTGCCCATCATGCGCAATACCGTGACCGGACTGGCCGAGGTGCCCGCGGGTCTGCGCGAGGCCGGCACGGCCCTGGGCATGACCGGCGCGCAGAGCCTGCGGCTGGTGCTGCTGCCGCTGTCGCTGCCGACCTTGCTGGCGGGGGTTCGGACCGCGACGACCATCGCCATCGGCACCGCCACCATCGCCGCCTTCATCGGCGCGGGCGGCTTCGGCGAGCGCATCGTGACGGGACTGGCGCTGAACGACCGCGGGCTGCTCATCGCCGGCGCCGTGCCCGCCGCCCTGCTGGCGCTGGTGAGCGAGGCGCTGTTCGAGGCCATCGAATACCTCATGCGGCGCCAGCGCTGAGCAAGCCGGGGCGTCCCGCGCCGCACTCGCGGGGGCGCCGCATTCACGCGGGTGTCACGACGACCTCCGATGATGCGGTGCTCCATCCCGAACCCCGCAAGATCCCGATGCTTCTCGTCAAGACCGACAAGGCCCGCCAGGAACTCCAGCCGGGCCGCCGCACGCTGGGCCAGCGCGAGCGAGCGCTGCTGCTGATGGCCGACGGCCAGCGCTCGGTGACCGATTTCGGCCAACTCTTCGGCGGCCGCGAAGAGGCTGGAAGGGTGGCGCTGCACCTGGTGAACGAGGGCTTCCTGCTGGTGCCGAAGCAGCAGGCGCCGGAGGCCTCCTCGCCCGTTCGGGTGCCGGCGCCGCTCGCGCAGGCCGCGCCGGTCTCGGTCGACGCCTTCGACGGCAAACGCTCGCTGGCGACGACGCGGATGTTCCTGTTCGATCTCTGCGAGCGCATGTTCGTGCGGCGCGACCCCGTGCTCGCCGCGCAGTTCCGCGACACCCTGCGCGAGGCGCGCGACCGGACGTCGATGCTGTCCACGGCCAACGCCATGCTGGCCGAGATCGAGAAGGTGGCGGGCCCGGAGCGCGCCGAGTCCGTCCGCACACGCATCGACATGCTGCTGCCGGTGGCCGATGCCGTGCACTGAAGACGCCGCGCCCGGGACCGCCCTCTGCCCGATCCCTTACACTCTTTCGTGTCAGGAGAGAGCCGCGCCCCCGCGTGGCCGCCGAAGGCGCAGGTCCCATCGAGAGATCGGGCCCGAACGCTCAGGCAAAAGGACTGACGAGGCGCTCGTTTTTTCGGGCGTTTCCTTGCTGGAGAGAGGCGGACCGCCACTGAGCAACGATCAGTGAGAGCCGCCCACCGAAGGAGCAAACCCCGATCGTGGGGCGAATCTCTCAGGTAAAGCGGACAGCAGGGGTGGCCCATGGCTTGCGTCATGGATAGCGACTGCCCCTATTGGAGAGTGCCTTGGCCTCCTCACCCGCCCCCGCCGAAGTCCTGCAAAAGACCCCGCTGTACGACCTGCACGCCGAGCTCGGCGCCCGCATGGTGCCCTTCGCCGGCTACAGCATGCCCGTGCAGTACCCCACCGGCCTGATGGCCGAGCACAAGCACACGCGCGAGGCCGCCGGCCTGTTCGACATCTCGCACATGGGCCAGCTGCGCCTCAAGGGCCCCGACGCCGCCGCCGCCTTCGAGACGTTGATGCCGGTCGACGTGATCGGCCTGTCCCCCGGCAAGCAGCGCTATGGCCTGCTGCTCAACGACCAGGGCGGCATCCTCGACGACCTGATGTTCTTCAACGAGGGCCGGGACTCGCTCTTCGTGATCGTCAACGGCGCCTGCAAGGCGGCCGACATCGCCCACATCCGCGCGAAGATCGGCCAGCGCTGCCAGGTCGAGCCGATGCCCGACCATGCGCTGCTGGCGCTGCAGGGCCCGCTCGCCGCCGGCACGCTCGCGCGCCTGTCGCCGGGCGTCGAGCGCTTCGTCTTCATGACGGGCGGCGAAGTGCGCATCGGCGGCCTGGCGGCCTTCGTCACGCGCAGCGGCTACACCGGTGAAGACGGATTCGAGATCTCGGTGGCCGCGAAGGATGCCGAGGCCCTCGCCCGCTTGCTGCTGGCGCAGCCCGAGGTCAAGCCGGTCGGCCTGGGCGCGCGCAACTCGCTGCGGCTCGAAGCCGGGCTCTGCCTCTATGGCAACGACATCGACGAAAGCACCACGCCGGTCGAAGCCTCGCTCGGCTGGGCGATGCAGAAGGTGCGCCGCGCCGGCGGCGCGCGCGAGGGCGGCTTCCCGGGCGCGGCGCGGATTCTTGCGCAGCTCACGGCCGCCAGCGGCACCGCGGGCCACCTGGACCACGACACCCTGAAGCGCAAGCGGGTCGGCCTGGTCGCGCTGGAACGCGTGCCGGTGCGCGACGGCACGCCCCTGCAATCCTTCGAGGGTCTTCTGATCGGCAAGGTGACCAGCGGACTGCTGAGCCCGACGGTCGATCGGCCGATCGCGATGGCCTACGTGGCGCTGGCCTACGCCGAGCCCGGCACCCGCATCCAGGCGATCGTGCGCAGCAAGCCCGTGCCGATGGAAGTGAGCACCATGCCCTTCGTGCCGACGCGTTATTTCCGTGGATGATGGCCGGCTGATCAATTTCCAACCAGGAGTCTTTTCATGAGCATCAAGTACACCAAGGACCACGAATGGGTCGATGCCGGCAGCGACGGCGTCGCCGTCGTCGGCATCACCGTGCACGCGCAGGACGCGCTGGGCGATGTCGTCTTCGTCGACCTGCCCAACGTCGGCGAGACCTATGCGCAGGGCGAAGTCGCCGGCGTGGTCGAGTCGGTCAAGGCCGCGGCCGACGTCTTCATGCCGGTGTCCGGCGAGGTCACCGAAGTCAACGAAGCGCTGCGCGCCGATCCCTCGCTCGCCAACAGCGCGCCGGAAGCCGAAGGCTGGTTCTTCAAGGTGCTCCTGAGCGATCCCTCGCAACTCGACGCGCTGCTGGACGCCGCCGCCTACCAGAAGATCGCTGAATCATGACTGCCCCCCGGCTTGCCACTTCGTGTGCTTCGCCACCCCCCCGGGGGGGAGGCGCGGCCGCCTTGGGGCGGCCCGGCGGCGGCCGCCGAATGACTGCCCCCCGGCTTGCCACTTCGTGTGCTTCGCCACCCCCCGGGTGGGAGGCGCGGCCGCCTTGGGGCGGCCCGGCGGCGACCTCTTTCCTGCTCCGTACCTCGTTCCTTCCAAGCTGATCACATCCATGCCGACGCCCGTCCAGCCCACCCTGCCCTCGCTCACCGACCTCGAGAACGCCGAGGAATTCATCGCGCGCCATATCGGCATCGAAGCCGAGGACGAGGCGCGCATGCTCGGCGCCATCGGCTCGTCGACGCGCGCCGAGCTGATCGACGGCATCGTCCCTCCGGCCATCCGCCGCCGCAGGCCGATGCGCCTGCCCGCGGCGCTGAGCGAAGCCGACGCGCTGGCCGAGCTCAAGGCCATCGCCGCGAAGAACAAGGTGGCGCGAAGCTTCATCGGCCAGGGCTACTACGGCACGCACACGCCCGCCGTGATCCTGCGCAACGTGCTGGAGAACCCGGCCTGGTACACCGCCTACACGCCCTACCAGGCCGAGATTTCCCAAGGCCGCATGGAAGCACTGCTCAACTTCCAGACCATGGTGTGCGACCTCACCGGCATGGCCATCGCCAACGCCTCGATGCTCGACGAAGCCACCGCGGCGGCCGAGGCGATGACGCTGGCCCGGCGCAGCGTCAAGAGCAAGAGCAAGGTCTTCCTGGTGTCGGGCGACTGCCATCCGCAGACCATCGAGGTCATCAAGACACGCGCCGCGCCGCTGGGCATCGAGGTGAAGGTCAGCACCGTCTCCGAGACCCTGCCGCACCTCATGACGAGCGGCGACTTCTTCGGCGTGCTCGCGCAGTACCCGGCCACCACCGGCCATGTGCATGACCTGCGCCCGCTCGCCGGCCACGCGCACGAATGCGACGCCGCCTTCTGCGTGGCGGCCGACCTGCTCGCGCTCACGCTGCTGGTGCCCCCGGGCGAATGGGATGCAGACATCGTCTGCGGCACCACGCAACGCTTCGGCATGCCGATGTGCAACGGCGGCCCGCACGCCGCCTACCTGGCCTGCCGCGACACGTTCAAGCGCTCGCTGCCCGGGCGGCTGGTCGGCGTCAGCGTGGACACGCACGGCCGGCCCGCCTACCGCCTCGCGCTGCAGACGCGCGAGCAGCACATCCGCCGCGAGAAAGCCACCTCCAACATCTGCACCGCACAGGTGTTGCCCGCGGTGGTCGCCAGCATGTACGCGGTCTACCACGGGCCCCAGGGCCTGACCCGCATCGCGCAGCGCGTCGCCGCGCTGACGGCGGTGCTGGCGCAGGGCCTGGAGCAGATGGGCCGCGAGATCGTCAACGCCACCGCCTTCGACTCGCTGACCGTCAAGACCGGCGAGGACACGGCGAAGATCCAGGAGCGCGCGCACGCCGCCAGCGTCAACCTGCGCCAGCGGCTGCAGCACCACCTGGGCATTTCGCTCGACGAGACCACGACGCGCGCCGACATCGAGACCCTGTGGGCACTGTTCGTGCCCGCCGGCACGCCGATGCCGCGCTTCGAGGAACTCTCGGGCACGATCACGCCGCGCATTCCCCCGGACCTGCGCCGTACCAGCGCCTTCCTCACGCATCCGGTGTTCAACACCCACAAGAGCGAGACCGCGATGCTGCGCTACATCCGCAGCCTCAGCGACAAGGACCTGGCGCTCGACCGCAGCATGATCCCGCTGGGCAGCTGCACCATGAAGCTCAACGCGACCAGCGAGATGATCCCGATCACCTGGCCCGAGTTCGCGAACATCCATCCCTTCGCGCCGGCCGAGCAGCTGCAGGGCTACGCGCAGCTCGACGCCCAGCTGCGCGCCTGGCTCTGCGAGGCCACGGGCTACGCGGGCATCAGCCTGCAGCCCAACGCCGGCTCCCAGGGCGAGTACGCCGGCCTGCTGGCGATCAAGGCCTTCCATGAAGCCAAGGGCCAGGGGCACCGCGACGTCTGCCTCATCCCCTCCTCGGCGCACGGCACCAACCCGGCCAGCGCGCAGATGGTGGGCATGCAGGTGGTGGTGACGGCCTGCGATGCCGAAGGCAACGTCGACATCGACGACCTGAAGCGCGCGTGCGAGAAGCACGCCGGCCGGCTCGCCGCGGTGATGATCACCTACCCAAGCACCCACGGCGTGTTCGAGACCCGCGTGAAGGAGCTGTGCGAGATCGTGCATGCGCACGGCGGCCGCGTCTACGTCGACGGCGCAAACATGAACGCGCTGGTCGGGGTGGCCGCGCCCGGCGAATTCGGCGGCGACGTGAGCCACCTGAACCTGCACAAGACCTTCTGCATTCCGCACGGCGGCGGCGGCCCGGGCGTCGGGCCGGTGTGCGTGGTGGAAGACCTCGTGCCCTACCTGCCCGGGCATGCGACGGCGGGTGTCGCGTCGCACGGCGTGGGCGCGGTGTCGGCGGCGCCGCTGGGCAATGCCGCCGTGCTGCCGATCAGCTGGATGTACTGCCGCATGATGGGCGCGGCCGGCCTGCAGGCCGCGACCGAGACCGCGATCCTCAGCGCCAACTACATCAGCGCGCGCCTGAAGGACCACTACCCCACGCTCTACGCGAGCCCCAACGGCCACGTCGCGCACGAGTGCATCCTCGACCTGCGCCCGCTCAAGGAGACGAGCGGCGTCACGGCGGAGGATGTCGCCAAGCGGCTGATCGACTACGGCTTCCATGCGCCGACGCTGAGCTTCCCGGTACCGGGCACGCTGATGGTCGAGCCGACCGAGAGCGAACCGCTGGCCGAGCTCGACCGCTTCATCGACGCCATGATCGCCATTCGCGGCGAGATCCGGCGCGTCGAGGAAGGCGTTTGGCCCAGGGAAGATAACCCGCTCAAGCACGCGCCCCACACGGCGGCGAGCCTGCTCGGCACCGAATGGGCGCGGCCCTATTCGCGCGAGCTCGGCGCCTTCCCGCTGGCGACGCTCAAGGAGGCCAAGTACTGGCCGCCGATCGGCCGCGTCGACAACGTCTACGGGGACCGCAACCTGTTCTGCAGTTGCGTGCCGATCGCTGATCTCGCCTGAAGGCGCTACTCCAACCGGCCTTCGATTCCCAGGTCCTTCTCGACTTTCAAGCCCAGGGATCGCTCGTCAACCGTGCGCCCTGCCTCGTCGCTGATGAACCTGTACAGGCGGCCCGAGTCCATGAGAATTTGCTGCCAAGGCGCGCGACCTCGCATCTGCTTCCTTTGCGATGGTCAAGAATTCGCCCTCCCCAAGCGCATTTCCAACTGTGACTGCGGGGGAGCAATATCAAGGCGTTCCGGCGAATCCGGCTTCGGCCTACGAGGCATAGGGGAAGCTGATTCCTATCATCTCTCCCATGCAACCCCACTGGCCCCGCACCCTCTGGCTCGTGCGCCACGGACAGAGCGCCGGCAACATCGCGCGTCACGCGGCGGAGGCCGGCGGCCTGCCCGTGATCGATCTGGCATGGCGCGACGTCGACGTGCCGCTGTCCGAACTCGGCGTGGCGCAGTCGATCGCGCTGGGCGACTGGTTCGCCAGGCTGCAGCCCGACGCGCAACCCGAAGTGATCCTCTGTTCGCCCTATGTGCGCGCGCGCGAGACCGCCCGCCTCGTCGCCGAGCGCAGCCGCATGGCCAGCGCGCCGATCGTGCTGCGCATCGACGAACGGCTGCGCGAGAAGGAGTTCGGCATCCTGGATGGGCTCACCAAGCTGGGCATCGGGCAGATCCATCCCGCCCTCGATGAGCAGCGCCAGCTGGTCGGCAAGTTCTACTTCCGGCCGCCCGGCGGCGAGAGCTGGTGCGACGTCATCCTGCGGCTGCGCAGCCTGCTCGAAATGGTGACGCGCGAATACGCGGACCGGCGCGTCCTGGTGGTCGCGCACCAGGTCACCGTCAACTGCATGCGCTACCTGCTCGAACACATGGACGAGCAGCAGATCCTGGACATCGACCGGCGGGGCGACGTGCCGAACTGCGCCATCACCTCCTACCTGGTGGAACGACGCGAGGACGGGCTCGCCGCGATGCGGCTGGACCAGCTGAACTTCCTCGTTCCGCTGCATGAAGCGGCGACGCCGGTGACAAGCGCGCCCGACCGGCGCCCATGACTTCGTGCGGTCAGCGGCGCAGCGCCGCTTCGGCCCGCTCGACGAACTTGCCCGACAGCAGCGAAGCCGGGATGTTCTCGTGGGTCACCGCGAAAACGTCGAAGGACGGCGCGTCGACGATCGGCCGGAACGAGAGCCTGTCGGTCATGCAGCCCCTCGCCGTCAGGTCGTCGACAACCGCGATGCCCCCGCCCGCGGCAGCCATCGCGCAGGCGGCCTGGCCGGCGCGGACCTCGACGCGCACCGGGGACTCGCATCGGTGGCTGGCGCACCAGTCCGCGACGATGCGACCCTGCGGCGTGTCCGCGCTGAAGCCGATCAGGCGCTCCTTCAGGATGTCGGCCGGCATCACCGAACGCCGTTGCTCGAAGGGATGGCCCTTGGGGAACACGCAGGCCAGCGTCCATTGGCCGATGGGCCGCGACCTCAGCAGCGGGTCGTCGATGGGAACGGTCGAGATCGCGATGTCGGCCTCATGCCCGGCCAGGCGCTTGACCATCTCCCGTGCCGCGAGGATCTCCAGGTAGATGCGCGCGGAAGGAAACTCGCGGCCGAGTTGCGTCAGCGCCTGCGGCACCACCTCCAGGCCGGTGCTCGGACTGGCCAGCACCCGCAGGCTGAGCATGCTTCCGCTCTTGAGCGCTTCGGCGCATTCGTCGATGCGGGCGACGCCGCGATACACCTGCTCGACCTCGGCGAACAGCGCCTGCGCCTCGGGCGTGGCCAGCAGCCTGCCCTTTCTGCGTTCGAACAGCCGCAGCCCGAGCTGCAATTCGACATGCGAAAGCATGCGGCTGATGCCCGGCTGCGAGACATGCAGAAGGCGGGCCGCGTCGGTCACCGAGCCGGCAAGCATGACGGCGCGGAAGACCTCGATCTGTCTCAGGTTCATGGTTTGGTTTCCGACGCGCCGGCGGCGCTCGATAACCCGATGTTATGGGAGCGCCCAATGTTGGTATTTGGACGGCCGCGGGGGCGTGCCTACGATCGGCACGATTCATAGAACAAAGGCAGACAAATGCACCCTCCACCCATCGCGGCCTCGCGTCGGGCGCTGCACGGCATCTCCCGAAGAGACCTCCTCTCGACGCTCCTTCTGGCCGCCACCGGCACCCTGGCCGCCGCACTGGAGCGCAATGCCTCGGCGGCCGACCCGTGGCCATCGAAGGCCGTGCGCATCATCGTGCCCTTCGCGCCCGGCGGCGGCGCCGACGGCTCCGCCCGCGTGCTGGCCGAGGCGCTGGCGCCGCAGCTCGGGCAGCCCGTGATCGTGGAGAACAAGCCGGGCGCGGGCAGCGCGATCGGCGTGGCCGCCGCGTTGCAGAGCCGCGACGGGCACACCCTTCTCATGGGAAGCAACAGCATGGTGATCAACCCGGTGCTCAACCCCAGGCTCAGCTACGACGTGGCGCGCGACTTCGATGCGATCGGCATGGTTTCGCAGCAGCCCCTGGTGCTGGTGGTGCCCGCGGACTCGCCGGCCAGGACCGTGGCGGAGCTGATCGCCCATGCGAAGGCGCACCCCGGCGAACTGAGTGCCGGCAACAGCGGCACGGGCACGCTGGCGCACCTGACGGCCGAACTGTTCTCGCTGCAGACGGCCACGCCGGTCGTGAGCGTGGCCTACAAGGGCGAGAGCGCGCTGGTTCCGGATCTCATCTCGGGCTTGGTGTCCATCGGTTTCCTCAACCTTCCCAGCGTCATCGTGCACATTCGTTCGGGGCGCCTGCGCGCCCTCGCCGTCTCGTCGCCGCAGGCGGTGCCGGAACTGCCGAACGTCCCCACCTTCCGCAGCCTCGGCCTGCAGAGCCTGGAGGTGCAGGGCTGGGCCACGCTCGTGGCGCCCAAGGGCACGATCCCGCCCGAAGGCCTGGCGCGGCTGGAGACCCTGCTCGCCGCGGCATTGAAGTCGGACACGGTCCGCAAGCGCTTCGCCGCGCTCAGCCTGACGCCCTTCGAGAGCGGGCGCGAGGCGACCCGCCAGTACCTGAAGACCGAGGGCAGCCGCTGGGAACAAGTGATCCGGACGCGCGGCATCCACGTGGAGAGCTGATGAACAGCCTCGGCACCCCTGACGGCCGGACCCTGGGAGCGGACGTGGTCGTCTGCGGCGGCGGTGTCGCGGGCACGATCGCGGCCGTCGCGGCGGCGAGGCATGGCGCATCGGTCGTGCTGGTCGAGCGCTACGGCTTCCTGGGCGGCAATGCCACGGCGGGCGCCGTGGCGCAATTCAACAGCTGGCAGACCGGCAATGGGCGCAGGGTGGTGGCAGGCCTGGCGGACGAGGTCGTGGCCCGGCTCGGCGCCTACGGCGGCGCGCGGCCGCATGAGACCTTCGTGATGTCGACCGGTCATCGCATGGATCGCGTCGAATACGCGCCCGAGGTGCTGAAGCTGGTGTTCGACGACATGGTCGTGGCGGCCGGCGTGCGGCCCTTGCTTCACGCCAACCTGCTCGACGTCGAATGCGAGGGCCGGCGTGTCAACGCCCTGCGCGTGCTGACCAAGGGCGGCATCCTGACGCTGCGCCCCCGGGTGCTGATCGACGCCTCCGGCGACATCGACGCGCTCCAGCGCGCCGGCGCGCGCTTCCTGGCGCTCGACGAAGGGGAAGCGCTGCAGCCGGCCACCATGATGTTCCGTTTCGGGCCCGTGGACTTCGCGCGCTTCGACGCCATGCCGAAGGCGCAGATCGCCGCACTCGCCGCGCGAGGCCACGCGGAGGGCCATCTGGCACGGGCGGCCATTCATTCGAGCCGCGACCCCTATTCGACGGACGCCTGGTTCAACATCAGCCGCCTGGGCATCGACGCCACGGACCCCCTGGCCCTCGGCGCCGCGGAAATCGAAGGGCGCCGCCAGGCCTGGCGGGCCGCGCGCTTTCTCGGCACCTCGGTGCCCGGCTGCGAACAGGGTCGGCTGCGCGCCTTCGCCACGCAGGTCGGCGTGCGCGAGACCCGCCGCGTGGAGGGCGACCATGTGCTGACGGCGGAAGAGCTGCTCCTGCCCGCCCAGTTCGCCGATGCGATCGCCGCCGGCGCGTATCCGATCGACATCCACCCCGCATCAGGCGGCGCCTTGCACTACGTCCCGATGGACGACGACCACGCGTACCAGATTCCCTACCGAAGCCTGATCCCCCGCACGCTCGACAACGCCCTGGTCGTCGGCCGCGGCATCTCGGCGAGCCACCAGGCGCTGGCGGCGATCCGGGTCATGACCATCTCCATGGCCGTGGGCCAGGCGGCCGGGACGGCTGCGGCCATGGCCGCCGACAGCGGCGACGACGCGCGGGTCCGCGCGGTGGAAGCCGGCCCGCTGCGAGCCGCGCTGACGCGCGACGGCGCGGTGCTCCGATAGCCAGCGCCTGACATTGCGCAAATAATTACAAATTCAGACGCCGTCGCTGTCGATCCGGCCCATCCTCCTTCGACGTCCGTACAGAGCCCCATCCGGCGGCTCGCCACCCGAACAGGAGAATCGACATGCGTTTCATGGTCATCGTCAAAGCCAACAAGGATTCCGAAGCCGGCGTCATGCCCAGCCAGAAGATGCTCGCCGACATGGGCCACTACAACGAGGAACTCGTGAAGGCAGGCATCGCGCTCGGCATGGACGGCCTGCACCCCAGCTCGAAGGGCGTGCGCATCCGCTTCTCGGGCAAGACGCGCACGGTCATCGACGGTCCTTTCAGCGAAACCAAGGAGCTCATCGCGGGCTACTGGCTGTGGCAGGTGCGCTCCCGGGAAGAGGCCATCGAATGGCTCAAGCGCGCCCCCTTCGACGACAACACCGAGGTCGAGCTGCGCCAGGTCTTCGAGGCCGAGGACTTCGGCGCCGAGTTCACGCCCGAACTGCGGGAGCAGGAAGAGCGCCTGCTCGCGCAGATGGCCGAAAGCAAGAAGGCCGCGCAGGCTTGAGGCGGACCCCGAACCCATCCCACGGAGAGACACGAATGCGATTCATGATGCTGATGATCCCCAAGGGCTACGAAAGCGCCGCCCCCGGCACCATGCCCGACGCCAAGGCCGTCGAGGCGATGATGAAATACAACGAGGCGCTGCAGAAGGCCGGCGTGCTGGTCACGCTCGATGGCCTCCACCCGCCCTCCATGGGCGTGCGCATCACCTTCCCCGGCGGCAAGGCCAAGGTGACGGACGGGCCTTTCACCGAGGCCAAGGAGGTGCTCGGCGGCTACTGGATGCTGAAGGTGAAGTCGAAGCAGGAAGCCGTCGATTGGGCCTGCCGCTGCCCTGCCGGCGAGAACGAGACCATCGAGCTGCGCCAGGTCCAGGAGTTCGAGGACTTCCCCCCCGACGTGCAGGAAGCCGCGGCCGGTTTCGCCGAGATGCAGAAGCGCTGAAGCAGGCCCGACGGTGAGCGCGGCCGAGACGCACCGCACCATCAATGCCGTCTGGCGCATCGAGTCCGCCCGGATCATCGGCGCGCTCGCGCGCATGGTGCGCGACGTCGGCGTGGCCGAGGAACTGGCGCAGGATGCGCTGGTCGCGGCGCTGGAGCAATGGCCGCGCGAGGGCCTGCCGGACAAGCCCGCCGCCTGGCTCATGGCGGCCGCGAAGCATCGCGCGCTGGACCTGCTGCGCCGCAGGAAACTCCACGCCAGCAAGGAAGAGGAGATCGGCTACGAGCTCGACACCCGCCACGCGATGGCCGCGGACGATCTCGCCGCGGCGGTCGATGCGGCGCTGGACGACGAAGTCGGCGACGATTTGCTGCGCCTCGTGTTCACGGCCTGCCACCCCGTGCTCGCGCCCGAGGCGCGCGTGGCGCTCACCCTGCGCCTGCTCGGCGGCCTGAGCACCGATGAGATCGCGCGCTCCTTCCTCGTGCCCGAGCCGACCATCGCGCAACGCATCGTGCGCGCCAAGCGAACGCTCGCGGCGGCGCGCGTGCCCTTCGAGACGCCGCGCGCGCGGGAGCTACAGGCGCGCCTTTCATCCGTGCTGGAGGTCATCTACCTGATCTTCAACGAAGGCTATTCGGCGACCGCCGGCGACGACTGGATGCGCCCCGCGCTGTGCGACGAGGCGTTGCGCCTGGGCCGCATCCTGGCCGAGCTGGTGCCGCTCGAACCGGAGGCGCACGGCCTGGTCGCCCTGATGGAGATCCAGGCCTCGCGCGCCGCCGCGCGCGTCGACGCCAACGGTGAACCGGTGCTGCTGCTCGACCAGAACCGCGGACGCTGGGACCCGCTTCTCATTCGCCGCGGCCTCGCCGCGCTGGCGCGCGCCGAGCAGCTCGGCGGCGCGCTCGGCCCCTACGCGCTGCAGGGCGCGATCGCGGCATGCCATGCAAGGGCGCGCACCGCGCCGCAGACGGACTGGCCACGCATCGCCGCGCTGTATGAAGCACTCTCGCAGCTCGCGCCCTCGCCCATCGTGGAACTCAACCGCGCGGTCGCGCTCTCCATGGCTTTCGGCCCCGCCGTGGGACTGGAACTGGTCGACGCGTTGCGCGCGGAGCCGCAGCTCAAGGCCTATCACCTGCTGCCCAGCGTGCGCGGCGATCTGCTCGCCAAGCTGGGCCGCAAGGCGGAAGCTTGCGTGGAGTTCAGGCAGGCCGCGTCGCTCACGCGCAATGGGCGCGAGCGCAAGCTGCTGCTGATGCGCGCCCTCGCATGCGCCGCCGCGCCGGGAGCACCGGAGGAAGGCGCCTGACTACTTCTTCGCCACCGCGCCTGTCGCGATCTGGCTGCGGAAGGCGCTCAGCCTCGACTTGAGCCGCCGTTCGTTGACCGGCCCCATGCGCACCAGGATCTTCTGCCCGGCGGACAGCGACTGCAGCGCCGGATCGGCGAACTCGTAGCGCACCCACGGGCGCTCCGAAGACATCTCGCCCTTGACCTCGGTCAGCGTGACACGCACCGGCCCCGAGGGCTCGGGCGTCTGCAGCAGATGGTCGAGCACCGCCACCAGCCGGTCGTTGAAGTAGCGATTGGGATAGCCGAGTTCTTCATAGGCCTGCTGGAACAGCGGATAGAGCTTCTTGTAGAGCGCGGCGGCGCGCGCGGTGTCGACCGACTCGGCGAAGAGCACCATGGGCGTGTAGCGCGCGCCGTTGTCCGGGCTGATGCTCTGCGCCTCGCCGCTGCCGCTGACCATGAAGCGCGTCTGCGTCGGCTGCACCGGCCACACGCGCGAGGTGGCGTGCTCGCGCGGCAGGTTGTCGACCGTGGCGACAACGCGGCGCACGAAACCATCGACCTGCAGGAAGTTCAGCACGCCCTTGCTGCCGACGAGGTCGACCAGCGCGGACTTGACCTGCGCATCGGCGTCGTCGAGCTTGGGCAGCGCGCCGCCGGCCGCGGTGTCGATCGGATTCTGCGGCCCGACGGGTTCGGGCACCGCCGCGGGCGCGGGCGTCGTATCGGGCTGCGGAGCGGCGGCGGTCGGCATCGCGGGCTCCGCCGGCGCGCCCTGCCTCGACATCCGCCACCAGATCGCGCCGGCCCCCAGCACCAGGACGACGAGGATGACAACGATCCACAGCGACGATTCGCGTGCGGGCCGGAAATCTGCGCGATCGCTATCGGGCATGGTGGCGTTCTCCTTGCATGGGTCCTTCTGTCCTTTGGATGATTGGACGACATTTTCGGAGATGCGGCGGCCGGTTCAGCGGTAACGCACTGTGACGGCCGCGGCTTTACACGGCCCGGCGCCCGGAATCTCAGGTCGACGACGACGGCTCGTCGCCCACCGGCAGGTGAATCAGACCCGTGTGGTAGTTGTACTCGAACACCTCGCCATAGCGGCCCCATTCGATCGCCGTGCGCAGCACGCGCTCGGCCACGGCCGTGTCCAGGCTTTCGCTGAGCAACTGCAGGAAGGGCTCTTCGGGCAGCTCCCCGGACGGCTCCTGCTCGAGGCTGTGGCGGATGTGCGCCGCCAGCGGCACATGCGCCAGCAGTTGCTGGCCGAAGAGCTGCTGGCGCAGGGTGTGGGCGCCCTCCACGTAACGCTGGCCCAGCGGCGTGATGTGCAGGTCGGCATCGACCAGCCGCGCGAAGCCGAGCAAGGCCAGGGCCTCGGCCAGTGGCAGCAGTTCGTCGTCGGTGAGTTCGGCCTCCTCCGCCAGTTGCGGAAGATCGGCGCGGCCGCCGCGGTCGTCATCGACCAGCATTTCGAGCAGCGCTTCCATGCGGCCGACGTCGGCGTCCGGCAGCCGGTCGCCCATGTGCATTTCCACGGCTTCGTCGCGGGGACGGCCGGGGATGCCGGCGCTGGCGCTGACGGTCATCAGCCGGTAGACCTCGTCGATCAGCGCGCGCACCTCCAGGCTGTCGCCGTCGCGGGGGCGCGGCAGGCTGATCTTGAGCTCGGCGCGCACGCGGCCGGGGTCGCTCGCGAAGATCAGCACGCGGTCGGCCATGAGGACCGCTTCCTCGATGTTGTGCGAGACGACGAGCATGGCCTTGGTCGGCATGGCGCCGGCGTCCCATAGCTGCAGGATGTCCTCGCGCAGGCGCTCGCCGGTGAGCACATCCAGGGCCGAGAAGGCCTCGTCCATCAGCAGCACCTCCGGCTCGACCACCAGCGCGCGCGCGATGCCCACGCGCTGGCGCATGCCGCCCGAAAGCTCGCGCGGCAAGGCGCCTTCGAAGCCTGCCAGGCCGATCAGTTCGATGGCCAGTGCCGCGCGGCGGGCGCGTTCGGCCGGCGCCACGCCGCGCGCTTCCAGCCCCAGCTCCACGTTCTGCTGCACCGTGAGCCACGGGAACAGCGCGAAGGACTGGAACACCATCGCGATGCCGCGCGCCGGCCCATACAGGGGCTGCCCGCGGTAGCGCACGCCGCCGGCATCCACGCCGATGAGCCCGGCAAGGATGCGCAGCAGCGTCGACTTGCCCGAACCCGACTGGCCCAGCAGCGCGACGATCTCGCCCTCGGCCAGGCGGAAGTCCACGCCCTCCAGCACCGAACGCGCGACGCCGTCGGCGGAGCGGAACGACTTGCCCACGCCCTTGAGTTCAACGATGGCTTCGGCCATGCACGCTCCTTGAGATTCGGAAATCAAAGATCAGAAATGCATCCGGTTCTCCGCCAGCTCATAGAGCCGGCGCCAGACGAAATGGTTCATGCCCATCACGAACACGCACATCACGCCGATGCCGAGCGCGATGCGCGGAAAGTCGCCGATGGCCGTCATGTGGGCGATGTAGCTGCCCAGGCCCGCGGCCTGCAGCGTGGTGTCGCCCCAGGTCACGTACTCGGCCACGATGCTGGCGTTCCATGAACCGCCGCTGGCGGTGATGGCGCCGGTAACGAAACTGGGGAACACCGCCGGCAGCAGGTAGCGGCGCCACCGCAGCCAGCCGCTCAGGCCCAGGTTGCCGGCCGCATAGCGCAGCTCGGTCGGCACGCTGGAGGCACCGGCGATCACGTTGAACAGCAGATACCACTGCGTGCCCAGCACCATCAGCGGCGCCAGCCAGATGTTGGGATTGAGATGCCAGCGCACGATGAACAGCACCGCCACCGGAAACATCAGGTTCGCCGGAAACGCGGCCATGAACTGCGCCACGCCCTGCAGCCGCCCGGCCCAGCGCGGGTTCATGCCAATCCACACGCCCACCGGCACCCAGACCAGCGCCGCCAGCGCGATCAGCACCAGCACACGCACCAGCGTGTAGAAGCCCAGGACGAACACATGGGCGACCTCGGACCAGCCGACCTCCGCGTGGATGAAGCGCGCGAGCCACAGCGCCGCCAGCAGCACGGAGGCCGCCAGCGTGGCGTCCCACACGCGCTCGACGGCGGCGTTGGCCGGACGCGGACGGGCCTTGATCGAGGTGCCGTCGTGGTCGCGCCCGAAGAGCAGCAGAGAGCGTTCGAGCAGCCGCGCGACGGCCTCGCCGACGAGCTTGAGCCGGTCGGTGCGGCGCAGCCAGGTCAGCAGCCAGGAGTTCGGCGCGTCCTCGCTGCCGCCTTCCTCGAAGCGGAACTTGTCGGCCCAGGCGATCAGCGGGCGAAAGAAGAGCTGGTCATAGAGCGCGATGCCGATCAGCATGCCGCCCATGGCCCAGCCGATGGCGTGAAGGTCGCGCGCCTCGATCGCCATCGCGATGTACGAGCCCACGCCAGGCAGCTTGATGTTCTGGTTGGACACCGAGATCGCCTCGGAGGCGACCACGAAGAACCAGCCGCCGGACATCGACATCATCATGTTCCACAGCAGCCCCGGCATCGCGAAGGGCAGCTCCAGCCGCCAGAAGCGTTGCCAGCCCGAGAGCTGGAACACCGCCGCCGCCTCCTGCAGCTCCGCCGGCACGGTGCGGAAGGACTGGTAGAGGCTGAAGGCCATGTTCCAGGCCTGCGAGGTGAAGATGGCGAAGATCGCCGCGCATTCCACACCCAGCAGGTTGCCCGGGAACAACGCGATGAAGCCGGTGACGGTGATCGACAGGAAGCCCAGGATCGGGATGGACTGCAGGATGTCGAGCACCGGCACCAGCACCCGCTCGGCCGCGCGGTACTTGGCCGCCAGGGCGGCGAAGCAGCAACTGAAGATCAGCGACGCGCCGAGCGCGAGGAACATCCGCAGCGTGGTGCGCAGCAGGTAGTAGGGCAGCATCCACGGGTCGAGGCTGATCGCCAGCGCCTCGCCCACCTCGTAGGGCCGCGCCATCTGGGAGCCGCCGAAGGCCAAGCCGAAAAGCAGCGCCAGCACGATCGGCAACAGGGCCCAGTCCCAGCGGTTGCCGCCGGAGGCCACAACCTGGCGGGGAAAGAATCGTTTGTCGAGCATGAGGCAGCGGGGCGCAGGATCGTTTCGCAGACCCATGCCCGCGGCGGGGGCCATTGTGCCTGCGGCACATGGCACGATCCTGACTGCGCGCGGCGGCCGATGCGCCCGCGCAACTGCGGCCGCGGCTCAGGCCAGGGCTGTCGACGCGGGCTGCGCGCCGGCGATCTGCCGCAGCGCGCGCTCGAACACCTCCACCGGCTGGCCGCCCGAGATCAGGTGCTGGTTGTTGATGATGATGGCGGGCACCGAATGGATGCCGGCATCGGTGTAGAGGCGCTCGCGCTCGCGCGTTTCCGCCGCGAACTCGTCACTCGCCAGGATCTCGCGCGCCCGCGCGGGATCGAGTCCGGACTCGGTGGCCAGGCGCACCAGCACTTCCAGGTCGGAGGGGTTCTCGCCATCCGTGTGGGTGGCCTTGAGCAGCGCCTTCTTGAGCGCGACCTGCTTGGCCACGTCTTCCAGCTCGGCCCAGTGCATCAGGCGGTGAGCGTCGAAGGTGTTGTAGATGCGCGGGCGCCCGCCTTCGGCGAACTCGAAACCCACCGAGGCGCCGCGCGCGCGGATGGCCGCGCGCGACTGCGCCTGCTGCTCGCGCGACGAGCCGTACTTCTGCTGGATATGCTCGAAGGTGTCCTGGCCCTCGGGCGGCATCTGCGGGTTCAGCTCGAAGGGCTGGAAGTGCAGCTCGGCCGTGATGTCGGGCGCGACGCGTTCGAGCGCGGCTTCGAGGGCACCCAGGCCGACGGCGCACCAGGGGCAGGAAACGTCGGACACGAAATCGATCTTGAGGCGAGAGGTCATGGGGGGTTCGGGGGTCGGGAGGTTGGGGTTCCTGTGGGAAGGGACGCGGGCTCGATGATGGGGTCGACACGGCTTCTTCCACCGGGCCGCGCCCTATCACCCCACTGCTGTCGCAGTCGCCGCGCCCGCCGTCACAGGCTGCGCCAGAAATCGATAAGCAGTTGCGTGAACTCCACCGGCCGCTCGACCGCGCTCAGGTGCGCCGCGTCGATGGTCGCCAGCCGCGCGTTCGGAATGGCGGCCACCATCGCCTCCGACATGGCCGGCGGCGTGGCCTCGTCGCGCAAGCCGGCGATGACCAGCGTGGGCACGGAGATGCGCCGGTTGCTCTCGCGGAAGTCGATGGCGGCCACCGCCTCGCAGCTCGCGATGTAGCCGGCCGCATCGGTGCGCTCCAGCGTGTCGCGCAGCATCTTCGCGCACGCCGCGCCCTCCGGGGTGCCGACGAACTCGGGCGTGAGCCAGCGCGAGACCGCGCCGGGCGCGATCGCCGCCACGCCCTGCGCGCGCACCGCCTCCACGCGCGCGCGCCAGGGCGCGACGTCCGGGTAGTGGGCCGAGGAGTTCGCGATCACGACGGTCTTGAGCAACTCCGGGTACTTCAGCGCCAGCGCCTGCGCCGTCATGCCGCCCATGGACAGGCCGACGAAATGCACCGGCTCGCCCCCGGCCTCGCGCGCGATCAGAGCCGCGGCGTCGTCGGCCAGGTCCTCCATGCCGAGCGGGCCGGCCACCACCTCCGAGCCGCCCTGGTTGCGGTGGTCGTAGCGCAGCACCGTGTGGGCGCGGGCGAGCACCGTGGCGACGCCGTCCCACATGTGGAGATCGCAGCCCAGGGCATGGCTGAGCACGACGATCGGACCGCCGCCCTCGCGCAGGGTGTTCAAACGGGTCATGGTGTTTCCTTTCGCTGATGTTGATGTTGAAGACGTGGCAGCCAGGTAAAGGCGATCAGTACCAGCGTGGCTCCCGCGAGCGCCATCGGCACGACCATCGGCCAGGCCCCGTTGCCGAGGTCGGGCCGCACGAAGAGGGCCGCCGTCTGCCCGACGGTGAACGCGACCGCCATCATCCCGAATCCCGACCACGATACCGCCCGGCCCGCCAGATGGGGCAGGTCGCCGACGGCGCCGGCCTGGCCGCAGGGCTGGTGGATGCCATGGCCGATGCAATAGATGCCGTGGCCCAGCAGCAGCGGCCAGGCCGACAGCGGCGCGAGCCAGCAGCCCAGGGCCTGCACCATCGGACCGGCCAGGCTCAGCAGCGAACCCATCTGCACCGTGCGAACCGGCCCCTTGCGCGTCAGCAGCCGGCGGCACAGCGTCGTGCTGAAGATGTAGACCAGCGAGCCGCCCGCGGGAATCAGGCCGTACTGCGCCGGCGAAAAGCCGAGGTAGCTGATGTAGACCATCGGCGAGAGCAGCAGGAAGCAGAAGAGCCCGCCATAGGTCGTCGCGGCCACCGAGGCCCAGGCCCGGAAGCTCTGGCTCGCGAACACCTCGCGCACGCTGCCGCGCGGCGCCGACGCGCCGGATGCGGACTTGCGCGTCTCGCTGAAGTTGCGCAGGCACAGCCACCACAGGATGAAGGCGTACACGGCCATCCCGCCCAGCACCCAGCGCCAGCCTTCGCCCTGCACGGCGAAGGCGCCCAACACCGGCGCGAACAGCCCCACGACACCCAGGCCGGTGAGCGCGCGCGCCATCACGTGCGGCCCTTCGTAGGCCGGATAGACATCGCGCACGGCGGCGCGCGCGCAAACCAGGATCGCCGCCATCGAGAAACCCTGCAGCGCACGGCCTGCCACCAGCATCGGAATGCCGGTGGAGAGCATGCAGGCCAGGGCAGCGAGCGTGTAGCACGCCAGGCCGGTCAGGAGCACCGGCCGGCGGCCGAAGCGGTCCGACAGCGGGCCGCACGGCAGCTGCCCGAAGCCGAAGGCGAGCACGAAGACCGTGAGGCTCGCGCTGGCCGAGCCCAGCTCCCGGGCGATGGCCGGGAGCGCCGGAAGGTAGCTGTCGGTCGCCACCGGCTGCGCCGCCAGAAGCAGCGGCAGCAGCAGCGCGAAGGAGATGCCGCCGCGGGCGGCAGCCCCGGTCACCGGGCCGGGTCCGCGAGCAGCCCCTTTTCGCGCAGGATGCCGCCGGCGATGCCGAAGGCATGGTTGGCGACCGGCACGCCACAGTAGATGGCGGCCATCATGATCACTTCCTTGATGTCCTCGGGCGTGAGGCGCGACTCGGGCGGACCGTCGAGCGCCGCGCGCACATGCATGGCGAACTCCTCGTAGGCATGGATGCCCAGCATCATCGACAGCACCATGAAGCGCCGCGTCTTGTCGCCGATCGCGGGGCGGCCCCAGATGTCGTTCCAGGCGTGGCGCGTGATGAGTTCCTGGAACTCGCTGTTGAAGGCATTGCGGTTGGCCAGCGACTTGTCGACCCAGGCGTCGCCGAGGATGCGGCGGCGGTTGAGGAGGCCGGCTTCGTAGTCGTCGGCGGGCTTGGAGGGTGCGCTCATCTTGCGGTGTCCGGTGGATTGTCGAGTTGGGCCTGCAGGGCCAGGACCTGGGCCAGCGTGAGGGTGGCGGCATGCTCGGCCAGGGCGGGGTCGAACCATTCGTCGGCCGCTTCGCGGGGGAGTTCGGCGCGCAGGCGGTCGATGTTGGCGCGCATGCGCCCCGCGTCTATTTGCAGGCCGGGCAAGGCGCCGGCCAGCGCGCGCGCGCTGCCGTGGGCGGACATTAGCAGCTGGGGCCATTCGGCCAGCTCGGCCTGCCAGGCGCCCAGCGCGCGCTCGTGCTCCTGCGGCATCGCCGCCAGCAGCGCGGCCACGCGCTGCGGCGCGCGCTGGGCGGCGGCGAGCGCGATCATCGAGGCGACCGGGTTGCGCTTGTGCGGCATGGCGGACGACCCGCCGCGCCCCGGCTCGCTGGGCTCGGCCACCTCGGCGACCTCGTACTGCCCCATCAGCGCGATGTCCTTGGCGATCTTGCCGAGGCTGCCGACCATCAGGCCCAGCTCGCAGCCGAGGCCGACCCATTCGTCGCGCTGGGTGTGCCAGGTCGCCCCGGGGTCGCCCAGGCCCAGCTGGCCGGCCATGTGCCTGCGCACCGCCGGGCCCTGGCCCTTCATCTGCGCCAGCGTGCCGACCGCGCCGCCCAGCTGCACCTGCAGCGCCCGCCGCGATGCCACCGCCAGCCGCTCGCGAGCCCGCACCAGCGGCGCCGCCCAGCCCGCGCACTTGAAGCCGAAGCTGGTGACCGACGCCGGCTGCATCAGCGTGCGCGCGAGAATCGGCGTCTCGGCGTGCAGCCGCGCATGCCGCAGCAGTGCCTGCGCCGCCTTGGCCAGGTCCGCCTCGATGACGCCCATGGCCTCGCGCGTGACAAGCGCCATCGCGGTGTCGATCACGTCCTGGCTGGTGCTGCCGAAATGCACGAAGGGCACGGCCTCGGCGTTGAACACGCCCACCGCCTCCTTGAGGCTCTTGACCAGCGGGATCGCCACGCTGCCGGCACGGCCGCTGTCGCGCACGATCTTGGCGACATCGAAGAGCTCGACCTTGCAGCTGCCGACGATGGAGTGCGCCGCCGACGCGGGAATCAGGCCTTCGGCCGCCTGCGCGCGCGCCAGGGCGGCCTCGAAGCGCAGCATGGCGGCGACGAAGTTGTGGTCGCTGAAGGCGGCCAGTGTTTCGGAAGTGGAGAGGAAACCCTCGAAGATGCTCATGAAAGGCAGGAATCAATAGGCCAGTTGCGCCACCGCGCGCAGGTCTTCCGGCGTCGCGGTGCCGTAGCCGAAGAACTCGAGATAGGCGGGGATCATTTCGAAAAGCATGTCGGTGCCGACCTGGACCACGCAACCCTTGTCGCGGGCGGCCCGCAGCAGCGGCGTGTATTCGGATTTCATCACGACTTCGCCCACGAAGGCCGAAGGCGCGATGCGCGCGACGTCGAAGGGTAGCGGATCGCCCTCCTTCATGCCGAGCGGCGTGGCATTGACCACCACATCGTAGCCGGCCGGATCGTTGGAGCCGGTGGCGACGCTCAGCTTGGAATAGTGCGCGCGCAGCCGGGCCGCCAATGCGTCGGCCGAGGCGGCGCTGGCGTCGAAGAGCGACAGCTGCGCGACCCCCGCCGCCGCCAGCGAGGCCGCGATGGCAGAGCCCACGCCACCGCAGCCCGAAACCAGCACGCGCGCGCCTTCCAGCGCGCGCCCTTTGCGCAGCACGCCGCGCACGAAGCCCGCGCCGTCGAACTGGTCGCCCACGAGCTTGCCGTCCGGGCGCCGGAGGACGGCGTTGCAGGCACCGGCGATCCGGGCCGTGGGCGTGACTTCGTCCACCAGCGACATGGTGGTGATCTTGTGCGGCATCGTCACCAGCGCGCCGCGAATGTTGGTCAGCCGGAACAGCGCGGCGAAGAAGGCCGCGTAGTCCTCGGGCTTGACGCCCATCGGCACGACGACCGCATCGATGCCCTGCTTGTCGAACCAGGGGTTGTAGATCATGGGAGCCTTGAAGCTCTCCGTCGGGTAGCCGAGGTGGGCGATGAGGGTGGTCTTGCCGGAGATCATGATGTCCTTCAGTGGGTCATGCGGGGATGGATGGATGCGGCGGCACGTCGATCGGCGTCGGCTTCGGCTGAAGTTGCATCACGGTGGGAAGGCCTTCGCGGAACAGCGGCCAGTGCGGCAATCCATCGCCGTTCGGATTGCCCGTCCTGGCGAACCGGGTCCAGTAGCCTTGCATGATGTCCGTGACCCGGTCGTCGTCCTCGCCCCAGTCGCGCGTGAGTTCGCGCGTGGTGCCGAAGATGTAGGGATATTCGGAGCTGTGGAACACGCCCAGTCTGGTGGCCGGGTCGGCTTCGCGGTATCGCTGCCCGGGACGGAAGGGCTGCATGTGCGCGAAGTGATAGAGGAAGGTCGGCGCCACCGGCGCGTGCGCACGCGCCGCCGCATGCACGCCGGCGGCGAAGATCGGCCCGATGGCCGGCGGGAAGGTCGTGCCTTCGTCGCGGTTCCAGCCGGTCAGCAGGGGCACGGGCTGCTGCTCGCCGGCGGCGAAGACTTCGGCCAGGGGCCTGGGCAGGAAGCGGCCGTCGGCGATCGGCATGAAGCGCGCGGACTGCGCGAGATAGCGCCGCAGCAGTTCCTGCGCGCTCAGCTCGCGCAGCGAGGCGATGGTCGCGCCTTCGGCGAAGCGCAGGCCGGCCGCCTCGGCCGCCGCGAGACTTTCGGTGGGGCTGATGCCGAAGCTCTGCGCGATCGCATGCCTGAAGAGACCGCGCGCCTCGGGCGACGCCATCAGCGCGATGATGCCGTGGGCGCCCGCGGACTGTCCGAACACCGTGACCCGCGCCGGATCGCCGCCGAACGCGGCGATGTTGCGCTGGACCCAGCGCAGGGCGGCCGCCATGTCCATGAGCCCGTAGTTGCCCGAGGCGCCCTGCTCCGCCTCGGCGCCGAGCCCGGGATGCGCCATGAAGCCGAAAGGCCCGAGACGATAGTTGAGGGTGACGAGCACCACGCCGCGCTGCGCGAGATTGCCGCGCACGAAGACCGGGTTCGCGCCCGAGCCCTGCTGGAAGGCGCCGCCGTGGATCCACACCATGACCGGCAGCGCCGCATCCGGACTTTCGGCCGGGGTCCAGACGTTCAGGTAGAGGCAGTCCTCGCTCATCGGCTGGACGCCGGCGAACTCGGCGTAGACCGAATCCGCCGCCCGGCCCGGTTGCACGCATTGCGGGGCGAAGGTCTTGGCCTGTCGCACGCCCTCCCAGGCGCGCGCCGGCGCCGGCGGGCGCCAGCGCAGATCGCCCACCGGAGGCGCCGCGAACGGCACGCCCAGCCAGGCGCGCACGCCGGTGTTCTCGTCGCGCAGGCCGGCCAGCAGGCCGGACTCGATGCGCACGGGCGCTTCGACGGGCATCGTCGACATCAGGCACGCGCCTTGGGCTTCTTGCCGAGTTCGCTCATCGGCAGCTTGGCCGTCTCGCGGCCCGTGAGCGCGGAGATGGCGGCAATCACGCAGGTGGCGGTCACCAGGCCGGCGACCGGCATCCAGCCGTCGGGCCCCTCGCCCATGACGGCGGCGCTGACGCTCGGGGCGAAGCCGCCGAGCGCGAAGCCGATCTGCGTGCCGATCGCCATGCCCGAGAGCCGCACGCGGGTGTCGAACATCTCGCCGTAGAGCGAAGGCCAGATCGCATTGGCCGCGCTGTAGACGATGCCCGCGGTCAGGAGCCCGAAGACGAAGATCAGCATCAGGTCGCCCCGGCTGATGGCCCAGAGCGTGGGCCAGATCAGCACCGCGCAGCCCAGCGCCCCGAAGATGAAGACCGGCTTGCGCCCGATGCGGTCCGACAGCATGGCCCACAGCGGAATGGCCGCCAGCGCGACGACGTTGGAGCAGACCAGCAGGGTCAGCATCGTGGCCCGCGGGATGTGCACGGTGTTCACCGCATAGGACAGCACGAAGATGCCGAAGATGGTGCTCACGACCGACACCAGCGCGCAGAAGATCACGCGCAGCACGGCGGGCGTGTGGTCGCGAAACAGGATCGCGGCGGGCAGCTTGACGGTCTCGTGCGCCTCGGCCTCTTCCTTGAAGGCGGGTGTCTCGGGCAGGGTGCGCCGCACCCAGAAGCCGATCGCGACCACGATCGCGCTCAGGAAGAAGGGCACGCGCCAGCCCCAGCTGAGCAACTGGTCCTCCGGCAGCGCGGCGATCGGCAGGAACACGATGGTGGCCAGGATGAAGCCCATCTGCGTGCCGCTCAGCGTGAAGCTGGTGTAAAACGCGCGCCGATGGGCCGGCGCGTGTTCCAGCGTCATCGAGTTGGCGCCGGCCTGTTCGCCCGCGGCGGAGAGGCCTTGCAGCAGCCGCAGGGCCACCAGCAGGATCGGCGAGGCGATGCCGACCTGCCCGTAGGTCGGCAAGGCGCCGATGAGGAAGGTCGAGATGCCCATCAGCAGCAGCGTGAAGGTGAGCACCTTCTTGCGGCCGAACTTGTCGCCGACATGGCCCATGAAGAAGGCGCCGATCGGCCGCGTGATGTAGCCCACGCCGAAGGTGGCGAAGGCCGCCACGGTGGCGAGCTTGGGATCGACGTTGGGAAAGAAGATCTTGCCGAACACCAGCGCCGCGGCGGTGCCGTAGATGAAGAAGTCGTAGTACTCGACCGCGCTGCCGATCCAGCTCGCGAAGGCCGCCTTCTTGGGCGATCGGACGACCTCGGGTTCGTGGAACGCGTGTGCGTCGTTCATGGTGATGGCCACGGGTTTGTCTCCTTGGGGGGTGGGTGATTCGTTCGTGGTGCCGCGTTCAAGCCACGTTGGCGGAGTGGTAGCGCAGGGGGTGGCGGATTTCGCTCGCCATCGCGGGCGGGTAGATGAGTTCGCGCAGGAAATCGGCATCGGCCCGGACCGCGTTCGCCGCTTCCTTGTGGCCGAAGAAATCGAGGTAGTTCGGCATCTGCTGGATCAGCATCTCGAAGCCGGCCTGGGCATTGAGGCCGCGCGCGCGCGCGGCGCGCACCAGCGGCGTGGGCTGGTTGCGCAGCAGGATATCGAACAGCGCCGCGTGCGCGTCCATGCGCGCGACGTCGACGGGCAGCGCATCCTCGGGCGTGAGGCCCAGCGGGGTGGCGTTGATGACGAGGTCATAGCCCGCGGGGTCGCTGCTGTCGGCCACGACCGTGGTCGCGTCGAAGAAGGCATCGAGCTGCGCCGCGACGCCGGCCGCCTTGCCCGCCGCGAGGTCGAAGAAGGCGATGTGCTCGGCCCCGTTCACCGTGCCGCCCTCGGCCAGCGCGACGCCGATGGCTGCCGCGCTGATGCCGGCGCCGAGGATCAGCACGCGCTTGCCGCGAAAGGGGATGTTGTAGTGGTCGAGCGCGCCCAGCAGGCCCTCGCCGTCGAACAGGTCGCCTTCGAGTTCGCCGTTGTCGATGCGGCGCACCACGTTGACCGAACCGGCCACCCGGGCGAACAGGCCGCAGCCGTCGAGCAGGTCGAGCAGCAGCGGCTTGTGCGGCGGGGCGATGGCCATGCCGCGCACGTTCCTGGCGAGAAAGGCGGCCTTCACGAACACCGCCAGGTCGCGCCGCGCCACCTGGACCGGCGCCATGACGGCGTCGATGCCGCAGCGTTCGAAAACACTGTTGAACATGCGCGGCAGGCGCACATTCGTCACCGGATCGCCGGGGAGCAGATAGAGGGCGGTGCCGCCTGCGATGTGGGGGAACATGGTGTGCTTGTCTCGCTTCGAGTTGTTCGGCAATCGCGCAATTTGCTTGGAAGCGGCGCTACTTTAGTGTCAGCCCCCGGACACGCGAAGCAGATTGCACCTCGTGCGTTCGCTCAACGAACCATGTTGATCGATAATCGAACGAATTTCGGGTTTCTCCCTGGGCCCAGCGGGCCCAGGTCTCCCACGATCCATTCCGCCGACCCCATGACCGCCGATTCCCACCCCGCCCCGACCGAACTCGACAAGCGCGACTGGATCGCCGGCCTGGAACGCGGCGTATCGGTCATCGAGGCCTTCGACGACGCGCATGCGCGCATGACCGCCAGCGAGGCCGGTCAGCGCACCGGCATGACGCGCACCGCCGCGCGGCGCTATCTGCTCACACTGCAGCACATGGGCTATGTGGCCAGCGATGGCAAGCTCTTCTGGCTCACCCCGCGGGTGCTGCGGCTGGGCCAGTCGTACCTGGAATCGGCGCGGCTGCCGCGCATCGTCCAGCCCTTCCTGCAGCGCGTGGCGGCGGGCACGCACGAGATCGCCTACCTGAGCGTGATGGACGGCGACGAGGTGGTCTACATCGCGCGCAACGGACCGAATCGCAACATGAGCACCGGCTATGTGCTGGGCGCGCGCGTGCCGGCGCAAGTGACGGCCGCGGGCATGCTGATGCTGGCGCTGCGCGGCGACGAGGAGCGCGCCACCTGGCTCGCGACCCATGAACTCGCGGTCTTCACGCCGCACACGATCGCCAGCAAGGAGCGCATGAAGCTCGAGCTGGCACGCATCAGCGCGCAGGGCTGGGCGCTTTCCGAGCAGCAGCTGGACCTGAATTCGCGCGGCATCGCGGTGCCCTTGCGCGACCGGCACGGCGAGGTGGTCGGCGCGCTGAACGTCACGATGCCGATGGGCCACGAGGCCAGCGAGGATGCGGTGGCGCGCGTGCTGCCGGTGCTCCGGGAGACCGCGCAGGCCATGCGAAATCTGATCTAGAGCTCGCCCCGGGCTTCGGCCACATTCCTGCGTTTCCTCGGGGTTATCCCTAGCAAAGTCGACGGGCTCGGCTTCTATCATTTGTTCAACTTGAATTAATTAAAAGCCGATGGCCCTCGGGTCTCGGGGGATGCCAGGAGACAGGTCTTGAAAGCAGTCGGTCCCGGTCGAGGCACGAACTCGGTCAACCTTCGCCTCTACAACGAGCGCACGCTGCTGCAGCGCCTGCGCCGCGCGGGCGAGGCGTCGAAGGCCGATCTGGCACGCTGGGCGCAGCTGACGAACACCGCCGTCGGGAGCATCGTCCAGTCGCTCGAGGAAGCACGCCTCATCGAACCCGCCGGCCGCCGACAGGAAGGCCAGCGCGGCCAGCCCGCCGGGCTCTACCGCGTCAATCCCGAAGGCGCCTACGGCATCGGCGTTCGCCTGGACCGCACCGGCATCGAGACGGTGATGATCGACCTCGGCGGCCACATCCTGGCGCGCAAGTCGCACGACCTGCTGCTGCCCCACCCCGACGAGACGCTCGCGATGGTGCGCAAGGACGTGGCGGCCATGATGAAGAAGCTGGACGAAGGGCAGCGCGGCCGCTTCATGGGCATCGGCATCGCGCAGCCCTACAACCTCGGCAGCTGGCTGCGCGAACTCGACCTGAAGGCCGACTTCCGCATCTGGGACGAGGTCGATTTCGGCGTCATGCTGGCGGAGGCCCTGCAGCAGCCCGTCTTCAAGGAGAACGACGGCAACGCGGCCGCGATCGCCGAACTGTTCTTCGGCGTCGGGCGCGAGGAGAAGGATTTCCTCTACATCTTCATCGGCGCGGCACTGGGCGCCGGCGCCGTCCTCGGCGGCGAGAGCCTGCGCGGCGCCAGCGGCAACGCGGCCGACCTCGGACTGATGCCGGTGCCGCCCAGCCGGCTCGACTCGGCGCCGCGCACGGACCGGCGCTGGGACATCCTGCTGTCGCGCGCCTCGCTCAATTCGCTCGCGCGCCATCTGCGCCACCACGGACTGGCGGTGCACAACCACCAGGACCTCGAAGCCGCCATCGCGGCCGGCGGGGCGGAAGTGAACGAATGGCTGGACGACTGCGTCGACGCGCTGGTGCCCTCGGTGCGCGCCACGCTCGCCGTGCTCGACCTGCCGGCTGTGGTGATCGATTGCGACGTCGACTCGGGCCTGGTCGCCGAGCTGATGAAGCGCATCGACGCGGGCCTGCGCGCCATCGCGCCGGAGGCCCGCCAGACGCCGCGCCTGCTGCGCGGCAGTTTCCGCGCCGACGCCGGCGCCGTCGGCGCCGCGAGTCTGCCGATGTTCTTCAACTTCTCGCCGCGCGCCGACGTGCTGCGCGGCCGTTCGCACCGATCCACCCCGGAGGCTGCAGATGTCTGAACCCACCCACCATGCACAGGCCGGCAAGACGGCACGCCAGTTCACCGTCGACAAGCCGTCGACGCTGATGCGGCGCGACAATGGAAAGGACCACACGTGCTGGTCCGCGCCGCGATGAGCCCCGAGACCCAAGGAGAATCCGCCATGTTCGTCGTCTGCGGTGAAGCCCTGATGGATGTGTACATGGGCGAATCCACGCCCACCGGGCTGACGCTGGATGCGCGCATCGGCGGCTCGCCGCTCAACGTGGCGCAGGGGCTGGCGCGGCTGGCGCGGCCGGTGGCGTTCCTGACCGGGCTGTCGACCGATGCGCTCGGCGAGCGCCTGCTGGCCTCGCTGCGGGCCGAGCAGGTCGACACTTCGTTGGTGCTGCGCAACGACGCGCCGAGCACGCTGAGCGTGGTCAGCCTGGACGCCCACGGCGTGCCGCGCTACGCCTTCCACGGCAAGGGCGCGGCAGACCGGCAGATCACGCACGACACGCTTCCCGCGCTGCCGCCCGCGGCTCGGGTGCTGCAGTTCGGCTCGTACGCGCTGGTGGTCGAGCCGGTGGGCAGCGCCCTTCGCGGCCTGGCGGCGCGCGAGCGCGAGCGGCGCCTGATCGCCTACGACCCCAATGTGCGGCTCAACGTCGAGCCCGATCTCGCGCACTGGCGCGCGGTGGTGGACGAGATGGTCTCGGTCGCGCACCTGGTGAAGGTGAGCGACGAGGACCTGGGCCTGCTCTACCCGGACGAGACGCCGGAGCAGGTCGCCGCACGCTGGCTCGCCCAGGGCGCCGCGCTGGTGGCGGTGACGCGCGGGCGCCATGGCGCGAGCGCGTGGACCCGGACGGCGCGCGCCGACGCGCCCTCGCCGCCGACGCAAGTGGTGGACACGGTGGGCGCGGGCGATACCTTCCAGGCGGCGCTGCTGACCTGGCTGGACGAGCATGGCGCGCTCACGCCGCAGGCGCTGGCGGCGCTCGATGCCGCTTCGCTGGGCGAACTTCTGAGCTTCGCCGCGCGCGCCGCCGCCATCACCTGCTCACGCCGCGGCGCGGACATGCCGCGTCGCGCCGAACTGGGCTAGCCTTTCGGCTCAGACGTGCCCGAGGATCGGGTGCGGCCTGTAAGGCGCCTCGAGCCGCGCCACTTCGTCGGCGGTGAGCGGAACGCCCAGCGCCGCGACCGCCTCGTCCAGCTGCCAGTTCTTGCTCGCGCCCACGATCGGCGCGCTCACGCCCTTGTGCAGCAGCCATGCATAGGCCAGCGTCGCGTGGCTCAGGCCCTTCTCGGCCGCCAGATCACCGAGCACTTCGACCACCGCGAAGTCGCTCTCGCCGTAGTAGTACTTCTGCGCGATGTCGTCGGTCGCGGCACGGCCGCTGCCGCCGCCCGACTTGTCGTCCGCCTTGCGGTTGCCGGCCAGAAAGCCCCTGGCCAGCGGGCTCCACGGCGTCAGCGCCACGCCCTGGTCGCGGCACAGCGGGATCATCTCGCGCTCCTCTTCGCGGTAGGCCAGGTTGTAGTGGTTCTGCATCGAGACGAAGCGCGTCCACCCGTTCTCCCTGGCCACCTGCTGCGCCTTGGCGAACTGCCAGGCGAACATGCTGCTCGCGCCGATGTAGCGCACCTTGCCGCTCTTCACGATGTCGTGCAGGGCTTCCATCGTCTCTTCGATCGGCGTCTCGTGGTCGAGCCGGTGGATCTGGTAGAGGTCGATGTAGTCGGTGCCCAGGCGCTGGAGAGAAGCATCCACGGCGTGGAACAGGCGCTTGCGCGAAAGGCCATCGGCATTGGGCACCCGGGCCGGCTTGGCGGCCGCGCTGTTGCCGCCCTTGAAGTCGAGCGAGACGGGGTAGTAGACCTTGGTCGCGACCACCGTTTCCTCGCGGCGGCAGAACTCGCGCACGAACTTGCCGGTGAGCACCTCGGATTCGCCGGCCGAGTACATGTCGGCGGTGTCGAAGAAGTTGATGCCAAGCTCGACCGCGTGCCTGACCACCTCGCGCGAGGGGCCCTCCTCCATGACCCACGGGCGCCAGCGCGACGTGCCGTAGGTCATCATGCCCAGCGCGATGCGCGAAACCTTCAGGCCGCTCTGGCCAAGCCGCACGTAGTCCATGGTTGCGAAGTCCTTCGAAGAATGATCCGGCCGCAAGCATAGGGAACTTCATGCGTCCCTGCCGGGCGCCGCGCTAGGCGCCGGCGGATGCGGCCTCGGCACTCTCGCGCGCATCCGTGCCGGTCAGCGCCATCGAGACCATCGGCTCGCGTGCGGCATCGGCGCGCTTCTTGACGGACCTTGGCTTGCGCGCGGCCGGAGCCTCGGCATGACGCACGTCGATCTCGAAGCCGGGCAGCACGAGTTGGTCCTTGGAGATTGTCTTTGCGCGCATGGGAAACCACGAAGTCGGAACCCCCCTACCTTAACGCCTGGCGAGCGACCTCCGAGGCTCAGCCCGGGCTTTCGAGCTTGCGCGCTCGCCACGCGCAAGCGCTGCCCGCCATCGCGATCACCGTGGCCACGCCGAACATCGCGATGAAGCCGAAGCGCTGGGCGATCGCCCCGCCCGCCAGCACGCCGAGCACACCGCCGAAGCCATAGCCGATCACGGTGAACAGCGCCTGCCCGCGGCCGCGCAGCCGCCCCGGAAAGTGACGCGACACCATCGCGATGCAGGTGGTGTGGTGCGCGGCGAATGAGAGCGCGTGCAGCGCCTGCGCGACCGCCAGCGCCCCGATCCACTGGCCGAAGCCCGCGGTGATGGCCAGGCGCAGCACGGCGGCAATGCCGCAGATCACCAGCCAGCGCGGCATCGCGAACAGCTGCAGCAGGCGGCCCTGCAGGAAGAACCACCCGAGCTCGGCCACCACCGAGAGGGCCCAGAGCAGGCCGATGGTGCCCTTGCCGTAGCCGAGCGAATCGAGATACAGCGAAAAGAAGCCGTACACCGAGAAATGCGCCATCACATGGAAGAAGAGCGAGGTGAAGAACCAGCGCACCGCCGGCACCCGCAGTACCGGCCCCACCGGCTCCTTCGCGCTGCCGTGGGCCGCGACCGGCTCGCGCATGTCGGGCAGGCGCAAGGTCGCGATCAGCACGATGGCGAGCGTGCCGGCGGCCCAGGCGGGAAAGTGCCCCATGCCGAAGCGCTCGAACCATTCGCCGGCGACGAATACCGTGAGCAGGAATCCCGCCGAACCCCAGAGACGGATACGGCCGTAGCGGCCCCAGTCGCCGGCCACCACGTGTGCCATCGCCGCTTCGGTGAGCGACATCATGGAGCTGGTGTGCGTGAACATCAGGAGCAGGACCACGCCGAGCCACCAGGCGCCGCCGTTCCACCACAGACCGAAGGAAGACACCAGCGCCACGGCCGCGCTGATGCGCAGCAGCTTGACGCGCTCGCCCGTGTGGTCGCTCAGGGCCCCCCAGGCATAGGGCGCGAAAACGCGGGTGATCGATTGCACCGAAGCCAGCAGGCTGATGGTGAAGATCGGCAACCCCAGGTCCTTCAGGTACAGCGGCAGGTATGGATTGAAGAAGCCGATGTGCGCGAAGTAGCTCGCCGAAAGCGCCGCGAAGGCCAGCAGGTGGCCGCGGCCGCCCGCCATCGGGGGCGCCGGCACTAGAGGAAGGACGACTGCGGCGACGCGGGATCGGCGGCCGAGGGGGACGCGTCCTGCCGCGGGTTCACGTCGCCGCACTGCGCGCGGTTGCGCAGTGCGTGTTCCATCACGACCAGTGCCAGCATGGCCTCGGCGATCGGCGTCGCGCGGATGCCGACGCAGGGGTCGTGGCGGCCCTTGGTCACGACTTCGACCGGCTGGTTGTGGATGTCGACGGACTGCCGCGGGCTGATGATCGAGCTGGTGGGCTTGATGGCGATGCTCACTTCCAGATCCTGCCCGGTGCTGATGCCGCCGAGCACGCCGCCCGAATTGTTGGTCACGAAGCCATCGGGCCGGATCGAGTCGCCGTGCGTGGTGCCGCGCTGCGTCACGCTCGCGAAACCGGCGCCGATCTCGACACCCTTGACGGCGTTGATCCCCATCATCGCGTAAGCGATGTCGGAATCCATCTTGTCGAACAGCGGCTCGCCCAGGCCCACGGGCACTCTCGAGGCGGTCACGCGGATGCGGGCGCCGCAGGAATCGCCGGCCTTGCGCAAGGCATCCATGTGGGCCTCGAGCGCGGAGACGTCGGCGATGGGCGCGAAGAAGGGGTTGTTTGGCACGTGCTCCCAGCTCTCGAAGGGAATGACGATGTCGCCGATCTGCGCCATGCAGCCGCGGAACACCGTGCCGTACTTCTCGAAGAGCCACTTCTTGGCGACCGCGCCGGCCGCGACCATGGGGGCGGTCAGGCGCGCCGAGGAGCGTCCGCCGCCGCGCGGATCGCGGATGCCGTACTTCTTCCAGTAGGTGTAGTCGGCGTGGCCGGGGCGGAACTGCTGCGCGATCTGGCCGTAGTCCTTGCTGCGCTGGTCGGTGTTCTGGATGAGCAGCGCGATGGGCGTGCCGGTGGTCCTGCCCTCGTAGACGCCGGAGAGGATCTGCACCGCGTCGGGCTCGTTGCGCTGGGTGACGTGGCGGCTGGTGCCGGGGCGCCGGCGGTCGAGGTCGCCCTGGATGTCGGCCTCGCTGAGCGCCATGCCGGGCGGGCAGCCGTCGATGACGCAACCGATCGCGGGGCCGTGGGATTCGCCGAAGTTGGTGACCGCGAAGAGATTGCCGAAGGTGTTGCCGCTCATGACGGGGATTATCCCCACAAAGTGCCCAGGGGCCGCTGCGGGAACGCTTTATGCGTGCTGCGGCGCGGCATCCCCCCTCCAAGCTGCAAGGAGCACCCATGCTGGACCGAACCGACACGAAGTTCTCCCACGTCAAGCCCGGCGACACCGAGTACCGCTCGGGCGGCTTGCGCGACTTCTTCCTGTACCGCGACCTGGGCATCGCCGAGGCCACCCACGGCAAGGTTATCGCGCACCTGGTCAAGGCCAACATGGCACCGGAAGAGGGCACCGGCTGGCACCGCCACGAAGCGGACTTCCAGATCGTCATCATGGTCAAGGGCTGGGCCCGCTTCATGTACGAGGAAAAGGAAACGCTGGTGGAGGCCGGCGACGTGGTGCACCAGCGCCCGGGCATCCGCCACTACCTGTTCGACTACTCGCCGGACATGGAGTACCTGGAGATCGTCTCGCCGGCGGACTTCAAGAGCGTGGACGTGGAGCCGGTCTGCGAGATTCCCAGGCCGACGCCCTGGGAATAGCCGGCGTCCCGTGCCGGGGACTTTTCAGTCATTCTTGAAGCTTCAGCAATTCGGCCTGAAAATCGGCCGATGCCCACCCAGCCCCTGCCCCCGCTCAATCGCCAGTTCGTCGCCCACTTCGGAGAGATGGGCAGCAAGTGGGGAATCAACCGCACCGTCGGCCAGATCTACGCGCTGATCTTCCTTTCCCAGCGCGCGCTCAACGCCGACGAGATCGCCGAGATGCTGGAGTTCTCGCGCTCCAACGTGAGCATGGGCTTGAAGGAACTGCAGGCCTGGCGGCTGGTGCAGCTGCGCCATCAGCCCGGCGACCGCCGAGAGTATTTCGAGGCACCGGCCAACGTGTGGGAGATCTTCCGCGTGCTGGCGGAGGAGCGCCGCCGCCGCGAGATCGAGCCCACGCTTTCCATGCTGCGCATGGCGCTGCTTGAAGCGCCGACCAGCGACGAGGAGCGCCATGCGCAGCAGCGCATGCGCGAGATGCACGACCTGATCGACCGGCTGATGAAGTGGTTCGACGACGTGCAGCGGCTCGCGCCGGAAACCGCCATGCAGCTGATGGGCATGGGGTCCACGGTGACCAAGGTGCTCGGCCTCAAGGACCGCATCACCGGCGCCAGGAATGCGAAGACGCCGGGTCAGCCCAAGGCGACTAAGGCTTCCTGAGCTTGTCCCGGCGAATCGCTTCGTCGTCCATCAGCTCGTACCACATCGCGTTCAGCACCGCGAAGGTCGCGGCCAGCGGCAGTCCCAGGATCCAGGCGAAGTACCACATGCTTGTGTTTCCTTGTCGATTCAGTAGGCGTGGCCGCGGTCTTCGCGGATCGCGTCGGCGTCCACCTTGCCCCACAGCACGTGATAGACCCAGCTCGTGTAGGCCACGATGATCGGAATGAAGATCGCCGTGACCACCAGCATGATGAAGAGCGTCAGGTGGCTGGACGAGGAGTCCCACACCGTGAGGCTGGCGCGCGGATCGATCGATGAGGGCAGGATGAAGGGAAACATCGAGGCGCCGACGCTCAGGATGATGCCCGCGATGCCGAGCGCGCTGGCGAGCATGGTGAGCACCTCGCGCCGCATGCGCATTCCGAGCAGCGCCACCAGCGCGCCGGCGAAGCCCACCCCCGGCGCGGCCCACATCCATGGATGGGCCGCATAGTTGGCGAACCATGCGCCGTGCTGCAGTTCCACCGTCTTGAGCAGCGGATTGGACGGCCCGCCCGTCGGCAAGGCGCTGGTCACCCAATAGCCGTCGATGAAGGACCACAGCATGAAGCCGGCGAGCGCGTACAGCACGAGGGTGGCGATGGCGGCCCAGCTGCCATAGCGCCGCGCGCGATCGGCCACCGAACCCTGCGTCTTCAACTGCAGCCAGGCGGCGCCGTGCATCGCCACCATGGCCAGCGACACCAGTCCGCACAGCAGCGCGAAAGGATTGAGCAGGCCGAAGAAGGAGCCTTCGTAGAAGATGTGCATGTCGGGCGCCAGGCGGAAGGGCACGCCCTGAAGCACGTTGCCTAGGGCCACGCCGAAGATCAGCGTGGGCACGAAGCCGCTGATGAGCAGCACCGCATCCCAGCGCGCGCGCCAGCGGGGCTCCTCGCGCTTGCCGCGGAACTTGAAGGCCACCGGCCGCAGGATGAGCGGCACCAGGATGGCGAACATCGCCAGGTAGAAGCCGGAGAAGGACACGGCATAGAGCTGCGGCCAGGCCGCGAAGATCGCGCCGCCGCCGAGGATCAGCCACACCTGGTTGCCCTCCCAGACCGGGCCGACGCTGTTGATGATCACGCGGCGCTCCAGGTCGTTGCGCCCGGCGAAGGGCAGCAGCATGTTGACGCCGAGGTCGAAGCCGTCGGTGACGGCGAAGCCGATCAGCAGTACGCCGAGCAGCAGCCACCAGACGAAGCGCAGGGCTTCGTAGGAAATCAGTTCGTGAAGGATCATGGTCGTGCTCCGTGGTCAGTCTGCGGCGGCGAGAGGCGAGCGAGGCAGCCCGCCCAGTTCGGGGTCGGCTTCGGCGCGGTAGGCCGCGGGCGGCGGCACCGGATGCTCGTCCGGCCCCTTGCGGATGGCCTTGAACATCAGCTTGAGCTCGATCACCAGCAGCGTGGTGTAGATCAGCACGAAGCCCGCGATGGTGATGAGCACGGTGGTGATCCCCAGGCTCGACACCGCCACCGCCGTCGGCAGCACGCCCTCGATCACCCAGGGCTGGCGGCCCAGTTCGGCCACGACCCAGCCGCATTCCGCGGCGAGCCAGGGCAGCGGGATGGCGATCACCGCGAGCTTGAGCAGCCAGGGATGAGCGTCGAGCTCGCGCCGCGCCGACAGCACGAAGAAAGTGGCCGTCAGCAGGATGAAGAACATGCCGAGCCCCACCATCACGCGGAAGGTCCAGTACAGCGGCCCGACCGCGGGGACGGTGTCGCGCGCCGCCTGGGCGATCTGCTCGGGCGTGGCCTGGCGCGGATCGTCGACATAGCGCTTGAGCAGCAGCGCATAGCCCATCGCATGTCCGTTCTCCTCGAAGATGTGGCGAGCCGATTCGGGCACGGGGGCGCCGCTGCCGCCGGCTTCGCGGATCTTCTGCAGCGCGTCATAGGCCGAAATGCCGACGCGGATGTTCAGCTCGGCCCGATGCACCAGGTCGTCGATGCCGGGAATCTCGGTGTCGAGCGAGCGCGTGCCGATCAGGCCCATCACCGCCGGGATGTGGATCGCGTAGTGCGTCTCGCGCGCCTTGGCGTCGGGAAAGCCGAAGGCGGTGAAGGCCGCCGGCGCGGGCTCGGTCTTCCACATGGCCTCGATCGAGGCGAGCTTCATCTTCTGGTGTTCGGTCGAGAGATACCCGCTCTCGTCGCCCAGCACCACCACCGAGAGCGCCGCCGCGAGGCCGAAGGATGCGGCCACCGTCATCGAGCGCTTGGCCAGTTGCGGGTGCCGCCCGCGCAGCACGTACCAGGCCGAGACGCCGAGCACGAAGATGGCCGCGACCGTATAGCCCGCCGACGCGGTGTGCACGAACTTGGCTTGCGCCACCGGGTTGGTCAGCACGGCGTAGAAGTCGGTCACCTCCATGCGCATGGTCTGCGGATTGAAGGCCGCGCCCACGGGGTTCTGCATCCAGCCGTTGGCGATCAGGATCCACAGCGCGGAGAAGTTGGTCCCGATGGCCACCGCCCAGGTGGTGATCAGGTGGCCCAGCTTCGACAGCTTGTCCCAGCCGAAGAAGAACAGCCCGACGAAGGTCGCTTCGAGGAAGAAGGCCATCAGCCCCTCGATGGCCAGCGGCGCGCCGAAGACGTCGCCGACATAGTGGCTGTAGTAGCTCCAGTTCATGCCGAACTGGAACTCCATGACGATGCCGGTGGCCACCCCCATCGCGAAGTTGATGCCGAAGAGCACGCCCCAGAACTTCGTCATGTCGCGCCAGATGGTGCGGCCCGTCATCACGTAGACCGTCTCCATGATCGCGATGATCACCGACAGGCCGATGGTCAGCGGCACGAAGAGGAAGTGGTACAGCGCCGTGAGGGCGAACTGCAACCGGGAGAGGGAGACGATGTCGATGTCCATGGGGGGAGCTTCCTTTCGTTTCTTGTTGGTGATGCCGGCTCAGTCCGGCCGCAGTGCGTTCATCGCGGCGTCGAAGGCCGCGCTGCCTCGCCGCAGGTCGGCGACGATGCGGCCCTCCTCCACGCGTACGAGGCGGTCGGCCAGGGCGGCCTCGCGCCGCAGGTGGGTCGCGATCAGCAGCGTCCGGCCGGCGGCCTGGGCATCGAGACGTCGAAGCACGTCATGCGCCGTGGCAGTGTCCAGCGCTTCGGTGGGCTCGTCCAGCAGCCAGACGGCCACGTCGCGCAACAGCAGCCGCGCCAGCGCCAGGCGGCGCGACTGGCCACCCGACAGGCCCAGGCCGCCCTCGCCCAGCGCGGTGTCCAGGCCCGCGGCCATGCCGCGCACTTCGTGATCGAGGCCCGCGGCACGCAGCACGGCCCACAGGCGCGCGTCGTCGGCGGCGGGATCGGCCAGCCGCAGGTTGTCGCGCAGGCTGTCGGCGAAAAGCTCGGTGCGTTGCGTCAGCAGCGAATGCGCCCGCACGCGGGCCTCGCCCGAGCGCGCGGCGAGTTCGCCCGCGACGACCGCCAGCAGCGTGGACTTGCCCGCGCCGCTCGGCCCGACCAGCGCGACGCGCTCGCCCGCCGCGACGGTCAGCGAAATGCCGTGCAGCACCGGCACGCGGCTGCCTGGATGCGCGAGGACGATGTTCGCCAGTTGCAGCGCCACGCCTAGATCCGGCGCGGCGGGCAGCGGCGGCGTCGCCGGCCCGGAAGAGGCAAGCATGCGCGGCGCCAGTCGCCGCACCGCGAGCCAGGTGCGGCCCGCCTCGAGCGCGCCGCGCCGCAAGGCGGCGAAGGGTTCGACCGCCGTCAGCGCGACCAGCAAGGCAAGAGCCGCGGCCGGCGCGCCGATCGCACCCTGGCCCGCCAGCGCGCCGATCGCCAGCAGCACGGCGGACAGGGTCAGCGTGCCGGCGACACCATAGGCCATCCCGGCGCCGGCCTCGAGCCGGTTCAGTGCGAGATCGGCCTTCGCCAGGTGGCGGTCGGCCGCGGCCAGCGCCTCGCATTGCGCCTCGATGCGGCCGGCCATGACCAGCTCCGTCTGGCCCGCGACCAGATCCACGGCGCGCGCGCGCAGTGTTTCCATGGCGTGCGCCCGCCGGACCGAAGCCGGCCGCGCCAGCTGCGCCGTGGCCAGGGCGATGCCCCAGCCGGCGCCGATCAGCCACAGCGCGAGCGCCACGCCCACCCAGGGATTCATGAAGCCGAGCACCACGCCGGCCATCAGGGCCGCGCCGAGGGCGGCCCCCGCCGGCACCAGCATGCGCAGATAGAGCGATTCGAGCGCGTCGATGTCGGCCGTCAGGCGAAACAGCAGCCGCGCCGGCCGGGCCAGCAGCTGCCGCGCCGCCTCGGGCCGGGCCCAGCCGCGAAAGAGGCGCTCGCGCAACCCGGCCAGCACGCCGAAGGTGGCGTCGTGCGACACCAGGCGCTCGCCGTAGCGCGAGGCCGTGCGGCCCAAGGCGAGCAGGCGGATGCCGGCCGAAGGCATGAAGACATCGAAGCCGATGGCCGTCGCCGCATGGAGGCCGGCGAGCGCCGTGGCCGTGATGAACCAGCCCGACAGCCCCAGCAGCCCCATGCCCATGAGCACGGTGAGCGCCGCCAGGCCCGCGCCCAGGGCCAGCCCGCGCGGCTCGGCGGCGAGGAAGGGCAGGAGCACCGGACGAAGATCGCGCCAGAATTTCAAGCGGCCTCCTCCTGCGGCGTGGCGTCGAGCCGGACCACCCGGTTCATTCGCGCGGCCAGCACCGGATCGTGCGTGGCGGCGATCAAGGTCTTGCCGCGCGCGAGTTCGATCAGCGCATCGGCCACGCGCTGCGCGGTGTCGGTGTCGAGATGGGCGGTCGGCTCATCGACCAGCAGCAGGTCGGCATCGGCATGCACCGCCGCTCGCGCCAGCGCCAGCCGCACGGCTTCTCCGCCCGACAGGCCGCTTCCGCCCTCGCCCAGCGAGGTGCTGGGGTGGGCCTGGGCGACGCTGTCCAGCGCGGCGAAGCGCATCGCGGCCTCGACCTCGGGCGCATGCACGCCCGCCCGCCCCAGCGCCACGTTGGCCTGGACGGAGCCCGCGAACACATGGGGCTTCTGGCCGATCCAGGCGATGCGCTTGCGAAGCGCGCCGACGGTGCCGTCGGACAGCGCCACGCCGCCGATCGCGATCTCGCCCTGCGGGGCGGGCACCAGGCCGGCGATCAGGCTCAGCAAGGCCGTCTTGCCCGAGCCGCTCGGCCCCATCAGCGCGACATGCTCGCCAGGGCCCACGCGCAGGTCGAAGCCTTCGAAGAAGGCGTCTTCGCCGGGATGGGAAAAACGCAGCCCGCGAATGCGCACCGAGGGCGCGCCCGTCGCGCTGGGGCCCTCCGACACCGCAGTCGTCGCCGCGCCCGGCAGCGGAACGCCGCCGCGCGCCAGCCGGTCGAGCGAATCCAGCGCCGCCTCGCCCGCCGCCCGGTCATGCCAGACGGCCGACAGCTCGCGCAAGGGCTCGAAGAACGCAGGCGCCAGCAGCAGCACGAACAGGCCTTCGCCGAGGCTCAGGTGCCGGCCCCAGGTTCCGAACTCGACAGTGCCCAGCAGATGGAAGCCCACATAGGCCGCCACCATCGCGACACCCAGCGCGGAGAACAGCTCCAGCACGGCGGAAGACAGGAAGGCGATGCGCAGCACTGTCATCGTGCGCCGGCGCAACCCTTGCGCCGCCTCGCCGAGCCGGTGCGCGGTGGCATCGACGGCATCCAGCGCACGCAGCGTGCCGAGGCCGCGCAGGCGGTCGAGCAGGAAGGCGTTCATGCTGCCCATCTCCACCATCTGCGCTTCGCTGGCCGCCTTGGCGCGCCAGCCCACGATGGCCATGAACAGCGGGATCAGCGGTGCCGCGACCAGCAGCACCAGCGCCGCCAGCCAGGAGAAGCTCGCCACCACGGGCAGGATCACGAGCGGCACGACCATCGCGCGCCAGCGCGCCGGCTGGTAGCGCACGAGATAGGGAACCACCGTCTCCGCCTGCTCGGCGATCACGCTTGCCGCCAGGCCCGAGGCCGGGCGCGCGCTGTCCAGTGGCGAACGCGCCGCGAGCGACGCGGCCACCTGGGCGCGCAATCCGGAAAGCCGTGATCGGGCGCTGGCGAACACGCGCCGCATGCCCCATGCCTCGCATGCGGCACGCAGCAAGCCCAGCAACAGGATGCCGCCCGCGGGCATCAGCACCGCGGCCAGGCCCTCGCCTTCGCCCAGCCCTTGCACGGCCCATGCCAGCAGGGCGGCCTGCGGCAGCCACAGCAGCGCGGCCAGGCCCTGGACGACACTCCCCGCCCCTGGCGCTTCGAGGGAGCGCAAACCGGTGGATGACGGGGCCTGCTGGTTCATTCGTTGAATTCGTGTAATTTCAGTATTTACTGAAATTTCAGCAATGATAAAGGATGACGCGCCGCGGCGGCCATCTTCACCGCAAAGCCCCCTCGACGGGTGAAATCCTTAGAGAGAGACGATCGCCCCGCAGACCAGCAGGCCGGCGAACAGCCCCAGCACCGCGCGCCAGGTGGCCGGCCGCGATTCCACCCAGCGGTACAGCAGCGCGGCCGCGCCGATCGACAGCGCGAGGGTCACTGCCAAGCCCAGCATGTCGACCCAGGGCGAAACCGGCTCCAGGCCGCTCATGGCCGCGCTGACCAGGAGGAGCACCGGAAAGTGGATGAGAAAAAGCGAGTACGAGATGCGCCCCAGGCGCACCAGCGGCTCTCCGAACCGGGGCCAGGCGGCGGGCTTCAGCCCGTCGCCGTGCTGGACCACGGCAACGGCCAGCGCGGTCACCAGCGCCGTGGCGATGCGACTGCGCCAATCGAGCGCGAGGGCCGCCGCCCCGAGCAGCGCCATCAGTATCACGGCAAAGCGCCAGGTGCTGCGCCGCGTCGCCCTGCCGATCCAGAAGACCAGCATGCCCAACCCATAGGAGCCGAAGAAGTAGATGCCGGTGCTATCGAACTCCGTATGGCGGTTGAACACCGCCAGCGAAGCCACGACCAGGGCCAGCACCAGCCCGACCACCAGCCAGCGCGCGCGTTCCCGGGGCACGGACCAGCGCCGCTGCATCATCTCGGAAGCGCCGATCGCCGCCAGCGCGAGCACGAAGAGCTGGAAGTCGATGGCCACATACCAGACGCCCGTCGACAAGGCCTCGTAGCCCAGCAGATCCTGCAACAGCAGGCCGTGCGCGAGCAGTTGCGCCATGCCCGGCGCACCGGGCACCGCCTCGTCGTTGAGCCACGGCCGCACCACCCAGGCGATCAGCACGCTGAAGCTGAGGGCCGTCAGATAGGGCATCACCAGCCGGCCATAGCGCTGCAGCACCCTGGCCAGCGGACGCTCGACGCGCAGCTTGCCGTCGGGCGCGAGGCTGCCCGCGGCGAAAAAGCCCGACAGCACCAGGAATACCTGCACGGCCAGCCGGCCGTTCTGCGACAGCCAGTCGAAGACCGCCGGCGCCAGCGAGGAAGCGCCTGCCGGCAGCGGCCCGTAGCGCGAGAAGTGATGCCCGACGATGAACAGGCAGGCCATGCCCTTCACCGCATCGAGCAGGGGCATGCGCCCCACCCCGGCGGGCACGGATGCGCGCATCGGCTTGTTCGTCAGAGCGCGAGCCTGCGGCGGGCTGCCTGGTATTCCCGCTTGAGCTTCTCGATGAAGGCCGCGGCACTCGCGACCTCGGTCACGGCGGCGATGCCCTGGCCCGAGCCCCAGATGTCCTTCCAGGCCTTGGCCTTGCTGCCCTCCCCGCCGCCGAAATTCATGGTCTTCAGCTCGCCTTCGGGCAGGTTGGCCGGGTCCATGCCGGCGGCGACGATGCTCGGCGCGAGGTAGTTGCCGTGCACGCCGGTGAACAGGTTCGAGTAGACGATGTCGTCCGAGGTGCCGTCGACGATCGCCTGCTTGTAGGCATCGCTCGCGCGCGCCTCCTCGGTGGCGATGAAGGCGGTGCCGATATAGGCGAAGTCCGCGCCCATGGCCTGCGCCGCGAGCACCGCGTCGCCGGTGGCGATGGCGCCCGAGAGCGCGACCGGCCCATCGAACCACTGACGGATTTCCTGGATCAGCGCGAAGGGACTCTTCACGCCCGCATGGCCGCCGGCGCCGGCCGCGACGGCGATGAGGCCGTCGGCGCCCTTCTCGATCGCCTTCCTGGCGAAGCTGTTGTTGATGACGTCGTGCAGCGTCACGCCGCCATAGCTGTGCACGGCATCGTTGACGTCGGTGCGCGCGCCGAGAGAAGTGATGACGATCGGCACCTTGTACTTCACGACCAGCGCCATGTCGTGTTCGAGCCGGTCATTGCTCTTGTGCACGATCTGGTTGATGGCGAAGGGCGCGGCGGGCTGCGCCGGATTCGCCTTGTTGTAGGCGGCGAGTTCCTCCGTGATCTCGGCCAGCCAGTCCTCGAGCTGCGACGCCGGCCGCGCGTTGAGCGCGGGCATGGCGCCCACGACGCCGGCCTTGCATTGCGCGATCACGAGCTTGGGGTTGCTGATGATGAACAAGGGCGAGCCGATGATGGGCAGCGGCAGGTTGGCGAGCACGGGGGGCAGCTTGGACATGGGGTCTCCGGGATTTTCGAATGCGGGATGCGTGCGGATCAGAACGCGTCGACGGCGAGCGCCGTGACGCTGCCGGCGCCGTCGACGATGCTGTCGCGGATGCCCGGCGCCTTGTTGAGGATGTGCTCGGCATAGAAGCGCGCCGTGGCGATCTTGGCCTGCATGAAGGCCACGTCGGTGCCGGCCTTCGCGAGGTCCTCGGCGACCAGCAGCGAGCGCGCGAGCTGCCAGCCCGCCACCAGGTTGCCCGCGAGCATCAGGTAGGGCACGCTGCCCGCGAACACCGCGTTGGGCGATGCCTTGGTCTGGCCGGCGACGAAGCCGACCACATCGACGAAGGCCTGGCGCGCGGCCGTCAGGCGCCCGGCCACGGCGCGCGCGTCGGCGCTCTCGCGCCCGGCGAGTTCGGCCTCGGTCTTCTCGATCTGCGCGGCAATCGCCAGGGCGTTCTGGCCGCCGTCGCGTGCGGTCTTGCGGCCGACGAGGTCATTGGCCTGGATCGCGGTCGTGCCCTCGTAGATCGTCAGGATCCTGGCGTCGCGGTAGTACTGCGCCGCGCCGGTCTCCTCGATGAAGCCCATGCCGCCATGCACCTGCACGCCCAGCGAGGTCACTTCCTGGCTCATCTCGGTGCTGTAGCCCTTGACCAGCGGCACCATGAATTCGTAGAAGGCCGCGTTCTGCTTGCGCGTGTCGGCATCGGGATGGTGATGCGCCGCGTCGTAGGCCGCGGCGGCCACCGACGCCATGGCGCGGCAGCCCTCGGTACAGGCGCGCATCGTCATCAGCATGCGCTTCACGTCGGGGTGGTGGATGATCGGCGCGCTGGCGCTCAGCGAGCCGTCGACCGGCCGGCTCTGCACGCGGTCCTTCGCGTAGGCGACGGCGTGCTGGTAGGCCCGCTCGGCGATCGCGATGCCCTGCACACCCACCGCATAGCGCGCCGAGTTCATCATGATGAACATGTATTCGAGGCCGCGGTTCTCCTGGCCGACCAGGTAGCCCACGGCGCCGCCGTGGTCCCCGTACTGCAGCACGGCGGTCGGCGAGGCCTTGATGCCCAGCTTGTGCTCGATGCTCACGCAATGCACGTCGTTGCGCGCGCCCAATGCGCCGTCCTTGCCGACGAGGAACTTCGGCACCACGAACAGGCTGATGCCCTTCACGCCCTCGGGCGCGCCGGTGACGCGGGCCAGCACGAGGTGGACGATGTTCTCGGCCATGTCGTGCTCGCCGTAGGTGATGAAGATCTTGGTGCCGAAGACCTTGTAGGTGCCGTCGGGCTGGGGCTCCGCGCGGCTGCGCACCATCGCGAGATCGCTGCCGGCCTGCGGTTCGGTCAGGTTCATGGTGCCGGTCCACAGGCCGCCGACCAGCTTCTCGAGGTAAGTCGCCTTGAGTTCGTCGGAGCCGGCGGTCAGCAGAGCCTCGATCGCGCCGTCGCTGAGCAGCGGGCACAGCGCGAAGCTCATGTTGGCCGAGTTCAGCATCTCGCCGCAGGCCGCGCCGATGGTCTTGGGCAGGCCCTGGCCGCCGAATTCGGCCGGATGCTGCAGGCCCTGCCAGCCGCCCGCCACGTACTGCGCAAAGGCCTCCTTGAAGCCGGCGGTGGTCGTCACCACGCCATCCTTGAACGACGACGGATTCCGGTCGCCCGCCACGTTGAGCGGCGCGACGACATCCTGGTTGAAGCGGGCGCATTCCTCCAGCACCGCCTGGGCGGTCTCGAGGCCGGCGTCTTCCAGGCCCGGCATGCGCGACACCTGCGCGATGTCCGCGAGATGTTCGATGTCGAACAGCATGTCCTTGAGGGGGGCGATGTAGCTCATGTCTTTTCTCCTTCAGCGCAAATACGGCGGATGCGAAAAGGGCATCGCGAACGATGCCCTTTGGTTCAATGAACCGCTTCGGTCAGAGCGCCTTGACCAGTTCCGGCACGGCCGTGAACAGGTCGGCGACGAGGCCGTAGTCGGCCACCGAGAAGATCGGTGCCTCTTCGTCCTTGTTGATCGCCACGATCACCTTGGAGTCCTTCATGCCGGCCAGGTGCTGGATCGCGCCCGAGATGCCGCAGGCGATGTAGAGCTGGGGCGCGACGATCTTGCCGGTCTGGCCCACTTGCCAGTCGTTGGGCGCATAGCCCGCGTCCACTGCCGCGCGGCTCGCGCCCAGGCCCGCGTTGAGCTTGTCGGCCAGCGGCGTCATCACCTCGGTGAACTTCTCCGCGCTGCCCAGCGCCCGGCCGCCCGAGACGATGATCTTGGCCGCCGTCAGTTCGGGTCGGTCACTCTTGGTGACCTCGCGGCCGATGAAGCTCGACTTGCCGCTGTCGGCCACGCCTTCGGCGTTCTCGACCGTGGCGCTGCCGCCGGTCGCCGCCGCCGGGTCGAAGCCGGTCGTGCGCACGGTGATGACCTTGATCGCGTCGCTGCTCTGCACCATGGCGATCGCGTTGCCCGCGTAGATCGGGCGCTCGAAGGTGTCGGGGCTGTCGACCTTGGTGATGTCGCTGATCTGCGCCACGTCGAGCAGGGCGGCCACGCGCGGCGCCACGTTCTTGCCGTTGGCGGTCGAGGGGAACAGGATGTGGCTGTAGTTCCTGGCAATGGCGAGCACCTGGGCTGCGACGTTCTCCGCCAGGTTCTCGGCCAGCGAGGCGCTGTCGGCGGCAATCACCTTGGTGACGCCGACGATCTGCGCGGCCGCCTTGGCCGCTTCGGCGGCATTGGCGCCGGCCACCAGCACGTGGACCTCGCCGCCGCAGGCGAGCGCGGCGGTCACGGTGTTGAGGGTCGCGGGCTTGACGGTCGCGTGGTCGTGTTCGGCCACGACCAATGATGCAAGTACGGTCATGTTCAGATCACCTTCGCTTCGTTCTTCAGCTTGTCCACCAGGGTCGCCACGTCGGGCACCTTGATGCCGGCGCCGCGCTTCGGAGGCTCCGAGACCTTGAGGGTCTTCAGGCGCGGCTTGACGTCCACGCCCAGGTCCTCGGGCTTGAAGACGTCGAGCTGCTTCTTCTTGGCCTTCATGATGTTGGGCAGCGTGACGTAGCGCGGCTCGTTCAGGCGCAGGTCGGTGGTGATCACCGCCGGCAGCGTGAGCTGGATGGTTTCCAGGCCGCCGTCGACTTCGCGCGTGACCTTGACCTTGTCGCCGTCCACCTCGACCTTCGAGGCGAAGGTGGCCTGCGGCAGATCCGCCAGCGCGGCGAGCATCTGGCCGGTCTGGTTGGCATCGTCGTCGATGGCCTGCTTGCCCAGGATGATGAGCCGGGGCTGTTCCTTGTCGACCAGCGCCTTCAGCAGCTTGGCCACGGCCAGCGGCTGCAGCTCTTCAGTGGTCTCGACCAGGATGCCGCGGTCGGCACCGATGGCCATGGCCGTGCGCAGGGTCTCCTGGCACTTGGCATCGCCGCAGGAGACGGCGATGACCTCGGTCACGACGCCCTTCTCCTTCAACCGCACGGCCTCTTCGACGGCGATCTCGTCGAAGGGGTTCATGCTCATCTTGACGTTGGCGATGTCGACGCCGGTGCCGTCGCTCTTGACGCGCACCTTGACGTTGTAGTCGACGACCCGCTTGACGGGGACCAGTACCTTCATTGGCTTGACTCCATTGAATTGCGAAACCGGGGGGATGCAGAAGAACCGATGATTCTAGGCGTCGGCCTCTGTGCGACTTGAGAAACGAACGGTCGTGCTATTTGCGGAATTATAGGCGAGCCGATTCCGCTGGCATCACGCCGGGCGGAAGCGACTCGACGCGCAGCACGCGTTGGGGATAGGGAATGTCGATGTGCGCCGCCCGCAGGCCTTCGAGGATGGCGATATTGATGGCGGAGCGGACGTTGTCCTTGCCCTTGTCGGGATCGGCGATCCAGAAGTTGAGGCTGAATTCCAGCCCGTCCGGCGCGAAGTTCACGAGGAAGGCAACGGGCGCCGGATCGCCGAGCACGCGCGGCTGCGCGACGGCGGCGGCGCAGAGGATGGCCTGCACCTGCACCACTTCGCTGTCGTAGCCGACGACGACGTTGGTCGCGAGGTTGAACTTCAGGTCGGACACCGACAGGTTCTCGACCCGGCTCGTGATGAGCGACTCGTTGGGCACGATCGACTCGCGGCCGTTGCCCTGCCGCACGAGTGTGTAGCGCGTCTTGATGTCGGTGATGCGGCCTTCGAAGCCGTCGACCTTGACGTTGTCGCCGATGCGGATCGAGCGTTCGAGCAGGATGACGAAGCCGCTCACGTAGTTGGCGGCGAGCTTCTGCAGCCCGAAGCCGAGGCCGACGCCCAGGGCGCCTCCCAGCACCGAGAGCGCCGTCAGGTCCACGCCGACAGCCGAGAGCGCGAACAGCAGTCCGATCATCAGCAGGAAGGCCCGGATCGCGTTGGACGCGACCTTGCGCATGGAAAGGTCTGTCACCGCCGTGCGCAGGATCCGCTTCTCGACGGTGGAGGAGATCCACAGCGCGATGACGAGCACGAAGCCGGCCGAGAGCGTGCCTTCGAGGATGGTGCGCAGGCTCACCCGTGTCTTGCCGAAAGCCAGCGTGATGTTTTCGAGTTCGCCCAGTACCGCTGGCAGCAGCCCGACGATCCACAGCGCCGCGGTGGCCCAGGCCAGCCAGGAGACGGTGCGCTCGATCAGCCGCACCAGGGTCGAGGTCGGGAACACCGCCCTCAGCACCCGGGCGAACAGGCGGATCGCCACCAGCGAGAGGAACGCCGACACCGCGATGCGCAGCACGAGCACGGGCTGGTAGTCGAGCACGAAACGCCGCGCCAGGTCGGTCAGGGCCAGCGCCAGCACGGGGAACAGCAGGCCGTCGAAGGTGCGCTCGCCGAACCAGATCGAATCCTTGGGCTTGTCGCGCCCGAACCAGAGGCTGAGCGCCCATGCGGCGCCGACACAGCCGGCCAGCGCGGCAAGTTCGATCCACAGGCTGTGGGCGTCGATCTGGCCTAGGCGCTGGAAGAAATCGTTGAGGTTCATTTTCCGGGACTAGGACGAGCGGCTGCTGCGGATGATGGGGGTGTGCGGTAGGGCCCTTGGCCGACGGGGGCGCGGCGGGGTCGATCCCTCCGCCGGACGCTTCGTTGTTGCGCGGAGGTTGATCTGCTGGAGGCGCCCTCGGTGTTTGCACACCCCGGAGCCCGGTATGCGGTGCGGGCCGCGCGACCCCTGTGCGCCGCCGAAGCACGCAGCCTTGCGCGGATCAGGGCCCACGCTTGTCTGAGCGCAGCGAGTTGCGTGGGACCCCGCGAAAGGCGAGTACTGCAGGGGAGCCCGAAGCGCCGGCGCACCGGGGTCGCGCGGCCCGCACCGCATACCGGGCGTGCTTCCATGGGACGCACGAAACACGACAACACAACAACACAAGCACAAAGACTCATGGCGTGATCAGACCCCTACAGGTCGGCCAGCACCCGCAGGTGCGCCTCGACGCTGCAAGCCAGCGCATCGAGGTTGTAGCCGCCTTCGAGCATCGACACGATGCGCCCCTGGGAGAAGCGCCGCGCGACGTCGACGATGCGGCTGGTGATCCAGGCATAGTCGTTCTCGTTGAGCCGCAGTTGCCCCAGGTCATCGTCGCGGTGCGCATCGAAACCCGCGCTCACGAAGATCATCTGCGGCTTGAATTCTTCCAGCCGCGGCATCCAGCAGGCCTCGATCAGCTCGCGCACGTCCATGCCCTTGGTATAGGCCGGCACCGGCAGATTGAGCATGTTGGCGGCCGGATGGTCGGTGCCGCAGTACGGATAGAACGGATGCTGGAAGAAACTCACCATCAGCACATGCGGGTCGTTCCTGAGGATGTCTTCCGTGCCGTTGCCGTGGTGGACGTCGAAGTCGACGATCGCCACCCGCTCCAGGCCGTGTGCCTCGATGGCGTGCCGCGCCGCGATCGCGACGTTGTTGAAGAAGCAGAAGCCCATGGCCTTGTCGCGGCAGGCATGGTGCCCCGGCGGGCGCACCGCGCAGAAGGCATTTTCCAGCTCGCCCGCGATCACCGCGTCGGTCGCCGCGATGGCGGCGCCCGCGGCGCGCCGGGCGGCAAGCACGGTGAAGCGCGTGAGCACCGTGTCGGGGTCGAGCTGGGCATGATCCGGGCCGCCGGCCGGCGCGTCCTCGACCAGGCGCTGGCTCAGGGCCTCGAGATGCTCCATGTGCGCCACGCTGTGCGCCCGCGTGATCTGCTCCAGCGTCGCCAGCGGCACCTCGCCGCGCTGGAGCGCGTCGCCCACACCCGTGAGCAACAGCCGGTCCTCGATCGCGTCGAGCCGCGCGGGGCACTCGGGATGCCCCTCGCCCATGTCATGCTTCCAGCAGTCCCGATGTGTGAAATAGCCCGTTTTGCCCATGGATGGAATCGCGTCGTAGCCTCACGCGACACGAGGCCGCAAGGCTTACGGTATTGTTTGCATATGGATACAAAAATGGACGTCGCGGCAAAGCTCGCCAGTTTGCTGGGTCAGCTTAACACGGTGATCGTGGGCAAAGAGGCGCAGGTGCGCGACTGCGTGGCCTGCCTCCTGGCGGGCGGCCACCTGCTGATCGAGGATGTGCCGGGAGTCGGCAAGACCACCCTCGCGCATGCGCTCTCGCACACCTTCGGCCTGCAGTTCTCGCGCGTGCAGTTCACCGCCGACCTGATGCCGGGCGACCTCTCCGGCGTGGCGATCTTCGACCGCGGCCAGCAGGCCTTCGTGTTCCATCCCGGCCCGATCTTCGCCCAGGTCCTGCTCGCCGACGAGATCAACCGCGCCAGCCCCAAGACCCAGAGCGCGCTGCTGGAGGCCATGGAGGAAAAGCAGGTCACGGTGGAAGGCGAGACGCGCCCTCTTCCCACCCCCTTCTTCGTGATCGCGACGCAGAACCCGCACGACCAGTTGGGCACCTTCGCGCTGCCCGAATCGCAGCTCGACCGCTTCCTGATGCGCATCTCGCTCGGCTACCCGGACCGCGCCGCCGAACGCGAACTGCTCGCCGGCGCCGACCGGCGCGAGATGCTCTCCGGCCTGCCCGCGCTGCTGACCGCCGGCGAACTCACGGCCCTGCAGCAGCGCGTGCTGCAGGTGCACGCGGCCGAGCCGCTGCTGAACTACGTCCAGGACCTGATCGCGGCGACGCGCTCCGGCCGCTGGTTCCTGCAGGGCCTCTCGCCGCGCGCCGGCATCGCGGTGCTGCGCGCCGCCAAGGCCCAGGCGCTGCTGGCCAACCGCGACTACGTGGCGCCCGACGACGTGCAGGCCGTGCTGCCGCAGACGATCGCGCACCGGCTGACGCCGGTCGGCGACGCCGGCCGCGGCGCGGTCGAACAGGTGCGCGCCATGGCAGCAGCGGTACCGCTATGAGCGGGGACCGCCCCCAGGCTTGCCCACTTCGTGTGGCCGCCTCCCCCCTCGCGGGGGCGCCGCCGGCGGCCCAGCGAAGCCGGTTCCGCGGCGGCCCTGGTGGAGAGGGGCGCTTCGAAGTTGGTGGGTCTCGGGCGCGCGCATGATCTCCTCGCTGCGCTCGCGCATCGACGGCTGGTTCCTCTCGCGCCGGCCGCCGTCGGACACGCTGGAGCTCACGCAGCGCAATGTCTACATCGTGCCGACCACCGCGGGCTGGATGCTGGCCGCGACGCTGCTGCTGCTGCTGGTCGCGTCGATCAACTACCAGCTCAACCTCGGCTACCTGCTGACCTTCCTGCTGGCGGGCAGCGTGGCGGTCGGCATGCACGTGTGCCACGGCACCCTGCGCGGCCTGGCGATGCACCTGGTGCCGCCCGAGGCGCAGTACGCGGGCGCGGCGGCCGTCTTTCGCGTGGTGCTGCACAACGCCAGGCGCGGCACCCGCTACGGCATCGGGATGGCGGTTCGCCACAGCGGGCAGTGGTCGTGGTGCGACGTGCCGGCACAGGGCAGCGCGACGGTGGAGGTGGCCTTCAGGCCCGAGCGGCGCGGCCTGCACGCGGTGCCGACGCTCACGGCCGAAACGCGCTTCCCGCTCGGGACCTTTCGCGTGTGGACGGTATGGCGCCCGGCGTCGCAGATGCTGGTGTATCCGGCGCCGGAATCGAATCCGCCCCCGCTGCCCGCCGGCGAACCCCTGGCCGGACAGGCCGCGACCGCTTCGATGCGCGCGAACATCGGCGGCGAGTACGACGGCCTGCGGGCCTATCGGCGCGGTGATCCGCTCAAGCTCGTGGTCTGGAAGAGAGCGGCGCAGGCGCAGGCCGCCGGATCGGAGGAGCTCGTGAGCCGGGATACGCAGCAGTCGCAGCGCCAGGAGCTCTGGCTGGACGCGCAGACCGCGGGCCTGCCCGGCTTCGAGGCGCGGCTGTCCAGGCTTTGCGCGTGGGTGCTGATGGCGGACCGGCTGGGCGTCGACTATGGCCTGAGGGTGGCGGGCAAGGTGGTCGCTCCCTCGCAGGGCGAGGCACACAAGCGGCGCTGCCTGGAGGCGCTGGCGCTATGTTGACCAAGCTGCGGGCCTTGCCCAGGGAAGCCAGGGACACCCTCTTCCTCCTCTCGGTCATCGCGCTGATCGTCCTCCCGCAGGTCCCCAACCTGCCCTGGTGGTGCAGCACCCTGACCGCCATCGTCCTGCTCTGGCGCGGCAGCCTGGCCGTGCAGGCCAAGCCCCTGCCGGGCCGATGGTGGCGCATCGCCCTGCTCGTCGTCACGCTCGCCGCCACCTACGTCACGCACCGCACGCTGCTCGGGCGCGACGCCGGCGTCACCCTGCTCGTGATCCTGCTCGCGCTCAAGACGCTCGAGCTGCGCGCGCGCCGCGATGCGTTCGTGGTCTTCTTCCTGGGCTTCTTCACGATGCTCACGAACTTCTTCTATTCGCAGTCGCTCCTGACCGCGGTCGCGATGCTGCTGGCGCTGCTCGGCCTGCTGACCGCGCTGGTCAACGCGCACATGCCGGTGGGCAGGCCGCCGCTGATGCAGGCGGCGCGCACCGCCGGCTGGATGGCGCTGCTGGGCGCGCCGATCATGCTGGCGCTGTTCCTGCTGTTCCCGCGCATGGCGCCGCTGTGGGGCACGCCGAACGACACCGTCACCGGGCGCACCGGCCTGTCGAACACGATGCGCGTCGGCACCATCGCGCAGCTGGCGCTCGACGACGGGATCGCCGCGCGGGTCAAGTTCGATGGCGACAGCCTGCCGGCGCAACGCGACATGTACTTCCGCGGTCCGGTGCTGTCGCGCTTCGACGGCCACGAATGGTCCTCGCCGCCCGCCTTCGAGCGCATCTACCTGCCGGCCAACCTGCGCGTGCAAGGCCAGGCCACGACCTACGAGGTCACGCTGGAGCCCTCCAACCGCCCCTGGCTGCTGGTGCTCGATGCAGCACCCGCGAAACCGGAGCTCCCGGGCTACGAATTGTTCGGCACGCCCGACCTGCAGTGGCTCGCCAGCCGCCCGATCGGCGACCTCGTGCGCTACCGCGCCACCAGCTACACCCGGTACCAGAGCGGCCCGACCCGCCGCACGGCCGGGCTGCGGCCCTACGTGGCGCTGCCGCCCGGCACCAACCCGCGCACCGCGGCCCTGGCCGCGCAGATGCGCAGCGATCCCGCCCTCGCCGGCGCGGCCACGCCGGCCTACGTGCAGGCCGTGCTGCGGCGGCTGCGCACCGGCGGCTACAGCTACACGCTGGACCCCGGCCTCTACGGCGACAACAGCGCCGACGAGTTCTGGTTCGACCGCAAGGCCGGCTTCTGCGAGCACATCGCCTCGGCCTTCGTCGTCCTCATGCGTGCGCTCGACATTCCGGCGCGCATCGTCACGGGCTACCAGGGCGGCGAGCTCAACCCCGTCGACGGCTTCTGGGTGCTGCGCAACAGCGATGCGCACGCCTGGGCCGAGGTGTGGGAGGAAGGCACGGGCTGGGTGCGCGTCGATCCGACCGGCGCCATCTCGCCGGACCGCGTCGGCCTGTTCCGTCGCCTGGTGCCGCAGCCGGGCCTGTTCGCCGGCGCGATCGGCGCCATGAGCCCGACGGTGGCGCAGAACCTGCGCGCGGCCTGGGAGGCCCTCAACAACGGCTGGAACCAATGGGTGCTCAACTACACGCAGAGCCGGCAGCTCGACCTGCTCAAGCATCTCGGCTTCGAGGCGCCCAGCCTGGCGGACCTGGCGACCGTGCTGCTCGCCCTGCTGGTCGCGGCCAGCCTGGCCGGCGCCGGCTGGACGCTGTGGGAGCGCAGCCAGCACGACCCGTGGCTCAGGCTGCTGGCCCAGGCCCGCGCGCGCCTGCAGAGAGCGGGCATCGACGTGCCCGAAGCCACGCCGCCGCGCCAGATGGCGGCCCGCCTGGGCGAGCGCTTCGGCGCAAAGGCGCAGGCCGCCCAGGACTGGCTGCTCAGGCTCGAAGCCCAGCGCTATGCCAGGACACCGACCGAGGCCCTGTCCGCCCTGCGCGGAGAACTCCGCCGCATCCACTGGCCGCGCTGAAAGCACCGGGACCTGCCTGCGGAGGGCGGCCGGACGGCACAATCCAGCGATGCGACGCCTACTCTCGAACGTTCTTCCGGCAGCCCTCGCCCTGGCGGCCGCCTGCGCCCTGCTCCTGCCGGCAGCCCCCGCTTCAGCCCGCGCGCCCGACGGGAAACGCGGCGGCACCGTGCGTGGCGACATACCCTACGCCACGCGCGAGGACGCGATGCGCTTCGCCGACGACATCGCGACGCGGCGCAACCTCGATCGCGACTGGGTGCGCGCCACCATCGGCGCGGCCCGGCTGCTGCCGAACGTGCCGCGCCTGATGCTGCCGGCGCCCACGGGCACGCCGAAGAACTGGAACGCCTACCGCGGCCGCTTCATCGACCCGGTGCGCATCGCCGCCGGCGTGCGCTTCTGGCGCGCCAACGCCGACACGCTGGCCCGCGCCGAAGCCGAGTTCGGCGTGCCGCCCGAGATCATCGTCGGCATCGTCGGCGTCGAAACCATCTACGGCCGCAACATGGGCAACTTCCGGGTGATCGACGCGCTGGCCACGCTGTCCTTCGATTTCCCGCAGGCCCATCCGCGCGCGGCCGAGCGCCAAGCCTTCTTCCGGAGCGAACTCGAAAGCTTCCTCAGCCTGGAGAGCCGCACGGCCGAAGACCCGCTGGTGCCGGTGGGCAGCTACGCGGGCGCGATGGGCATGCCGCAGTTCATGCCCAGCAGCATCGCCAGGTACGCGATCGATTTCGACGGCGACGGCCGCATCGACCTGGTCAACGACGCGGCCGACGTGATCGGCTCGGTGGCGAACTACTTCAAGTCCTTCGGCTGGCAACGGGGGATGCAGCCCTTCTACCCGGTGAGCTTCGACCCGACCCGACTGCAGAAGGCCGTGCTGCTCGCGCCCGACATCCTGCCAAGCTTCAGCGCCGATGCCTTCGTGGCCGGCGGCGCCGTGCTCGAGGGCGAGGCGCCGCGGCACCAGGGCCTGCTCGCGCTGGTCGAGCTGCAGAACGGCCCCGAGGCGCCGAGCTACGTCGCCGGCACGCAGAACTTCTATGTGATCACGCGCTACAACTGGAGCAGCTACTACGCCATGTCGGTGATCGAGCTCGGGCGCGAGGTGCGCTCGGCCATGGAACAGTGATGGACAGCGAGGCCTTGCGCGCGTCTTGGACAGGCGCCTGGCGCGAACTCGGCATCGCCGCGCCCGATGCGCTGCTTGCCGAACTGCAGAGCCGCCACGGCGAGCCGCAGCGCCACTACCACACGCTCCAGCACCTGGGCGAATGCCTCGGACTGCTGGAGGCGCATCGCGCCGCCGCCGAGAGACCCGCCGAGGTGGCGCTGGCCCTGTGGTTCCACGATGCGATCTACGACGTTCACGGCCACGACAACGAGGCCCGCAGCGCCGATTGGGGGCGCGACGCGCTCGTCGCCGCCGGCGCGCCGGCCGAGGTGGCGCGGCGGGTGCACGGGCTCGTCATGGCGACGCAGCACAGCGCCCTGCCCGAAGGCCGCGACGCCGAACTGCTGGTCGACATCGACCTGGCGATCCTCGGCGCCGCGCCGCAGCGCTTCGCGCAATACGAACAGCAGATCCGCGCCGAATACGCGCATGTGCCGCCCGTGCTCTTCGAGGCACGCCGGCGCGCCATCCTCTCGCGCTTTCTCGAACGCGAGCCGCTCTACCGCACGGCGGCGATCCGCGCCGAGCGAGAACAGCGCGCGCGCATCAACCTCCGGGTGGCGATCGGACCGGCCGGCGCCCCCTCGGTCGAAGAGCTGCTGGCCCTTGCCATCCAGCGCGTCAACGGCGGCGACCCCGCCCAGGCCAGGGCCTTGTGCGACCTCGCGCTGGCGGCGCACCCGCCCCACCCGGCCGTGTTCCAGCTGCTGGCGCATCTGCTGCTGCAGGAGGGCGACCTGCCGCAGGCGGGCGAGCGCGCAGCGCAAAGCCTCGCACTGCGGCCGGGGCATGCGCCGACGCTCAGGCTCGCCGAGGACATCGCCCATGCGGCCTTCGAACGGGCACTGAAGCTGCAGGATGCCGGCGACCTCAAGGGCGCCGCCGAGGCCTTGCGTCTGGCGCTGCGCCTGCTGCCGACCTACGCACAGGCCGCGGTCAACCTCGGCATCGTGCTGCAGGAAGACGGTGACCTGGAAGGCGCGATGTCGGCCTATGGCCGCGCCTACCGCCTGCGCGAAGACAGCTTCGGGCGCATCGCCCATGCCCTGGCGGCGGCGAGCACCGGCCGGATCTGGCTGGAACTCGACGACCTGCGCGAGGCCTTGAGAACGGCGCCCGCCTTCTGAGTCAGCCGCGATTGCGCCTGGTGCGATAGCCCCGGCGGTACACGCCCGGGCCCGCCATGATCCTGGCCGAAAGCTCCTCGTAACGCTGCACGTGCTGCGCCGACATCGGCTCGCAGACCAGCGTCGGCGCATCGCGCGGCACCGGGTAGCACTGCGCCACCGGCGTGCCGCGCGGCAGCGTGCCGCGGAAGTCCGGATCAGTCCAGACCGCCGGAAAATTGATGCCGATATCGACGAAGCGGTCCGAATCGACCATGCCCGTGATGACGCGAAACGGCAGATCCTCGCGCTGGACCGGATGAACCGCCATCAATGACCATCCGGGCTCCAGCTCGATGGTCCAGAAGCTGTTGAACTTCAGGGCCGAGCGATGGCCATGCGCCAGCGGCGAACCCGCGATCTGCTCGGGCACATGAAAGCTCAGCGGCGCGCGCGGGTGGGCGCCCGAGGCCAGCTTGGGCAAGGGCCAGTCCCAGCTGAAGCGCATCGCCTCCACCTGCACATCGCAGGGCAGCAGCAGCAGAAAGCCATGCGCCATCGCGTCGACGAAGGGCGGGCATTGCTTGACCGTGCGCACGCTGCGCTGATGCACGGCCGACTCCACCCGCGGCGCCATCGCGCGCAGCCAGTCGGGCAGCGCGGCGCCGGCCGGCACGGGGCGCGGCAGCAGGTCGATCAGCGCGGGGTCGCAGCGGAAAGTGATGATCATGAATTCGCAATGCGCCGAGGCCGGGCCCGGTCGGGGGCGGCCTCGGCGGCTTTCGTGCAGACGAAGGGCCGAGCGTATCAGCGCACGCGTCCTTCCTTCCATGCACCGACCAGCTTGTCGTAGTTGATGGTCTGGCCTTGCGGCTTCTCGTTGGCCAGCTTCTTCCACGGCGCGCCCTTGTCGCTGAGCCACTTGTCGGGCGAGCTCTTGGCGTTGAGCTTCGGCGCGCAGTGCGCCATGCCGGCGCGCTGCAGGCGGGCCATCACGTCGTCCATCTCCGAGGCCAGGTTGTCCATCGCCTGCTGCGGCGTCTTCTCGCCGGTGACGGCCACCGCCACGTTCTTCCACCACAGCTGGGCCAGCTTCGGATAGTCGGGCACGTTGTTGCCGGTCGGCGTCCAGGCCACGCGCGCCGGGCTGCGGTAGAACTCGATGAGCCCACCGTACTTCGCCGCGTTCTGCGTGAAATAGTCGGAGCGGATGTCGCTGTCGCGGATGAAGGTGAGACCGACGATCGACTTCTTCAGCGAAGTGGTCTTGGAGGTCACGAACTGCGCGTACAGCCAGGCGGCGGCGGCACGGTTCGGATCGTTGGACTTGAGGAAGGTCCATGAGCCCACGTCCTGGTAGCCGTTCTGCATGCCCTGCTTCCAGTAAGGGCCGTTCGGGCCGGGGGCCATGCGCCACTTCGGCGTGCCATCCGCGTTCACGACCGGCAGGCCCTGCTTGATCATGTCGGCGGTGAAGGCGGTGTACCAGAAGATCTGCTGCGCGATCTGCCCCTGCGCCGGCACCGGGCCGGATTCGCCGAAGGTCATGCCCATGGCCTCCTTGGGCGCGTACTTCTTCATCCAGTCGATGTACTTCGTCAGCGCATAGACGGCCGCCGGCGAATTGGCGCCGCCGCCGCGCTCGACCGAGGCGCCGACCGGCGTGCACTTGTCGTCAGCCACGCGAATGCCCCACTCGTCCACCGGCAGGCCATTGGGGATGCCGACATCGGCCTCGCCCGCCATCGACAGCCAGGCGTCGGTGAAGCGCCAGCCGAGCGACGGGTCCTTCTTGCCGTAGTCCATGTGGCCATAGATCGGCTTGCCGTCGAGCGTCTTCACGTCCTCGCTGAAGAAGGCGGCGATGTCTTCGTAGGCGCTCCAGTTGAGCGGCACGCCCAGCTCGTAGCCGTACTTCGCCTTGAACTTGTCCTGGAGGTCCTTGCGCGCGAACAGGTCGGCGCGGAACCAGTAGAGATTGGCGAACTGCTGGTCGGGCAGCTGGTACAGCTTGCCGTCGGGCGCGGTCGTGAAGCTGGTGCCGATGAAGTCCTTCAGGTCCAGCCCGGGGTTGGTGAACTCCTTCCACGGCCCGGCCATCTGGTCGGTGAGCGAGAGCGCCGTGCCGTAGCGGTAGTGGGTGCCGATGTGATCGGAGTCGTTGATCCAGCCGTCATAGATCGACTTGCCCGACTGCATCGAGGTCTGCAGCTTCTCGACCACATCGCCCTCCTGGATGATGTCGTGCTTGACCTTGATGCCGGTGATTTCCTCGAAGGCCTTGGCCAGCGTCTTCGATTCGTATTCGTGCACGGTGAGCGTCTCGGAGACGACCGCGATTTCCTTCACGCCCTTGCCCTGCAGCGTCTTGGCCGCGTCGATGAACCACTTCATCTCGGCCATCTGCTGATCCTTGTTCAGGGTCGACGGCTGGAACTCGCTGTCGATCCACTTCTTGGCCTCGGCTTCCCCGGCCCATGCCGCCTGGCCGGCGCACAGGGCTGCGGCGGCGAGTGCCAGCGCGGTGTAGCGCATCTTCATAGTCTGTCTCCTCGGTTGGTGCCACCCCATTTCTTCGAAGACTCGCTCGGCCCTGGGGCGGCGGGGAGCCGAATCCGTCGGTTGTCGCGGCTCAGCCCTTTCGCATGATCAGCGCCAGCACGAACATGGAGAGCACGAAGCTGACCCAGATCGAGGGCTCGGCTTCCAGGCTCAGCCATTCCTGGAATTTGCCCGCGAGGCCGATGAAGGCCAGGTTGATGTAGGCCGCGGTCAGCAGCCCGATGAAGAGACGGTCGCCGCGCGTCGTCTCCATGGGAAGCCAGCCGCGGCGCAGGGTGGTGGGCGACTTCAACTCCCACGCCGTCATGCCGGCCAGCATGAGCGCGATGCAGGTGAAGAAAACCGCCACCGGCGTGGTCCAGACCATCCAGTCGAACATCTCAGTCTCCCGTCAGACGCGGCCCATCGCGAAACCCTTCGCGATGTAGTGCCGGACGAACCAGATCACGATCGCGCCCGGCACGATGGTCAGCACGCCCGCGGCCGCCAGCGTCGCCCAGTCCATGCCGGCCGCGCTCACGGTGCGCGTCATCGTCGCCACGATGGGCTTGGCGTTCACGCTGGTCAGCGTGCGCGCCAGCAGCAGCTCGACCCAGCTGAACATGAAGCAGAAGAAGGCCGCCACGCCGACGCCGGCCTTGATGAGCGGCAGGAAAATCGTCAGGAAGAAGCGCGGAAACGAATAGCCGTCGATGTACGCCGTCTCGTCGATCTCGCGCGGGATGCCGCTCATGAAGCCCTCGAGGATCCAGACCGCCAACGGCACGTTGAACAGCAGGTGCGCCAGGGCCACGCCCAGGTGCGTGTCCATCAGCCCGACCGTCGTGTAGAGCTGGAAGAAGGGCAGCAGGAACACCGCGGGCGGCGTCATGCGGTTGGTCAGCAGCCAGAAGAAGACGTGCTTGTCGCCCAGGAAGGAGTAGCGTGAGAAGGCGTAGGCCGCCGGCAGCGCCACGGTGAGCGAGATCACCGTGTTGATGCCGACATAGATCAGGCTGTTGATGTAGCCCGAGTACCACGACTCGTCGGTGAAGATGCGCTTGTAGTTCTCCCAGGTGAGATGCTGCGGGAAGAACGAGAAGCTCGACAGGATCTCCTCGTTCGTCTTGAAGCTCATGTTGATCATCCAGTAGATGGGCAACAGCGCGAACAGGATGTAGAGCAGCAGGAAGAAGCTGCGCTTGCGAAAGCGTCGGTCGTTCATTGGGTCTCCTCCACTTCGTGCGTGCCCACGCGCAGCATCCAGTTGTAGAGGACGAAGCACAGCAGCAGGATGATCAGGAAATAGATCAGCGAGAAGGCTGCCGCCGGCCCGAGGTCGAACTGGCCCACCGCCTTCTGCGTGAGGTACTGGCTCAGGAAGGTGGTCGCGTTGCCCGGCCCGCCGCCCGTCAGCACGAAGGGTTCGGTGTAGATCATGAAGCTGTCCATGAAGCGCAGCAGCACCGCGATCACCAGCACGCCGCGCATCTTGGGCAGCTGGATGAAGCGGAACACGGCGAACTTGCTCGCGCCGTCGATGCGTGCCGCCTGGTAGTACGCGTCGGGGATCGAGCGCAGGCCGGCGAAGCACAGCAGCGCCACCAGCGGCGTCCAGTGCCAGACGTCCATCAGAAGCACCGTGAGCCAGGCATGGGTGGCGTTGCCGGTGTAGTTGTAGTCGATGCCCAGCTTCTGCAGCGCATAGCCGAACAAGCCGATGTCGGCGCGTCCGAAGATCTGCCAGATGGTGCCCACCACGTTCCATGGAATCAGCAGCGAGAGCGCGACGATCACCAACACGGCCGAGGACTTCCAGCCGGTCGCCGGCATCGACAGCGCCAGGCAGATGCCCAGCGGAATCTCGACCAGCAGCACCGCGATCGAGAAGCCGAGCTGCCGCGCCAGCGCCTCGTGAAGCTCGCTGTCGCGCATCACCGAGGCGAACCATTCGGTGCCGACGAACACGCGGCGGTCCGGCGAGATGATGTCCTGCACCGAATAGTTGACGACCGTCATCAGCGGCACGATGGCCGAGAAGGCGACGCAGATCAGCACCGGCAGCACGAGCCACCAGGCCTTCTGGTTGATGGGCTTGTTGGTGCCGTTCATGCCACGAGCTCCTCGTCGCGGTAGTAGCAGGTGTGCGCGTCCAGCACCTTCAGCCAGATCGGCTGCCCCGCGGCCGGCACACGCGCATCCGAATGCAGGCGGGCCTTCAGCACGGTCTCCCCGACCCGCGCGCTGAGCATCTGGTGCGTGCCGACGTCCTGCACCTGCACCACCGTGGCCATCAGCGCGCCGGGCGCATCGGGGGGCGACAGCGCGACGTACTCGGGGCGGATGCCGAGCTTGAGCGGGCCCTCGGGCAAGGCGCGCAGCCCGGCCAGCCGGGTGCCCGCGACCTCGATCGAGCCGCCCGTGCTGAGCACCGGAAGAAAGTTCATGCCCGGCGAGCCGATGAAGTGGCCGACGAAGGTATGGGCCGGCCGCTCGAACAGGGCCTCGGCACTGCCGACCTGCACCGCCTTGCCGCGCGTCATCACCACCACCTCCTCGGCGAAAGTCAGGGCCTCGACCTGGTCGTGCGTGACGTAGATCAGCGTGAGCTTGAGCTCGCGGTGGATCTGCTTGAGCTTGCGTCGCAGTTGCCACTTGAGGTGCGGATCGATCACCGTCAGCGGCTCGTCGAAGAGCACCGCCGACACGTCGCTGCGCACCAGCCCCCGGCCGAGCGAGATCTTCTGCTTGGCATCGGCCGCCAGGCCGGCGGCGCGGTGGTTGAGCTGGCCGCTCATGTCGAGCATTTCGGCGATCTCGCCCACGCGCTTCCTGATCTGCTCGGCCGGCACGCCGCGGTTGCGCAGCGGGAATGCCAGGTTCTGGGCCACGGTCATCGTGTCGTAGATCACCGGGAACTGGAACACCTGCGCGATGTTGCGCTGCTGCGGCGTCTCCAGCGTCACGTCCCGGCCATTGAATCGCACGCTGCCCTGCGAGGGCGCGAGCAGCCCGGAGATGATGTTGAGCATGGTCGTCTTGCCGCAACCCGAGGGGCCGAGCAAGGCGTAGGCGCCGCCGTCGCGGAAGCTCATCTTGAGCGGCAGCAGCGCATAGTCGCTGTCCTGTCGCGGGTTCGGGCGATAGGCGTGGGCCAGGTCGAGGTCGATGCGGGCCATGTCAGCCTTCTCCTTTCTTGCGCCAGGCGGGCGCCAGCGCGAGCTGGCCGCCGGCATCGAACACATAGGCCTGCGCGGCGCTGAAGTACAGCGTGATTGCCGTGCCGAGCTCGAAGCGGTGCACGCCCGTGAGCTGGGCCACCAGTTCGCCCACCAGCGTCTCGACGTGCACGAAGGTGTCCGAGCCCGAGATCTCGGCCAGCTCCACCTTGCCCGGCAGCGCGAGCCCTGCGCCGTCGGCGTCGATGTTCAGCGCGCTCGCGCGCAGGCCGACGGTCACGCCGCCCTCGATGGCCTGGGGCAGCGCCACCGGCAGCAAGGGGCCGCCTTCGATCTGCACCCCGCCCTCGGCCACGCGCCCCGACAGCAGGTTCATCGGCGGATCGCTGAAGGCGCGCGCCACGCGCAGCGAGCGCGGCGCATGGAAGACCTCGGCCGTCGGCCCGTACTGCAGCAGCTCGCCGGCATCCATCACGGCCGTGAAGCCGCCCAGCAGCAAGGCCTCGCCTGGTTCGGTGGTGGCGTAGATCACGGTGGAGTCGCCGGTCGCGAACAGCTGCGTGAGCTCCTCGCGTAGGCCTTCGCGCAGCTTGTAGTCGAGGTTCACCAGGGGCTCGTCGAGCAGCATCAGCGGCGCGTTCTTGGCCAGCGCGCGAGCCAGCGCGACGCGCTGCTGCTGGCCGCCCGAGAGTTCCGCCGGATAGCGGTCGAGGAACATGCCGATGTGCAGCTTGTCGGCCAGTTCCCGCACCTTCGCATCGACGTTCTTCTCGCCGCGCAGCTTGAGCGGCGAGCCGATGTTGTCGGCGACCTTGAGCGAGGGGTAGTTGATGAACTGCTGGTAGACCATCGCCACATTGCGATCGCGCACAGGCACCCCGGTCACATCCTTGGCGTCGACCAGCACCCGGCCCTCGGTGGGCGTGTCGAGGCCGGCCATCAGGCGCATCAGGCTCGTCTTGCCCGCCTGCGTGGCGCCGAGCAGCACCGTCACCGCGCCGCTCCTGGGCGAGATGCTCTGCGGGTAGAGCCACGTCTGCGGGCCCACCTTCTTGGTGATGCTGTCGAGTGTGAGTTGCATGAATCTCCCTTGATCGGGCCTCCTAGGCGTGGAACTTCATCCAGGCCTCGACCTGTTCGCGTTGCGCGGGCGTGAGGCGCAGGCCGAGCTTGGAGCGGCGCCACAGCACGTCCTCGCCGCTCACCGCCCATTCCTGGTCGCGCAGGTAGCGCAATTCGCGTGAATAGACCCCGGGCGCCACGGCGGTGCCCATGTCGGCCATCGATGTCGCATCGCCGATGACCTCGGAGATGCGCGCGCCGTAGGCCCGCGCCAGCCGCCGCGCGAGGCGCGCATCGAGCCAGCGGTGGCGCGACTGCACGACCGCGACAAAACGCTCGAAGTCGTCGTCCGGCCGCGAGGCCGCGGTCTTCGCGCCGATCCAGTCGGAGAGGTCGCCCCCGGCCAGGAAGGCGCCACCGGTCCACGCCGGGCGGGCCTCGCCGAGCATCTTGCCGACCTCGTCGGCCGCGTCCTCGGCCAGCTTGCGGAAGGTGGTGATCTTGCCGCCCCACACCGACAGCAGCGGTGCCGCCGTGGTGCTGGATTCGAGCATGTAGTCGCGCGTGACGGCCGAGGGATCGCCCGACGCGTCGTCGAGCAGCGGGCGCACGCCCGAATAGGTCCACACCACGTCCGGCGGCCTCACCGGCTTCTGGAAATAGCGGCTCGCCTGCGTGCAGAGATAGTCGATCTCTTCCTTCGAGATATGGGCCGCGCCGGGATCGTCGCCGCTGAGCTCGATGTCGGTCGTGCCGATGAGCGTGAAGTCGTTCTGGTAGGGGATCGCGAAGATGATCCGCTTGTCCGGGTTCTGGAAGATGTAGGCATGGTCGTGCGCGAACAGGCGCGGCACCACGATGTGGCTGCCCTTGACCAGCCGCAGATGCCGAGTCGCCAGCGCCTCGCCGTTCGACGCGCGAGCCACGCCACGCAGGAAGGACTCGGCCCACGGGCCGGCCGCGTTCACCACTGCGCGGGCGCGCACGGTGCGCCGCCCCTGCGGCCCCTCGAGCACCGCCGTCCAGCCCTCGGGATCGCGCTGCGCGCTGACGCAGCGCGTGCGCGTCAGCACCTCGGCGCCACGGCTTCGCGCATCGACCGCGTTGAGCACCACCAGGCGCGCGTCATCGACCCAGCCGTCGGAGTAGATGAAGCCGCGCTTGAACTGCGGCTTGAGGGGCTCGCCGGCCGGGTGATGGCGCAGGTCGACACTGCGCGAGGCCGGCAGCACCTCGCGCCTGGCCAGGTGGTCGTACATGAAGAGACCGATGCGGATCATCCAGGCCGGGCGCATCGACGGGTCGTGCGGCATCACGAAGCGCAGCGGCCACATGATGTGCGGCGCGCTCTTGAGCAGCACCTCCCGCTCCTGCAGTGCCTTGCGCACCAGGGAGAACTCGTAGTACTCGAGATAGCGAAGACCGCCGTGGATCAGCTTGGTGGAAGAGGACGAGGTGTGCGCCGCGAGGTCGTCCTTCTCGCACAGCACGACGCGCCAGCCCCGCCCCGCGAGATCGCGCGCGATGCCGCAGCCATTGATGCCGCCGCCCACGATCAGGACGTCGCACTCGGTGGCCGCGTCCGCCAGGGACGCCAAAGAGGGGGAGACGGCACTCACGGCTGATGCATTGGGCAGAGTGTGATCTTGTTCACGAAGCAAAGGGTTTACGCTTTCGTATCTTTTCATTCTGGTTCCTTATTGCGCGATTTTCTTCGGCGTTTTCCCTTAAGTCCATTCGTTTGCTTTCGTTCTAAAGTGACACGCCCGCGCTTCTTCCCTCCCTCCGCTGACCTTCCCGTGAACTCCAATCCGCGCCAGCTCAAGTTGCTCAACACCGTCCAGGCCCGTGGTTCGATCACGGTCGAGCAACTCGCCGAGATGCTGGGCGTGACGCTGCAGACCGTGCGGCGCGACGTGCAGCGCCTGGCCGACGAAGGTCTGCTGACGCGCTTTCACGGCGGCGTGCGCGTGCCGAGTTCGACCACGGAGAACATCGCCTATCGTCAGCGCGAGACATTGCATGCCGAAGGCAAGGCGCGCATCGCGCGCGCCGTGGCCGCGCGGGTGCCGAACGACTGCTCGCTGATCCTGAACATCGGCACGACCACCGAGGCGATCGCGAAGGCGCTGCTGCATCACACGGGCTTGCGCGTGATCACCAACAACCTCAACGTCGCGACCATCATGAGCGACAACCCGGCCTGCGAAGTGATCGTGGCGGGCGGCACGGTGCGGCTGCGCGATCGCGCCATCGTGGGCGAGGCGACGGTCGACTTCATCCGCCAGTTCAAGGTCGACATCGCGCTCATCGGCGTGTCGAGCATCGAGGCCGACGGCACGCTGCGCGACTTCGACTTGCGCGAAGTGAAGGTGGCGCAGACCATCATCGCGCAGGCGCGCGAGGTCTGGCTGGCGGCCGATGCGAGCAAGTTCAACCGGCCTGCGATGATCGAGCTGGCCAAGCTCTCGCAGATCGACCGCCTGTTCACCGACGCGCAGCCGCCGGCGCCCTTCCCCGAGCTGCTGGAGCGCGCGCAGGTGCGCCTGGAAATCGCGTGACTGGTGCCCCGACTGCCATAGGAAGAACATGACAACGCCCTACTTGCTCGCCCTCGACCAGGGCACGTCGAGCTCCCGCAGCATCGTCTTCGACGGCGGCGGCCGCATCGTCGCCATGGCCCAGCAGGAGCTCACGCAGATCTATCCGCAGCCCGGCTGGGTCGAGCACGACCCGATGGAGATCTGGACCAGCCAGTTGCACACCGCGCGCGAAGCGCTCGCCAAGGCCGGGCTCGAAGCCGGGGACATCCACGCGCTAGGCATCACCAACCAGCGCGAGACCACGGTGCTGTGGAACCGCAAGACCGGCGAGCCGGTGCACCACGCCATCGTCTGGCAGGACCGGCGCGCCGAGCCCCTGTGCGCACGGCTGCGCGACGAGGGCATGGCCGACACCATCCGCGAGAAGACCGGGCTCGTCATCGACGCCTACTTCTCCGGCACCAAGCTGCGCTGGCTGCTCGACAACGTGCCGGGCGCGCGCGCCGCCGCCGGGCGCGGCGAACTCGCCTTCGGCACCGTCGACAGCTGGCTCATCTGGCAGCTGACGCGCGGGAAGGTGCACGCGACGGACGTGAGCAACGCGTCGCGCACCATGCTCTTCAACGTCCGCACCAACCAGTGGGACGCCGACCTGCTGAAGGCACTGGACATCCCGGAGTCGCTGATGCCGCAGGTCAAGCCCTCGAGCGCGCACTTCGCCGACACGGACGAGCGCTTTCTCGACGCGAGCCTGTTCATCGGCGGCGTCGCCGGCGACCAGCAGAGCGCCCTCTTCGGCCAGGCCTGCTTCGATGCCGGCATGGCCAAGAACACCTACGGCACCGGCTGCTTCCTGCTGATGCACACCGGCGGCGCCTTCCAGCCTTCGACCAACGGCCTGCTGGTGACGAGTGCCGCGCAGACCAGTCATCAGCCGCAATACGCGATGGAAGGCAGCGTCTTCGTCGGCGGCGCCGTGGTGCAGTGGCTGCGCGACGGCCTCAAGGCCATCCCGGGCAGCGCCCAGGTGCAGGCGCTGGCCGAGAGCGTGCCGGATGCGGGCGGCGTGATGATGGTGCCGGCCTTCACCGGGCTCGGCGCGCCCTACTGGAACGCCGAGGCGCGCGGCATCATCACCGGCCTCACGCGCGGCACCACCGTCGCTCACATCGCGCGCGCCGCGCTGGAGAGCATCGCGTACCAGAGCGCGGCCTTGCTGCAGGCGATGAGCCGCGACGCCGTGGCCGCGGGCGGCACGCCGGTGGCGGAGCTGCGGGTGGATGGCGGCGCGAGCGTCAACGACCTGCTGATGCAGTTCCAGGCCGACCTGCTGGGGATACCGGTGGTGCGGCCGGAAGTGACGGAAACCACGGCCCTGGGCGCGGCGTACCTGGCGGGGCTGTCGACCGGGGTGTACAGCGACGTGGCGCAGTTGTCGAAGCTCTGGCGCGTGGAGCGGCGCTTTCTGCCGACCTTGAGCCGCGGGAAGGCGAAGGATGCGATGGAGCGGTGGGAGCTGGCGGTGCGCAGGGCGACGCTGGTTTGAGGGGCGTCGCGTCTGCGCGCGGGGGTGTCAGTGCCAGTTCCGCGAGGACGGGCGCCAGGCTGTCCTGATAATTCGCCGGCAGGCTCGTCTGTCCGGCTGCCGGCGGTGCGAACCCCGCCATGGCTTGCACGAGGTTCTGCACCTGACTGTCGAGCAGCACCCTCCCGTCGCTTGTCTTGAATTGCTCGATGCGGTACGCGGTGCCCGAATACCAATCGCCAAGGATGAGCTTGTCGTCGGTACCGATGATGCTCACTTCCAGGTTGCTGCCCGTTTGTCGGAACCAGAGTTGTTCGGTTGAGACATCGCTGCCGAATACCGCCGCGTCGGTGTTGCCGCTCGTGGCGTCGCAGTCCAGGACGGTGTCGCGGTCGCTTCCACGCCCGAATACATAGCGATCGTTGCCGACCCCGCCGTACAGGCTGTCATTGTCCGCCCCGCCGCTGAGGGTGTCGTTGCCCAGGCCGCCGGTCAGGGAGTCGTTGCCCGCACCACCGTCCAGCGTGTCGTTGCCAATGTCGCCACTCAATGAATCGTTGCCTACCCCGCCATTGAGCGTGTCGTTGCCGGCTTCACCGAAGAGATAGTCAACCCCCGCGCCGCCGTCCAGCCTGTCGTCTCCTGCGCGGCCGTACACGGAGTCGTTGCCGTCCAGGGCGCTGATGGTGTGTTGGGAAACAGCTTCAATGCCGGGACAGGGAACGATGTTGTCGATGGGGGCGCCGGCAACGACTTCTTGTCTGGCGGCAACGGGAACGACACGCTATGGGGCGGTACTGGTGCCGACTCGCTGTCTGGCGACGTGGGCGACGACACCTTGGACGGTGGCGCGGGCAATGATTCCCTGACCGGGGGATTGGGCAACGACATCTACCTGTTCGGCAAGGGCGACGGCCAGGACACCATCGTCTCGAGCAGCGACACCACGGCAGGCCGGATCAACACGCTTCGGTTCAAGGCCAGCGTTGCCGCCAGCGACGTGAGGCTGTCGACTTCGGGCACGTCGCTGGTGATCAAGCTCAACGGCACCACGGATCAGATCACGGTGCAGGACTTCCTCTACCAGGACAACCCGGCCAACAACTACAACCCGCTGCAGCAGATCCAGTTCGCCGATGGCACGGCCTGGAGCCTGGCCACCCTCCAGGCCAAGGTGCTTGCGGGCTCAAATTTGGCAGAGACGATCAATGGCACGTTCACCGCTGACACCGCCCTCCGCTGACGCGGCTCTACCTTGCATTTTCTGCATCGACGCCTCCCTGAAACCTTTTGTGTCGAAGCTCGAAGATATCCGTCAAGGGCTCGAATTCCGGAACTTGAGATCCGAAACTCTTTGCAACACTCCTCCCTCTACAGTCGCTCCGTGCTCCAGGTCGTCCCCGTCTTGATCACCTTGGCCGGAATGCCCGCCGCCACGCAGTTGGGCGGAATGCTTCGCGCGACGACGGCCATGGTGGCCACCACCACGTCGTCGCCGATCTCCGCGCCCTTGGTGACCGACACGCCGCGTCCGAGCCACACGCGGTCGCCGATGTGGACGTTCATATCCTTGTTGATCCTCGCGCCCGAGGCATCCAGGATCGAGTGGCTGTCGGTGGTGCGCACGTCGATGGCGGACGAGAAAAGGCAGCCCGCGCCGATGCGCACGCGCGTGCCCCAATGGGCAATGATCGATGCCTCGTTGATCACGCTGCCGGCCCCGATGTCGATCTGGTTGCCGTCGCCGAAGAGTTCGAGCTTCCCACCCAGCACCAGGCAGTTCTCACCGATCGTGAGGACGTTGTCGGACCCGTGGATCTCGATGCCCATGTTGCGCAGCCTGACGGAAGCGTGCATGGTCACCCGGTTGTTCCTGCCGTCGACCACGATGCGGGTCTTCAGGCGGTCCCGGCTCACTTCGACCGTGTTGCCCGGGGCGACGCGCAAGCTGTTGGAGGGGTGGCGGCTTTTCAGGAGCTGTTTGAGCTTGTGCAGATTCATGCTTGCCTGGGATGTTGAGGGAAAGGCCGATGGGTCTCGCGGCAGGAAGTATCACAGAGCGAGCGCCAGATCGGTCGTCTCTTCAGCCATCAGCGCCCGCCCCCAGGCCGCCCTCCGCGCCTCCCACCCCACCTTCGCATAGCCCGTGGCGATGGCTTCGGCCCTGGCCGCCAGGCCGCCCGCGTGCAGGAGGCGGTCCAGGCAGCTCTCCACGGTGGCGCCATCGCGTCCCCACACGATGCCGGCGCCTCGCCGCGCCACGCATTGCGAGATCGCCTCCTTCTCGACGTCCATCGGCAGCATCAGTTGCGGCTTGCCGGCCAGGAGACTGGCACAGACGAAGGTGCTCGGCCCATAGCTCACGACGGCGTCCGCCTGCGGCAGCAGCAGATCGAGCGCCAGGGCGCAAGGGACGATGCGCACGCTCGACGCGTGGAAGCGCGAAAGCACCTCGGCCGACGCATGCGGCCACGCGCACAGCGTGTCCAGGTCGCGGCGCGCAAGGGCGTCGAGCAACTGGATGCCCCCCGGCATGGCACGCATGCAGACCAGCACGCGCTTGCGCTGCGCGCGGGCCTCGAGCCACTCCGCGCGCAGAACGTGCGGCGGCGCGCCCAGCGGGCCGACCTTCCACTGCATGACGCGCGGGCCGTAGGGGTCCGTCTCGGCCACGCCATCGAACACCTTCCGCGGGTAGTCGAAGAAGCTCTCCGCCGAGACGTCGGTACGGCCCGCGCACAGGCGGGCGGCATGGCGGATGTTCTGGTTCAGCGTGGCAAGACGGGTGTCGTTGCGGCGCTCAGCCTGAACCCCGCCGTAGCCCGCCTCGAAATCCGGGCATTCGGGCGGCGGCGCGTCGAAGCCGTTGGTGAGCTGGAAGGTCCGCAGGCCCATCAGCTGCGCCGCCAGTTGCGCGGTGGGCGCGCTGTCGATCACGACGCCGCGGGGATCGACGCGCTCGAACAAGCGCATCCAGGCGCGCACGGCGATCGCCAGTTCGACGACGTTGCCGAAGCCGTGGCCCAGCAGCACATCGGCAAAGGAGCGGGCGCCAAAGCCCGTCATCGCGCGGGCCGCCGCATTCGTGGGCGCCTCGACGCAGGCATCCGAAGGCGCCAGGAAGGCGGCCTTCTTCCGCAGGCATGCCGAGGGCAATGCCCATACGGGCTGGCCGCCCTCCTGCTCGACGAGGCCGGCGACGGCCTGCAGCCTCGACACATGCCCGTAGTTGCGGCCGTATTCCCACGCGAGAAGCACACGCGGCCCCGGCCCGTGCGCGAAATGATCGGCCGTCCTGTCGGCCGCATTCATCGCCTGCATGCGATGCTCCCTGATCTGTTGATTTGCGCGCGACTCTACACACGCGGACCAGGAAAGTCAGTCGCCCGGAAGTACTAGAACGCCCCTCAGTGCGCAGGCACCAGGAAGTCCTGGCTGATGCGCCAGCCCAGTTCGTTCACGCGGTCGAGAAACTGCGTCAGGTAGGCATGCAGCCCGGTCGCCAGGATCTCGTCGACCCGCGCGTACTGCAGGTCGGCCAGCAGCTTGCCCGCGCGGCGCTGCGTCTCGGCGCTCTGCTCGTTCTTCACCTTCTCGAGGTTGCTCACGACTTCGATCATGCAGGCATGCAATGAGCGCGGCATGTCGGGCCGCAGCATCAGCAGCTCGGCCACGCGCTCGGGCTTGATCACGTCGCGGTACACCTTGCGGTAGACCTCGAAGGCCGAGACGCTGCGCAGGATGGCGCTCCAGTGATAGAAGTCGTATTCCTGGTCTTCCTCGGTGGCCGTGCCGAAGAACTCGCTGTTGAGCGCATGGAACTTCACGTCGACCAGGCGCGCCGTGTTGTCGGCGCGCTCGAGGAAGGTGCCAAGGCGCGAGAAGAAGAAAGCCTCGTCCTGCAGCATGGTGCCCAGCGTCACGCCACGCGAGAGGTGCGAGCGGAACTTGACCCATTCGAAGAACTGACCCGGGTCGCGCTCGAAATCGCCCGCGCGCAGCATGCGATTGACCTCCAGCCAGGTGGTGTTCTGCGTCTCCCAGGCCTCGGTGGTCAGCGCGCCGCGCACGGCCCGCGCGTTCTCGCGCGCGGCCCGCAGGCAGGAGAGGATGGACGAAGGATTCGACTCGTCCTTCACCATGAACTCCATCACCTCCTTCGGGTTGATGTGCTCGTGCTTCTCGCTGTAGAGCGGCAGCAGTTCGCTGATCGACAGCAGGCCCTGCCAGCCGTACTTGGCGACCTCGGCCGACTGCGGCAGCAGCGAGGTCTGGTAGTTGACGTCGAGCATGCGCGCAGTGTTCTCGGCACGCTCGGTGTAGCGCGACATCCAGTAGAGGTGATCGGCGGTGCGTGACAGCATGATGTGATGAACCCTCTCTGATCAGGTCGGCTTGGTGGGCGTCGGCAGGGGGGTCTGCATCTGCGATTGCGACTGGACCGCCGAGCGCGGTCTGCCGCTGCGGTCGGCCTCGAGGATCCAGGTGTCCTTGGTGCCGCCGCCCTGCGACGAATTGACGACCAGCGAGCCCTCCTTGAGCGCCACGCGCGTCAGTCCGCCGGGCACCATCTGCACCGTCTTGCCCGAGAGCACGAAGGGCCGCAGGTCGATGTGGCGCGGCGCGATGCCGGCGTCGACGAAGGTCGGCGAAGTGGAAAGGCTCAGCGTCGGCTGGGCGATGTAGCCGTCGGGCTTGGCGATCACGGCCTTCTTGAAGTCCTCGATCTCGGCCTGCGTCGCGGCCGGGCCGATGAGCATGCCGTAGCCGCCCGCCCCGTGCACTTCCTTGACGACCAGGTCCTTCATGTTGGCGAGCGTGTAGGCCAGTTCGTCCTTGTTGCGGCACATGTAGGTGGGCACGTTCTTCAGGATCGGCTTCTCGCCGAGGTAGAACTCGATCATCTTCGGCACGTAGGGGTAGATGGACTTGTCGTCCGCCACGCCGGTGCCCACCGCGTTGCAGATCACGACATTGCCTTCGCGGTAGGCGCGCATCAGGCCGGCGGCGCCCAGGGTCGAGGTCGGGCGGAACACCTCGGGGTCGAGGAAGTCGTCGTCCACGCGGCGGTAGATCACGTCGACCCGGCGCGGGCCGCGCGTGGTGCGCATGTAGACGAAGTCGTCCTTGACGAAGAGGTCCTGCCCCTCGACCAGTTCCACGCCCATCTGCTGCGCGAGGAAGGCATGCTCGAAGTAGGCGCTGTTGTACATGCCGGGCGTCAGCACCACCACCGTGGGCTCGGCCGTGGCCGGCGGCGCCGAGGCGCGCAGGGTTTCCAGCAGCAGGTCGGGATAGTGCGCGACCGGCGCGATGCGGTTCTGGCTGAAGAGATCGGGGAAGAGCCGCATCATCATCTTGCGGTTCTCCAGCATGTAGCTCACGCCGCTGGGCACGCGCAGGTTGTCCTCCAGCACGTAGTACTCGCCGTTGCCCTGGGCATCGGGGGCGCGCACGATGTCGATGCCGGAGATGTGCGAGTAGATGTCGTTGGGAACCTTCACGCCCGCCATCTCGGGGCGGTACTGCGCGTTGTTCAGGACCTGCTCGGCCGGCACCACGCCGGCCTTGATGATTTCCTGGCCGTGGTAGACGTCGTGGATGAAGCGGTTGAGCGCGGTCACGCGCTGCACCAGGCCTTTTTCCATCGAGGCCCATTCGTGGGCCGGAATGATGCGCGGCAGCAGGTCGAAGGGGATCAGCCGCTCGGTGCCCGAGCCGTCCTCGTCCTTCGCGCCGTACACCGCGAAGGTGATGCCGACCCGGCGGAAGATCATTTCCGCCTCCTCGCGCCGCGAACGCATCACCTCCGCGGGCTGCTTCGCCAGCCATTGGTCGTAGCGCTTGTAGTGGCTGCGGACCGGCGCGCCGTGGTAGGGCAGCTGCTCGTACATCTCGTCGAATTTGTGCATGGGACGACCAATCTCCTTGCGCATAGCTTAGCAAGTTCAAGGCCACTCACCCGCCTCAAGGCGCGCGATGATGCCAGTAGCGTGCGCGGCGCTCGCGCTCGCAGCGCACCCGGGCGGGCGCCGTGCTCGACCAGTGGGCCGCGCCGCAGCGGGCGCTTTCCACCACGTGTACGCCGCGCGCGAGGTAGCGATCCGTCACCGTCGGCGCGGGATGGCCGAAGCGATTGCGGTAGCCGGCCTGAACCAGCGCCACGCGCGGCCGCACCGCATCGAGCAGCGCCGGGCTCGACGAGGTCTTGCTCCCGTGGTGCGGCACCAGCAGCAGGTCCGCGCGCAGGGCGGGCGTGCGGGCCACCAGCGCGGCCTCCTGCAGGTATTCGATGTCGCCGGCCAGGATGGCGCTCGCGCGGCCGCTGGCGATGCGCAGCACGCAGGACACGGCGTTGGGCCGGGTGAAGGCGCTGTAGTCGGCCTCGGCCGGATGCAGGACTTCGAAGCGCACGCCGTCCCATTCCCATTGCTGGCCGGCCTCGCAACGCCTGGCCGGGCGCAGGGCCTGCAGCGCATGCCCGGGCTCGATGGAGCTCAGCAGTCTCGCCCGCGGCTGCATCGCGAGCACGGCGGGTGCCCCGCCGGTGTGGTCGCTGTCGCGGTGGCTCAGCACGAGGGTGTCGAGGTCTTCGTCCAGGGCGCGCAGCAGCGGCACGAGCACGCGGTGGCCGGCGTCGCTTTTCAGACTGTAGCGCGGGCCGCTGTCGTAGAGGAGGCTGTGGGTGGCGGTGCGCACCAGCACGGCATTGCCCTGCCCGACGTCGGCCGCGAGCAGCTCGAACTCGCCGGCCGGCGGGCGTGGCGCCTGCCAGAGGAGCACCGGCAGCAGCAAGGGAAGGCCGAGGGCGCGCATCGAGCCGGGCAGGCGCATCGACAGCAGCACGCCGCCGGCCACGCCCGCCGCCGCCGCCCAGAGGGCCGGCGCGGGCATCGAGACCGTGGCGAAGGGCAGCGCGGCCAGCCACTGCAGCAGCACGGCCAGCGCCTGCACCGCCCAGGCGGCCGCATCCCATGAAATCGGGAGCACGACGCCGAGCATGGCCAGCGGCGTGAGGACGAGCGTGACCCAGGGGATGGCGACGGCATTGGCCGCCAGGCCGACCGCCGAGACCTGCTGGAACAGCAGCAGGCCGAGCGGCGTGAGCGCGAGCGTCACGACCCACTGCTCGCGCCACGCCTGGCCCAGGCGGGTCCGCAGCCGCATCGCGGGGGCATCGGGCGCCATGGAGCCGGCCGCGAAGAGCACGCCGACGGCCACGAAGCTGAGCCAGAAGCCGGGCTGCATCAGCGCCCACGGGTCCAGCGCCACCACCACCGCGCAGGCGCACAGCCAGATGGGAGGCCAGGGCCAGCGCCGTCCCGACAGGCGCAGCAGGCCCACTGTGGCCAGCATCCAGACCGTGCGCTGCGCGGGCACGCCCCAGCCGCTGAAGAGCGCATAGAGCGCCGCGAGCAGCAGGCCGCCGGCGAGCGCGGCATGCGGCGCCGGCCAGATCAGCATCAGCCGTCCGCCGCGGCGCCAGAGCGCCCCCACGAGCAGTGCCGCCGCCCAGGCGAACATCGTGACGTGCAGGCCCGAGATCGACATCAGGTGCGCGACGCCGGTGGCGCGGAAGACGTCCCAGTCGGCGCGCTCGATCGCGTTCTGGTCGCCCGCCACCAGCGCGGCGATCACGCCGGCCCGCGCACGGTCGGCCACGCGGGCCAGCACCGCATCGCGCACCTTTTCGCGTGCCTGCTCGATGGGGTGCAGCCAGGTGTCGCCGATGCGCTCGGCACGCGCGTCGCGGGCACCGGCGCGCACGTAGCCGATGGCTTGCACGCCCAGCTCCCACCAGCGCAGTTCCTGGTCGAAGCCGTAGGGGTTGAGGTTTCCATGCGGCGCCTTCAGGCGCACCGTGAGGCGCCAGCGCTCCCCCGCATGCACGGGCGAGGGGGCATCGGCCGGGCCGGACGGCAAGGCCTCCTCCGGCAAGCGGCCCCAGAGGCCGGTGTTGTCGGCATACCAGCCCAGCGAGATGCGCGCGGGCACGACCGGCGCGCCGCCTTCGTTCGCATCGGCCCAGCGCGCCGACTCGGGCTCGAACAGGAATCGCACGGCCCCGGCGCCGCGCTGCGGCATCTGCGAGACCACGCCCACTACCTCCAGGTCGCGGCCTTCGAGCGCGGGCGACAGCGCGCCCTGCGCGTACACCGATGCGCGCCATCCCACGGATCCCGCGCCGGCCAGGGCACCCAGCAGCAAGGCTATCGGCCAGGGCACTCGCAGCACGCGCCGCGACACGCGCGACAGCAGCCATCCGGCCAAGGCCGCGAGCACCAGCGCGGCATAGACGCCGCGGCCCCACAACACGGCCTGCTGCAACTGCAGCGCCGCGCCCAGCACCGAGCCCGCCATGAAGGCAAAGACCCCGTAGCCATGCGCCTGCGCGCGCGCCTCTTCCCCGCCCGACATCGCCGGGTCAACATCCCACTGCATGCTGCAATTCACTCCCTGGCGCTGTTCTGTGGCGCGCTAATTGCTTGCTCTGTGGGCTAGTATGCGTCCCACCCGAGGCAACCTCGATGCTCTGAGAAAAAATGTCCATCCACGCCGCGCTCCACCACGTCACCCACTACAAGTACGACCGTCCGGTGCAATTGGGCCCTCAGGTGATCCGCCTGCGTCCGGCGCCGCACTGCCGCAGCAACGTCATCTCGTATTCGCTGCGGATCGAGCCCGAGCAGCACTTCATCAACTGGCAGCAGGACCCCTTCGCGAACTACCTCGCGCGGCTGGTATTCCCCGAGAAGACACGCGAGTTCAAGGTCACGGTCGACCTCGTGGTCGAGATGGCGGTCTACAACCCCTTCGACTTCTTCCTAGAGCCGCAGGCCGAGAACTTCCCCTTCAAGTACAGCGAGTCGCAGGCCCAGGAACTCGCGCCGTACCTCGTGGCCGACGAAGTCACGCCGCTGGTGCGGGCCTACCTCGACAAGATCGACCGCAAGAAGCAGCGCACCATCGACTTCCTGGTGGGCCTCAACCAGCAGGTGCAGAAGGACGTCGACTACCTCATCCGCATGGAGCCAGGCGTGCAGACGCCGGAGGAGACCCTCGCCAACGGCAGCGGCTCCTGCCGCGACTCCGGCTGGCTGCTGGTGCAGCTGCTGCGCCACGTCGGACTGGCGGCGCGCTTCGTCTCGGGCTACCTGATCCAGCTCACGCCCGACGTGAAGGCGCTCGACGGCCCGAGCGGCACCACCGTCGATTTCACCGACCTGCACGCCTGGTGCGAGGTCTACCTGCCCGGCGCGGGCTGGATCGGACTCGACGCCACCTCCGGCCTGATGGCCGGCGAAGGTCACATCCCGCTCGCCTGCACGCCCACGCCCTCCAGCGCGGCGCCGATCGAAGGCGCGGTCGACGATGCCGAGGTCGAGTTCAGCCATGAGATGAAGGTCACGCGCATCCACGAATCGCCGCGCGTGACCAAGCCCTACACCGAGGAGCAATGGGCCGCCGTGCTGGCGCTCGGCGATGCGGTCGATACGCGCCTGAAGGCCGGCGACGTGCGCCTCACGATGGGCGGCGAGCCGACCTATGTGGCCACCAGCGACCGCGATGCGCCCGAATGGAACACCGATGCGCTCGGCCCCACCAAACGCGGCTACGCGACCGAGCTCGTGCATCGGCTGCGCGCCGAGTACGGCGAAGGCGGCTTCCTGCATTTCGGGCAGGGCAAGTGGTATCCGGGCGAGCAGCTGCCGCGCTGGGCGCTGTCGATCTTCTGGCGCGCCGACGGCCAGACCCTGTGGCAGGACCCCGCCCTCTTCGCCGACGAGCGCGCGCCGACCCACTACACCAGCGAGGACGCGCGCCGCTTCACCACGGTGCTGGCGCACAACCTGGGCCTGACCGAGCGCTACGTGCAGCCCGGCTACGAGGACGTCTATTACTACCTCTGGCGCGAACGGCGGCTGCCGGTCAATGTCGACCCCTTCGATTCGAAGCTCGACGACGAGATGGAACGCGTGCGCCTGCGCCGCGTCTTCACGCAGAAGCTCGACGCCGTGATCGGCTACATGCTGCCGATCGAAGCCTCGAACGCCGACAAGGACGCGCCGCCGCTCGAAGGCCCCGGCTGGAAGACCGGCCCCTGGTTCCTGCGCGATGACCGCATGTACCTGATTCCCGGCGATTCGCCGATGGGCTACCGCCTGCCTCTGGATTCGCAGCCTTGGGCCAGCAAGGGCGACTACCCCTATCTCATCGAACGCGACCCGACCGCGCCGCGCGCCGCCCTGCCGAGCGCGGCGGCCTTCAGCGCGCGCTATGCCGGCGCCCCCGGGGGCGAGCCCGATGCCGACCGCGGCGCCGTGCCCTATGCCTTCGGCTCGCCGCAGCCCTCGGCCGCCGCCCTTCGCATGCAGGCGGCGGGCGGCGCGGGCGACGCGAGCAGCGATGCGCCTCGCGACCCCACCACGCCGCGCCAGCCGCGCCGCGGCGAGTCGGCCCACTGGGTGACGCGCACGGCCCTCTGCGTGGAGGTGCGCGACCCGCGCCGCGCCAACGGCCCTGCGGCCGAGAAGCTCGGCGACGCCTCGGGCGTGCTCTACGTCTTCATGCCCCCGCTCGCGCGCCTGGAGGACTACCTGGACCTCGTCGCGGCGGTCGAGGCCACCGCGCGCCAGCTCGGCATGCGGATCATGATGGAAGGCTATCCGCCACCGCGCGACCCGCGCCTCAAGCTGCTGCAGGTCACGCCCGACCCGGGTGTGATCGAGGTCAACATCCATCCCGCCAGCAACTGGCGCGAACTGGTCGCGCACACCGAATTCCTCTACGACGCGGCCTTCGAGACCCGCCTGTCGGCCGAAAAGTTCATGACCGACGGCCGCCACACGGGCACCGGCGGGGGCAATCACTTCGTGCTGGGCGGCGCCGTGCCGGCGGACAGCCCCTTCCTGCGCCGGCCCGAACTGCTGGCGAGCCTGCTGCTCTACTGGCACAACCATCCGTCGCTGAGCTACCTCTTCTCGGGCATGTTCATCGGCCCGACCAGCCAGGCGCCGCGCGTCGACGAGGCACGCAACGACCAGCTCTACGAGCTGGAGATCGCCCTCAAGGAAATCGCGCGCAACCGCGAGATCCATGGGCAGAACATGCCCGCCTGGCTGGTGGACCGCACGCTGCGCAACATCCTGGTCGACGTCACCGGAAACACGCACCGCAGCGAGTTCTGCATCGACAAGCTCTACTCGCCCGATTCCAGCACCGGACGCCTGGGCCTGCTGGAACTGCGCGCCTTCGAGATGCCGCCGCACGCGCGCATGAGCATCGCGCAGCAGCTGCTGCTGCGCGCCTTCATCGCCCGCTTCTGGGACGCGCCCTACCTGGCGCCCGCGACGCGCTGGGGCACCGAGCTGCACGACCGCTTCCTGCTGCCGACCTTCGTGAAGATGGACTTCGACGACGTCATCTCCGAGATGCGTCAGGCCGGCTTCGCCTTCGACCCGAACTGGTTCGCGCCGCACCTGGAGTTCCGCTTCCCGCTGGTCGGCCAGGTGCAGGCGATGGGCGTGGAGCTGACGCTGCGCAACGCGCTCGAACCCTGGCACGTGATGGGCGAGGAAGGCTCGGCCGGCGGCACGGTGCGCTATGTCGATTCGTCGCTGGAGCGCATCGAGGTGCGGGTGACCGGCCTGAACGAGAGCCGCCACGTGGTCACCGTCAACGGCAAGGCGCTGCCGCTGCAGCCCACCGGCACCGCCGGCGAATTCGTCGCCGGCGTGCGCTACAAGGCCTGGAACCCGCCCTCGGCGCTGCACCCCAGCATCGGCGCGCACGCGCCGCTGACCTTCGACCTGGTCGACACCTGGATGAAGCGTTCGCTGGGCGGCTGCCAGTATTTCGTCGCGCATCCGGGCGGGCGCAACTACGACAGCTTCCCGGTGAATGCCTACGAAGCCGAGAGCCGGCGCCATTCGCGCTTCACGCGCATGGGCCACACGCCGGGCCTGATGAGCACGCCGCCGGCGACCATCGAATTGGCGGGCAGCCGCGAGTTCCCGTTCACGCTGGACCTGCGACGCTGAAAGGGGCTGCCCCCCGGCTTTTCACTTCGCTTCGCGGCGTCCGATCCGCCACCCCCCCGAGGGGGCGGCGCGGCCGCATTCCATGCGCGTGACGGGGGTGTGACAATCGGCGCACCGTGGACTCACTGAACGAATCACTCTTCGACGCACAGGCATTGGAAGCACCGGCCGTGCTCGCCTCGGCGCTCGCGCCCGCGGCTGCGCCCGGACACTTCGACGAGTTGCGCGGCGCCGTGATGGCGCCGAGCGCGCCGGGTGCCGCGCGCCAGGGCGCGCCCTCGCAGCCGGCGCCGCTGTACGACGCCGCGTCCACCCCGCCGCCCCCCCAGGCGCAGGCCGCCGACGACGGCGCCTCGCGCGAACGCCCGCCGCTGGCCGGGCCCTGGGCCGGTTTCTTCGAACACCTGGGCGCCGGCGGCTTCGACGACCTGCCCCGGCGCGCCATCAGCCTGGCGCGGCAGATCCGCGACAACGGCGTCACCTACAACGTCTATGCCGACGCCGACGGCCCGCAACGGCCCTGGTCGCTCGACCTCTTTCCCCTGATCGTCTCGCCCGAGAGCTGGGCACAGATCGAGACCGGCGTGCAGCAGCGCGTGCGCGTGCTCGACCGCGTGGTGGCCGACGTCTACGGCCCGCAGCAGCTGCTGGCCGAAGGCCTGCTGCCGCCCGCGCTGGTGCAGGGCCATCCGGGCTACCTGCGCGCCATGCACGGCGTCAAGCCGCCGGGCGACACCTGGCTGCACATCGCGGCCTTCGATCTCGCGCGCGGGCCGGACGGCAACTGGTGGGTGGTCTCGCAGCGCACGCAGGCGCCTTCGGGCCTGGGCTACCTGCTGGAAAACCGCCTCGCCATCGCACGCCAGTTCCCGCAGGCCTTCGAGGCGCTGCGCGTGCAGCGCCTCGCCGCCACCTACAGCGCGATGATGGAAGGCCTGCAGCGGATGTGCCCGGCCGGCCAGCCGCCGCACATCGCCCTGCTCACGCCCGGCCCCTACAACGAAACCTACTTCGAGCACGCCTACCTGGCGCGCTACCTGGGCATCACGCTGGTCGAGGGCAGCGATCTCACGGTGCGCGACCAGCGCCTCTACCTGAAGACGCTGCAGGGCCTGCGGCCGGTGCACGGGCTGATCAAGCGGCTCGACGACCAGTTCCTCGACCCGCTGGAACTGCGCCCCGACTCCACCCTCGGCGTGCCGGGGCTGCTGCAGGCGATCCGCGCGGGCAACGTGCTGGTGGCCAACATGCCCGGTTCGGCCTTTCTCGAATCGCCCGCCCTGCTCGGCTTCCTGCCGGCCCTGGGGCGCCGCCTGATCGGCGAGAAGCTGCTGCTGCCGGCCCTGCCGACCTGGTGGTGCGGCGAGCGTGCCGCCATGGAAGCGGTACTGCCGCAACTCGGCGACAGCGCGATCAAGGCGACCTACCCCAACGACGACTCGCACACCAACTTCGACGCCGTGCTCGGACAGCGCATGGGGCGGCGCGAGCTCGACGAATGGGCCGGCCGCATCGTGCGACAGGGCGACGAGCACACCGTGCAAAGCTACCTGCCGCTGTCGCAGATGCCCACCTGGGCGCAGGACCTCGGCCGCGGCCACATCGCGCCGCGCTCGGTGCTGCTGCGCGTCTTCGCGGTGAGCGACGGGCCGCGCTCGTGGCGGGTGCTGCCCGGCGGCCTCGCGCGGCTGGCGGGCGCCGACGCGCAGATCGCGTCGATGCAGCGCGGCGGCAGCAGCGCCGACGTCTGGGTGCAGACCCGCGGCGAGGTCGACCGCACCACGCTGCTGCAGCCGCATGCCACGCCGGCATCGCTTGCGCGCCACCGCGCGCCGGTCACCAGCCGCGCGGCGGAGAACATGTTCTGGCTCGGCCGCTACACCGAGCGCGCCGAGAACGCGGTGCGGCTGGCCCGCGTCACGCTCGATCTGCTCGGCGGCGAGGACCCCTCCTCCCGCGCCCTGATGAGCTGGCTGCATCGCCTGGCCCTGCGCAATGCGCTGGTGCCGGCCGCGGTGCCGACCACGCCGAAATCGCGCCGCGTGTTCGAGCGCGCGCTGATCGCGGAACTGGGCGACGTCGAAAAGGGCGGCAGCGTCGGCTACAGCCTGCGCTGCATCCGCGAAGCCGCAGCCGCGGTGCGCGAGCGGCTGTCGCAGGACCACTGGAACCAGATCGTGCGCGCCGAGGCCGACTTCCTGCGCCGCAGCGCGGAGCATGCCGGCGAGAAAGCCGAAGGCGGCTACGCGACCGGCGCGGCGCTGCGCCTGCTCGAGTCCACGAGCACCGCGCTGGCCGCGATGACCGGCGCCCAGACCGACCGCATGACGCGCGACGACGCCTGGCGGCTGTTGTCGATCGGCCGCCACATCGAGCGGCTGGGCTTTCTCTCCAGCGCGCTGGCGGCCGGCTTCGAGAACGACACGGTGCACGAGATGACCGGCTTCGAGGCGATGGTGGCGCTGTTCGACAGCACCATCACCTTCCATGCGCGCTACCAGCAGCGGCGCGACGTCGCGACGCTGGTCGACCTGCTGGTGCTCGACGGCGACAATCCGCGTTCGCTGGCCTGGGTCACGCAGACGCTGCGCGGGCGCATCGCGCGACTGGCGGGCAGCGCGCCGGGCAAGCTCACCGCCCTCTCCTACGAGCTGCCGGACCCGGCGGCGTGGACACTGGAACGCCTGTGCGAGGCCGGCCCGGACAACAAGTACCCCGGGCTCGTGCATCTGTTCGGCGCCTGCGAGACGGCCGCGTACCACGTGTCGGACGCGATCGGCACACGCTATTTCACGTTGACCTCCGAGTCCCTTCGTTCGGTTGGAGCCTAGGGATGTCGGCCCCCCGGCTCGCCATTTCGTGGATCACCGGCGGCGGCCGCCTGTAAGCTTCGCCCATGCTGCTCCACGTCACCCACGAAACCCGCTACGACTACACGCCGCCGGTCGAGACGGCCCAGCACCTCGCGCACCTGAAGCCCATGAGCACGGCCTCGCAGCGCCTGGTCAGCCACGCCTTGCGGATCACGCCGGAGCCGGCGCAGCGCAGCGAATCGCTGGATGTCTACGGCAACACGCGGGCTTTCTTCGCGCTCGAATCGACGCACGATGAACTGGTGGTCACGGCCGAGAGCGTGGTCGAGACCTCCCCGCCCGTGCTGTCGCCGGCCGTGGCCCGCGAGCTGCCTTGGGAAGAAGTGCGGGAGCGCTTCCGCTACGTCAAGGATTCGAGCTACGACCCGGCCTGCGAGTTCGTCTTTCCGTCGCGCTACGTTCCGCGTCACGAGGATTTCGCGGCCTATGCGCGGCCGAGTTTCGCCGCCGACCGGCCGGCGTTCGAGGTCGCGATGGAGCTCACGATGCGCATGTACCGCGACTTCATCTACGACGCCGAGAGCACCGAAGTCAACACGCCGGCCGTCGAAGCCCTGGCCCAGCGCAAGGGCGTGTGCCAGGACTTCGCGCACATCATGATCGGCTGCCTGCGCAGCATGGGCCTGCCGGCGCGCTACGTGAGCGGCTACCTGCTGACGCAGCCGCCGCCGGGCCAGCCGAGGCTGGTCGGCGCCGACGCGTCGCATGCGTGGGTGTCGGTATACCTGCCTGGCGCGGAAGGCCCCGGCGATTGGGCCGACTTCGACCCGACCAACGGCCGGCAACCCGGCGAGGACTACGTGACGCTCGCCGTCGGCCGCGACTATTCCGACGTCTCGCCCATGCGCGGCGTGCTGCACGGCGGCGCGCGGCACACGCTGGGCGTGGGTGTCACCGTCCGGCCGCTGGAGGAGCTGCGCGCGCAGGCCGCGGCCGCGGCGCGGACGCAATCACAATCACAGTCTCAATCGCAGTCCCGCAACGAGGAATCCCCATGAGCGTTTACGACAAGCTTTCCAGCCTCGGCATCACCCTGCCGCCCGTCTCCACCCCCGCCGCCGCCTACGTGCCTTTCGCGCGCACCGGCAACCTGGTTTTTCTGTCCGGCCACATCGCCAGGAAGGACGGCAAGCCCTGGGTCGGCCAGCTCGGCGCCAACCTGACGACGGAAGACGGCAAGCAGGCCGCGCGCTCGATCGCAATCGAGCTGCTCGGCACGCTGCACGCGGCCGTCGGCGACCTCGACAAGGTCAAGCGCATCGTCAAGGTGATGAGCCTGGTCAACTCGGTGGGCACCTTCACCGAACAGCACCTCGTCACCAACGGCGCGAGCGAGCTCTTCGCCGAGGTCTTCGGCAGCGTCAAGGGCGCGCATGCGCGCAGTGCCTTCGGCGTGGCGCAGATCCCGATGGGCGCATGCGTGGAGATCGAACTGATCGCGGAAGTCGAATGAAGCCCCAGTCGGATGCCGCCGGGTTTGGACGACACTGACCGCCACCTCCTGAGCCTGCTGCAGGCCAACGCGCGAGAGCCGGCGGCGATGCTCGCGCGCAAGCTCAAGCTGGCGCGCACCACGGTCGTCGCGCGCATTGCGCGGCTGGAACGCGAAGGCGTCATCGCCGGCTACGGCGTGCGGCTGGGGCAACGGCTCGAACAGGCCGCCGTGCAGGCCTACTGCGGCCTGAGCACGGCGCCGAAGATGGGCGCTGTCATCGTCCGCGCGCTCGAACGGCTGCCCGAGGTCGAGGAGGTCTGCGCCGTCAGCGGCCAGTTCGACTACATGGTGCTGCTGCGCTGCGAAACCAACGAGCAGCTCGACGCGCTGCTCGACCGCATCGGGCAGATCGAAGGCATTCAGCACACGCACACGTCGGTGGTGTTGAGCCGCAAGGTGGACCGCCGCAGTGCCGTCGCCGGCTTGGGCATCGGCTCGGGCGTGCCGCCGAGGGCCGCGTAGTAGCCCCCGACACGGGTGCTCAGCAGGGCGCCCAGCGCAACCTGTTCCTGGCTCACGAAACCCCGCGCCGGCAAGCGGCCGGTGCGTAGCAGCTCGAACACGGCAACCACGCCCGCCGCCGTCGCAAGCTCGATGGCCGTGCGGTCCACGCCGCGCAGGCTGCCGCCGAAGATGCGGGTCATGCGTGTCTCCTGCTCGAAGCGCCCCTGCCGCATCCCCGAGGCCGACGCGAACATGACCACCATGTCGTCCCGGCTGTGGGGCACCGCATGCGCCAGCACCTCCCGCAGCAGGTCACGGCGCTCGGCCAGCCGCAGGTCGCGCAGCAGGAAGTCCATGGCCTCGCGATGGCCGGGATAACGGATGCTCTTGTAGTCGAGGTTGCGCACGCGCCCGGCCAGCGTCTCGCACAGCGTGCCCAGCCCGCCTGAGGTGTTGAAGGCCTCGAAGGCCTCGCCGTCGAGCACCAGGCTCTCGTGCCCTTCCATGGGCTGCAGCGTGACCGCCCTGCCCTGCACAATGGCCGCGCAGGGATTGCAGTACTGGTTGATGACGCCGTCCATGCTCCATGTGAAGTTGTAGCGCATGCGATTGGTGGCGTGGCGCGACAGTGCGCCCACGCGCAGGCGCAGGTCGTACGGCTCCTCGAAGCGGTCGGCCAGGTGCATGCCCAGCATGCCGATCACGCCCGGCGCGAGGCCGCATTGCGGCATGAGGAGGCTGGTCGCATCGGCGGCCATGGCGCGGATCGCGGCGGTCGCCGACACGTCTTCCGTGAGGTCGAAGTAATGCACGCCCCGGGCGCGCGCGGCAGTCGCCATGCGCGTCGCGAGGTGGAAAGGCAGCGCGTTGATCACCACCTGGTGGGCTGCCAGCATGCGCGCGAGCGCCTCGTCGTCCTTCTCGACGTCCAGCACGACGCGCCGGACGAGGCGGTCGTCGCCGTCGAGCCTGTCGTGTACGCGGTCCGCGAGCGTGACGGGCAGACGGTGGTACTGCGCCACCATGTCCGCCACCGTGCCGCCCACCTTGCCGGCGCCCAGCACCAGCACCTTGCGAATGTCGATCGTGTTCATCGCGCACCTCCTTCCTGTTCCGGTTCCTGACCTCGTTGAACTCTAGAAGCGAGTGCCGGCAGCGGGAAGCCGCCAATGTGTCGAAGGCGCGCGGGATTCCGACGAAACGACGGCGTGCACGATCGAAGGGTCAGTCTGGAGAAGGCTCGCATCGGGCCAACGCCCGCGCCCTTCCTCTATATATTCCCGGCTCGTCGGATGAACAGGGAGTCTTGCAGATGGATATCACGCGGCGCCATTGCGCGGCCATGGTGGGTGTTTGGGTGCTGGCGGGCTGCGCCAGCGGGTCGGGCGGACTCGACCGCGGCCAGGAAGAGGCCTTGAACCGCAAGGCGGGCATCGACGTACGGCCGGCCAAGGGCGGCATTCAGATGCGGCTGCCTGAAGTCGTGCTCTTCGATTCCAACCAATCCACGTTGCGCCCCGGCACTGCGCCGGTCCTGGCGCGATCGGCGGAGCTGCTCAATCGCAGCGGCAAGCAGATATCGATCGAAGGCCATACCGACAACACCGGCTTGCGCAGCCGCAATCAGGCCTTGTCGGAGGCACGTGCCTTGGCGGTCGGGCGCGCCATCATCGATCTGGGTGTCAGCCCCTCGCGCATCAACTACCAGGGCTACGCATCCGACCGTCCGTTCGCGAGCAACGACACGGTCGAAGGCCGCTCGCTCAACCGCCGCACGGAGATCTTCCTGCATGGCGAGAGCATGGACACAGTGATGGGGCTCAAGGAGTAGAAGAGCCGCGAACGATGAGCTCTCCGGGCAACAGCAGTTGCCTGGGGCTCGCATCCAGGCCGCGCAGCCGCTCGATCAGGCACCGTGCCGCCGAGCGGCCGATCTCGTCGGTGGGCTGCGCGATGGTCGTCAGGCCGGGGCCGATCAATGGTGCCCATTCGGCATCGTCGAAGCCCACGAAGCCGATGTCTTCCCCGAAGCGCCAGCCCAGGCGCGCCACAGCCGCGGCGACGCGAAGCGTCACGACCGCATTGCCCGCCAGCACGGCGGCGCGGCGCCCGCGCCTGGCGCGCTTGCGCAGGTCCTGCAGCGCCTGGTCGAGGGCATCGTTGTCATCGTTGCTGCTCTCGAACACTTCGCCCGCCACCAGCGGCTCGTGCGCGGCAATGCAGGCACCGAAGGCCGCGGTGCGCTCGAGGCGCGAACTCACGCCCTTCAGCGGCTCGGTGATATAGAGAATCTCCCGGTAGCCGCCTTCGACGAGATGGCCACAGGCGGTCTTCATGGCCGCGGGATTGTCGAGCGACACAAAGTCGGTGTGCATGCCCGCGTGGCGGCGGTCCACCAGCACAGCCGGCTTGCCGTGCAGCGCGTCGGCATCGACCAGGCCAGCACCCCGGCCCAGCGTGTTGAGGATGAAACCGTCGACCTGGTAGCCCGCCAGCGCGTCGATGGCTTCGCGCTCGCGGTGGACGTCGTTGCCGAGGTTGAACAGCATCACAAGATAGCCGGCGTCCTGGCAGACTTGCTCCGCGCCGCGCAATACCGCGACCGAATAGGGATTGGTGATGTCGGCCACGATCAGGCCGATCAGCCGCGAACGGCCGTGGCTCAGGGCCTGGGCCATGGGGCTCGGCGTATAGGCGAGCTGGGCGACGGCCGCCTCGACGCGGGCCGCGATGTCGGGGCTGAGCAGGCGTTCGCGGTGGTTGAGGAATCGCGAGACAGTGGCCTTGGAAACACCCGCGGCCTTGGCGACGTCCGCGATGGTTGCGCGTGGAGCACCGGGCATGCGCGTTCTCGCGTTCAAGGCGCTGCCGTGTCGTAGATCGCAGCGGGACGCTGGCCGGCGAGCGCCTGCAGCAGGTTGGTCGTCGCCAGTTCGGCCATGGCATGCCGCGTCTCGTGCGTGGCCGAGCCGATGTGCGGCAGCGGCGTGACGCGCGGGTGGGTGCGCAAGGGCGAATCGGAGGGCAGCGGTTCGGTCGCGAACACATCCAGGCCGGCGGCGCGCAGCGTGCCGTGGTCGAGCGCCGCGAGCAGCGCGTCTTCCTGCACAGTGGCGCCGCGCCCGCCGTTGATGAAGATCGCCCCAGGCTTCATGGCGCCGAAGACGCTGGCGTCGATCATGCCGCGGGTGCTGTCCGACAGCGGCAGCATCGCGACCACGAAGTCGGCGCGCGCCAGGAGCTCGTTCATGGGGGTGTGGCGGGCGCGGCCCTGCAATTCCGGTGCCTGAGCGGCGAGATCGACCGGTCGACGCGCGTGATAGAGCACCGGCATGCCAAAGCCCAGCGCGGCGCGGCGCGCGATGGCCTGGCCGATGCGCCCGAAGCCGAGCAGGCCGAGCGTCTTGCCGTGCACGTCGAAGCCGAAGAGGTCTTCGCCGATGTTCTGGGTCCAGCGGCCCTCGCGCACGAGATTCGACAGTTCGACCACGCGCCGGCTGCTGGCCATCAGCAGCGCAAAGACGGTGTCGGCCACGGTCTCGTCGAGCACGCCGGGCGTATGGCACAGCATGATGCCGCGCGCGTGCAGGGCCCGCAGCGCGTAGTTGTCGACACCCACCGAGACGCTGGAGATCACTTCCAGCGCCGGTGCGCGGGCCAGCAAGGCGTCGTCGACCGGATAGCTCGAGCCGATCAGGCCATGCGCGAGCGCCAGCGCGGCATCGAAGGCCCCGCGCTGGGCGGCCACCTTCGGATTGGCCACCGTGACTTCATGCTCGGCCTGCAGCCGGGCCAGCTGGTCGTCGGGCAGCTCACGGAAGACAAGGACGTTCTTGCGCGTCATAGCCCGGCCTCTTCGAGTTGGGCGCGCGTCGGCAGGCCTTCGGTGTCGCCCAGCACCTGCACGGCGCGCGCGCCGATCCAGGCGCCGCGCCGCACGGCCTCGGGCACCGTCTTGCCCTCGAGCAAGGCGCTGATCACGCCGGCCGCGAAGCCGTCGCCGGCGCCGACCGTGTCGACCACCTCGGCGACCGGAAATCCCTCGACGCGTCCCGTGCCGGCCACGTCGCTGTCGTAGTAGGCGCCCTCGGCGCCGAGCTTCACGACCACCAGCTTGGCACCAAGCTGGCGATAGAAATGCGCGACCGCCTCGGGCGTGCGCTCGCCGGTGAGGATCAGGCCCTCCTCGATGCCCGGCAGCACCCAGTCGGCGCGAGCGGCGAGCTCGTTGATCCAGTGCCGCATCGCTTCCGGCGAGGACCACAGCGTGGGCCGCAGGTTGGGGTCGAAGGAGATCGTTCGGCCCGCCGCGCGCATCACGTCCATGGACTTGATCGCCGCCTGCAGGCTGGTGTCGGAGATGGCGGCGAACACGCCGGTCGCGTGCAGGTGGCGCGCCGAGCGCAGCCAGGCCTCGTCGACATCGGCCGGCCCCATCTGGCTGGCGGCGGAGCCCTTGCGGTGGTATTCGACCGGCGGATCGCTGCCGTCCGTCACGCGGCCCTTGAACTGGAAGCCGGTGCGCTGTGTCGGGTCGCAGATCACGTGCGAGCAGTCGATGCCCTCGCCCTGCATGGCGGCCAGCAGTGCGCGGCCCATCGAGTCGGTGCCCAGGCGGCTGGCCCAGCCGACCTTCAGGCCCAGTCGCGCGAGGCCGATGGCGACATTGGTCTCGGCGCCGGCGGTGCGCTTGTGGAAGGAGCTTGCGTTCTCGATCGGCCCGGGCCGGTCGGCCACCAGCAGCAGCATGGCCTCGCCGAAAAGCGCGACGTCAAATGTCGGATTCGTCATGATGGGTTTCGCAGCGAACGGATATCCGCGACCTGGTCGCGCGTGACGGCGAACAGGTCGTCGCCGATCAGGGGGTATTCGATGGCGTGCGGCACGTCGCCCGGCAGGGCGCGCAGAACGGCGCGCCAGGGCGCGAGGGAGTCGGCAAGCGGCACGGCCACCCACTTGGCCGGCAGGCGCTGCACGCCCTTGCAGTGGACGTAGCGCACGCGACCGGCCAGCGTCTGAGCGGCTTGCAGCGGACATTCGCCGAGCCAGTGCCAGTTGCCCATGTCGAAGGTCATGCCGAGCTCGAGCCCGGCCCGGTCAGCCGCATCGAAGAAGGCTTGCAAGGCGGGCAAGGTGCCGGCGGAGACGGTCTGGTCGTTCTCGATCACCAGCTCGACGCGCGTCTCGGCCAGTTGAACCTTGAGCCCCCACAGCGAGCCATGTGACGACGTGCGAAAGTCGCCGATCGACATCTTGAGCCGCCTGGCGCCGAGCGTGGTCGCCGCGGCGATGCCGCGCCCGAGCGCGGCGCTGTCGAGCCAGCCGCCCTCGGCCCAGAGTCCCTCGGGACTGGAGTAGACGGACGCGAGCCCCGCGAGCGCTGGCAACTCGGTGGCCGGGTCGCGCAGCAGTTCGCCGCGCACCTCGACGCTGTCCGCGCCGGCAGCCTTGGCCAATTGCGCGCACCACAGCTGCCCGTGCCGCCCGGTCTCCGCGGCGCCGAACGACGAAAGTGAAATCAATACCTGCATAGCCCGTCTTCCAAGTGCGTCATTCCAAAAGTACCGCGGAACCGGCTCGGCCGGGCCGCCGGCATGGCCCCCTGCAAGGGGGTAGGCGGCCACACGAAGTGGGCAAGCCTGGGGGTGAGCCCTGTTCAGTGCTGTTTCAATATCTGGCCGAGGAACTGCCGCGTCTTCTCATGCTTCGGGTGGCCGAAGAACTCCTGCGGCGGCGCCTGCTCGATGATCTTGCCGTCGGCCATGAAGATCACGCGGTCGGCCACGCTGCGGGCGAAGCCCATCTCGTGCGTGACGCAGAGCATGGTCATGCCGTCTTCGGCCAGGCCGATCATGGTGTCGAGCACTTCCTTGACCATTTCCGGATCGAGCGCCGAGGTGGGCTCGTCGAACAGCATGATCTTGGGCGTCATGCACAGGGCGCGCGCGATCGCCACGCGCTGCTGCTGGCCGCCGGAGAGCTGGCTCGGGTACTTGTGCGCCTGCTCGGGAATGCGAACGCGCGTGAGGTATTTCATCGCCACCTCTTCGGCCTCGGCGCGGCTCATGCCGCGCGAGCGCATGGGCGCCAGCGTGCAGTTCTGCAGGATGGTGAGGTGCGGGAACAAGTTGAACTGCTGGAACACCATGCCGACCTCGGCGCGCACCGCGTCGACGTTCTTCCCACCGGCCGTGAGCTCGATGCCGTCGACCACGATGCGGCCCTTCTGCACGGTCTCCAGCCGGTTGATGCAGCGGATCAGCGTCGACTTGCCGGAGCCCGAGGGTCCGCAGATCACGATGCGTTCGCCGGTGCGCACCGAGAGGTCGATGTCGGTCAGCACCTGGAAAGTGCCGTACCACTTGTTCACCGCCTCGATCTGGATGATCGGTTCGGCATCGACCGGATTGGCGACTGCGTCCGTCATGGGATGTATTCCTTGAATTCAGTTGATCAGCGCCCGCGCGCCCCATCCGCCCGGAAACACCGCGGAACCGGCTCCGCCGGTCCGCCGGTGTTGCCCCCCTGAAAGGGGGTGGGCGAAGCGACACGAAGTGCGCGAAGCCTGGGGGTCAGTTCAGCTTGGGCAGATCGGTCTGCAGCCACTTGTTGTAGAGCTTGTTCAGCTCGCCATTGGCGGTGTTCTTCTGCACGAACTCGTTCACGTTCTTCAGCAGATCGTCCTGGCCCGGACGAATGGCGATGGCCATGGCCTGCTGGACCAGCGTGAACTTGTTCTCGAAGGTGTGCGCCGGCACGCGCTTGGCGATCTGCGCCGCGACGGTGACCGAGCAGCCGATCGCATCGACCTGGCCGGACATCAGCGCCTGCATGGCCGATGCGTCGTCGTCGAAGCGGCGGATCTCGGTGCCTTCCGGCGCGGCCTTGGTCACGGCCACGTCCTGCGTGCTGGCACGGGCCACGCCCACGCGCATGCCCTTGAGGTCGGCCGGACCCTTGATGGCGCTGCCCGTCTTGCCGTAGAGCACGATGGTCGCGGCCGCATAGGGCTGCGAGAACTGCACCTGCTTGGCGCGCTCGGGCGTCACCGCCAGCGAAGCGACCAGCAGGTCGACCTTGTTGGTGAGCAGGAAGGGAATGCGGTTCGGGCCGGTGACCGGCACGATGTTGGCCTTGACGCCCCAGTCCTTGGCCAGCAGCTTGGCGACGTCGGCGTCGTAGCCGTCGGGCTCGTTCTTCGCGTTGGTGGTGCCGTAGGGCGGGAAGTCGACCAGCATGCCGATGGTGATCTCGCCCTTCTTCTTGATGTCGGCCACGGTCTGTGCCGAGGCGAGCGGGGCGAAGGCCGCCAGCGCGGCGCCGAGGCCGATGGCAGCGAGGACCGCGCGGCGGGTGGAAGAACGGATCATGTCGAAGTCTCCTTGGTTTGAGGACGGAAGCAGAAAGAGGAAGAAAGCCGGGGAACTCAGCGCGCGAGCGCCTTGGCGCGCTTGCGCTCCATGCGCGCGGCGGCGAGCGACAGCGGCCAGCAGATGACGAAATAGATCGCGGCCACGGTGGTGAAGACGTAGAGCGGCTGGAAGGTCGCGTTGTTGATGATCTGGCCGGCGCGCGTGATCTCGGTGAAGCCGATGATGGCGGCCAGCGAAGTGCCCTTGATGATCTGCACCACGTAGCCCACCGTCGGCGCCAGCGCGATCTTGAAGGCCTGCGGAAGCACCACGTCGCGCATGCGCGATGTGTAGTTGAGGCTGAGCGCCTCGGCCGCTTCCCACTGGCCGCGCGGAATGGCCTGGATGCAGCCGCGCCAGATCTCGCCGAGGAAGGCGGCGCTGTTGAGGATCAGCGCCACGCCGGCGGCGATCCATGGGTTGATGTCGAAGCCGAGCACCGGCGCGCCGAAGAAGATCAGGAACAGTTGCAGCAGCAGCGGTGTGCCCTGGAAGACCTGGATGAAGCCGGTGGAGAGCACGCGCGCGGTCTTGTTGTCGGAAGTGCGGGCCAGCGCGATGACGAGCCCGAGGAGCGCGCCGCCGATGAAGGCGATCAGCGACAGCGCGAGCGTCCATTTGGCCGCTTCGAGAATGAACAGGAATTCGGGATAGCCGAAGGTACGCATGATGTTCAGCGCCGGTCCGGGTAGTTGAGGGTGCGCTTGTAGATGAGCTTGAAGAGCCCGGAGAAGGCAAGCGCCAGGGCGAGGTAGATCCCCGCGACCACGATGTAGATCTCGAAGCTGCGGAAGGTCTGCGATTGCAGATTGGCGGCGACCGAGGTCAGGTCGTCGGCCGAGATCACCGACACCACCGCCGAGCTCAGCATGAGCAGGATGAACTGGCTCGTGAGCGCCGGGTAGATGGCCTTCAGCGCGGGCTTGATGATGACGAAGCGGAAGATCTCCCACGGCTTCAGGTTGAGCGCCCTGCCCGCCTCGATCTGGCCCTTGGGGATCGACTCGATGCCGGCACGGATGATTTCGGTCGCATAGGCGCCGAGGTTCACCACCATCGCCGTGAGCGCCGCCGTGTAGGGCGACCAGCGCAGGCCGATGGCCGGAAGCGCGAAGAAAAAGAAGAACAGCTGCACCAGGAAGGGCGTGTTGCGGATGACCTCGATGTACGCGTTCACGATGAAGCGCAGCCAGCCTGGCCCCGAGGTCTTGCCCCAGGCGCAGAAGATGGCGACCACCAGGCCCAGCAGCGTGGCGATGAGGGAGAGCTGGATCGTGATCCAGGTGCCCTTCAGCAGCAGCGGCCAGGCGGCAAGAACGGCTTCGAACTGGAATTGGTAGTGCACGGGAGAAGGGCTTCGGGAAGGCTTCAGGGAGGATCGAAGTATATGAAACCGGTTTCAGACTCGCACTAGGGATTCCCCTAGGGTGCGATCCCGGGCTGGGCCGCCCCTACACTGCGCGATGCTGATCGCCGAGACGTCCGACGCCGTGACATGCAGCGCCCATGCAGGTGCGCCGCCCGCCGTGCGCCACCTGCGCCAATCCTTGCTGTGGCCCTTGCGGCTGATGCCGACGCCGCAGGCGCGCCATGCGCATCGCGGCCCATGGCAGGTGCTGCGCGATCTCGGCGACGCCTCTCCATGGCGCGAGGAGACCCACGAATACACCGGCGGCAGCGACCGCTTCCACGAGCGCCACTACAGCGAGTTCGTGAGTTTCCTGCCCTACGTGCAGCGCTTCCTGTACGGGGAGGGACGCTCGACGCAGCAGGCCGGCCCCGAGGACGGCGGCGAGTCGCCGATGCGCATCTTCCGGCGCAGCGATATCGCCGCCGTGCGCGTGGTGACGCGGCCGGGCGAGGCGCCGATGACGCTGCAGGTGGTGCATGTCGATCTCTACTTCTTCTTCGACGTCGACGTGGTGCTGCTCAACATGGAAGTCGGCATCGACGACCTGAGGCTGCCGCAGGCACAGGAGCTCCTCTACCGCTTCGGCCGCGCCTACCCCGGCGGCTGGGACGCGCAGGGCCAGGCGCTTCATTGCATGCACAGCGTCGAATGGCTGGATGCCGAAGGCGGCGTGCTGTCGGCTTCCGATGCGCAGCAGCGCGAGGCCTTCATCTCGCACGTGGCCGAGCATCGCGCGCCGCGCCTTGCAAGGCACTGGGCCTGGTTGATGCGCCCGCTGGTGAGTCACCATTCCGATGAGCCCGGCGCGCTGCGCTTCAGGCAGATCGAGTACTACCGCATGCCGGTCATGGCCTATCTCGCGCTCGACGATCCGCGCCGGCTCACGCGCGCCGACTTCATCCGGCTGGCAATGGTGCCGGGCGCGGCCGAGCCGGCCGCGAGCGGTGCCGGCCCCCTGCCCTATGCCGAGGACCAGGTGGGGGACTTCGAACAGCGCTACTGCTACGACCGTTTCTGGGTCGACGCCGGCGCGGCGCCGAACACGCGCTACCTTTGCAACGGCCGCGCGCTCATCGCGGTGGGCGATGCGCGTTCCGAATTCTTCTGCTGCCGCGACCGCGGCGTGCTGGCGCAGTTCCGCCACCAGCACTTCCTGCTCTTCCTCATCGCGCATTTCCAGAAGGCCGCGCTCCTGATGTTCTCCGACCGGCTGGTGGAAGCGCTGCGCCTGCTCAACGTGCACGATGTCGCCAGCGTGAAGCGCTTCAAGCGCGCCATCCGCGCGAGCTTCGAAGGATTCCTTCGCTTCACGCACCGCTACTGGTTCCACGAGATCTCCGAGCAGGCGCAGGTGCGGGCGCTGTCCCACCTTTGCACCACGCACCTGGGGCTCGACCCGCTCTACGAGGAAGTCAAGGAACGCATCGCCGAGATGAACACCTACCTCGACGCCGACAGCCTGCGGCGCCAGGCCAACACGGTCGTGCGCCTGACGGTGGTGACGCTGTTCGGCCTGATCGGCACCATCACCACCGGCTTCCTCGGCATGAACCTGCTGGCCGAAGCAGACGCGCCGCTGTGGCGCAAGCTGGCGTGGTTCGGCCTGGTCTTCGTCCTCACGACCTGGCTCACGGTCTACACGATGATCAAGTCCAAGCGCCTGTCGGATTTCATCGACGCGCTCTCGGACGAGCGCCACACCTTCCGCAGCAAGCTGGGCGTGCTGGCGCGCGTCTGGCGGCCGGGTTCGGACTGACGAGGGGTCCGGCCTCGATCGCGCGGCACGACCGCCGCACATCTGTTGCATTCCCGAATCATCACCGCGGTGATGCTGTCGAGGCGCATCGCGCACGGCCGCATGAGCGCGGAGGCGATCGCTCGCCGCGCGTGCAGGTCCGTCTTGCGCCCCCCCGCCTGTCACGCGAGCTTGACAAATGAATGTCGCCGCTCGAACGGGCGTTTGATACCATTTTGCGTTCAATAGATTAGATATGATGTCTATCCACGTACTTCAAGGAGTCGTGGATGAAGAGTCTGATCGTTGGGGATAAGCCGACTGTGATGCGCTTGGCAGAACGGCTCAAGCAAGCTGACAGCCATGCGCAATATCAG
>NZ_JBFTPS010000021.1:0-107599 GCF_056398605.1 Variovorax sp. 01T432
GGTAGATGGTAGATTGACTCATGGCCCGTCTCCTTGCTCGTTGACACGCTGTCCGCCCTTCGGGGTGCAGCGTTGTGGCTCGGCGCACCCACGGTGCGCAATCCACGGTAGTCCCGGAGACGGGCCGCTTCAACGGCTCAAGCCATTCTGACTAGACGACCTTGATCTCGTTGATCAYGCTCGAGATCCCCGGCGCGGACCATGCCGCGCCCTGCGCCGCCGCCCGTTCTGCCCAGGAGTGAACGGTGCCGCGCAGCGTCGCGGTCCCGCCGCTGATCACGACTTCGATGTTCTTGGCCTCGTGATCGGCCTGGCGTTCGAGCGCCTCGCGGATGCGCGTGAGGACGTTGGACGGAGAGACATGCGTCTTCAGGGTGATGTTGTTCGTCACTCCCACGACGCCGGTCAGCGAACGCACGGCGTCCATGGCGGCGGTGCGCTGGAAGTCCCACTCCACTTCGCCCTTGAGCGTGATCCAGCCCTTCTCGACGCGAAGCTGAAGTTTCTCATCGGGTACCTGCGTGTGCCACTTGAGCGAGGATTCCGCGGCGGCCGCGATTTCCGAGTCGCTGCGCTTGTGCGTCGGCGACAGCTTGACGTCCAGCTCGACGGCCAGGGCCCTGACCCCCTGCACGCGCTGCACCGCCCGCTCGATGGCGAACTTCTCTCTGTAGGTATCCAGGTGCCCCGTGAGCGTGACGACACCGTCCTTGACGGCGACGCCGACGTTGGCTTCGTTGATCGATGGGTCCCACTGGAGTTCGGTGGTCACGTCCTTCTTCAACTGCGAATCGGTTTTCATCATGCGGCCTTTCGTGCATGGATCTGTGATTGTTGCCGCGTCGGCCGGCGGCCCCGGCGGCAAGACCTGCGGGCTGCTGGGCCAGCCCGAATGCAATGGTGCGACGGACACGGCCGCGCGCCATTGATCCCGCGCAACAAAGTGCGCCATGGGCGCACTCGAGATCTGGCGAATCGCTCGCTTTCGTCCTAGAAGATGGAATCAGTCGCGAAGCTGGTTGGAAAGGCGAAGTCCCTGGCTTCCAGCGTGACGGGCCTGCCGGATTCGTGCCGATGCCTCTGCAGGGCCGCCTCCTCGATCAGATCGAAGTGGTGCCGACAGGCATTCAACAGGCTGTCACCGCCTCCTTGCGCTCCGAACACGTTGCGCAGCGCATCTTCCGAAATCTCCGCGACGACGCGATGGCCCTGGGTTCCTCGCGGATAAATGGCAAACAGAACGCTTGCCCTGGCAAAACAGAAAGACCAGAAAGACGCGTCGTTGTTCATCCTCACCTCCTTCAGGCCGAAAGCCCTTGGCATCCCACGATGTGCGGAGCGTCGCATCTGGCGAGCAGGAGGGTATTGCGTTAAGTCAAGGATTGCGCATCACCCGGCGTGCGCCATGCACGCTGGGGCGCCGAACAAGGCGATGGCGCCTTGGATGCGCAGCAAGACTGGAGAACCATTTGGATGGCTCGATGATGCCCAGCGCGACGAGCATGGCGATCACGGTCCACGTAGCTAACGCGCGGACGTGTCGACTGGACATAGGTCATCAACACTTTCCGTTGTCGCCCAACCCGGATGTCCTCCCTGAATATCGCGACTCGCCGGACATGCGGTCGCGGCGGGATGATATTTCGGGAACGGGCGCCGGGATTGCTATCCCCGCGGCGAGCCAAGGCCTCTCAGCCCGGCCCCTCGTGCCGAAGGCTGTTTCCGAGCGCGGTCTTGCGCAGGATGACCGCGAAGGATTGCGCCAGCGCCGGCTTGGCCTGCCCCAGGCGCCACAGGATGCCGGGCGTGCGGATCGGCGTCGGGTCCTCCAGCGGAATCACCTTCAGTCCGGCCATCGCTTCCGGCACCGCGTTGATCGCGACGATCGAGCCGATCTTCGTGCGCGCGACCAGCGCCAGCATCGGCGCGACGGTCGACATCTCGGCCACGACCGTCGGCTCGGCGCCGCTCGCGCGAAAGCACTCCTCCAGCATCGTGCGGGTGGAGAAGTAGGAGGACATCAGCACCAGTTCCTGCCGGTGCAGCTCGACCATGCGGATGCGCTTGCGTTGCGCCAGCGGATGGCTCTGCGACACCACCAGCACCATCTCCTCGTTGTAGAGCGGCTCGAACCACAGGTCGCCCGGATCGTTGGGCCGGTAGGCGATGCCGAGGTCCAGCTCGCCGGCCTTCAGGCGCGCGCCGATCACTTCGGCCGACTGCTCCTCGACGCTGATGCGCACGTTGGGATGGCGCGCCAGCAACAGCGCCACGCATTCCGGGATCAGTCCGATGTTGAAGGTGTGCGTCGCGCCGACACGTACCGTGCCGCTCAGGCTGCTGTTGCCGGGCTTGAGCAGCGCGATGCCCTGGTCGACCTCCCGCAGCGCGCGCGCCGCGTAGCCGCGCAGCAGCTCGCCGGCTTCGGTGGTGACCACCTTCTTGCCGATGCGCTCGAAGAGCGGCTGGCCGATCTCGTCCTCCAGCTGCTTGATCTGGTGCGAGAGCGTCGACTGGGTCACGTGCACGCGCTCGGCCGCGCGCGTGAAGCTCAGGCAATCGGCCAGCGCAACGAAGTAGCGAAGATGCCTCATCTCCATGAAAACCCCCAGGAATGATCGATGGCATCGATGATATCCATGGAAATTCATCATTTGTCGGTGGGCGCGCCGCGGCCTATCGTCCAGCTCCATCAACGTCGGTGCCCCCATCGGCGAACAGCAGGAGACGAAAGCCATGTCCGAATACAACCAGGATGCAATCACCAAGGACGTCCTCGACGCCTTCGCCGCCACGCCCGAGCCGAGGTTGCGCCAGCTCATGACGGCGCTGGTCAGGCACATCCATGCCTTCGCCCGCGAGGTCGACCTGACGCCGCAGGAGTGGCTCGCCGGCATGAACTTCATCGAGGCGATCGGCCGGATCGACAGCGAGAAGCGGCGCGAATTCATCCTGCTGTCCGACACGCTCGGTCTGTCGATGATGGTCGTGGCGCTCGCCCAGGCGCGCGCCACCGGCGACCTCAAGGGCGCGACCGAAGCGACCGAGGCGACGGTCGAAGGTCCGTTCTACTGGCCGGACGCGCCGGAGATGGCACTGGGCGCCGACATCGGCGAAGGCGTTCCCGGCGAGCCCGCCCTGTACATGGGCCGCGTGACCGACGTCGACGGCAAGCCGCTCGCCGGCGCGCTGCTCGACGTGTGGTCGGGCGACGGCGAGGGCAAGTACGACCTCCAACTGAGCGCCGAGCCCACCATGCGGGCGCGCGGCCGCTTCCACACCGATGCGCAGGGACGCTACTGGTTCTGGTCGATCCGCCCCTCCTATTACCCGATCCCCAATGACGGGCCGGTGGGGGACATGATGCGGGCGACCGGCCGCAGCATCTTCCGCCCGGGCCACATCCACATGCAGGTCTCGGCGCCCGGTCACGTGATGCTGACGACGCACCTGTTCGTCGGCGGCAGCCCCTACATCGACAACGACGCCGTCTTCGGCAAGCGCGACAGCCTGGTCGTCGACTTCGAATTGCATCCGCCGGGCAAGGCCGTCGACGGCCGCGAGATGCGCACGCCTTACCACTCCGCGAGCTACGACTTCCGCCTGGCGCCCGAGCGGGCATGAAGCGACACCGCAACCACTTTCAAGGAATCTCATGAAGATCGGCAAGGCCACCCTCCCACGCACGTCCATCAGCACCTCGGACGCCCACACCATCGTCATCCGCGGGGAGGACCTCTCGCGCGACCTGATCGGCAAGATCTCGTTCGTCGACCACTTCTTCCTGCTGCTGACGGGCAAGCGCCCGAGCGCCGGTGAATCCGCGGTGCTCAACGCCACGCTGGTGGCCATCGCCGAGCATGGCCTGGTGCCCAGCGTGCAGGCCGCGCGCATGACCTTCGCGGCCGCGCCGGATGCCATGCAGGGCGCGGTGGCGGCGGGCATCCTCGGCTGCGGTTCGGTGGTGCTCGGCTCGTCCGAGTCGGCCGGGCGCATGTACAGCGAAATCGACGAGCAGGTGCGCGCCGGCACGGCGATCGATGTCGCGGCGCTGGCGGTGATGAAGGCCTGGCGCGCCGCCGGCCGCTCCATCCCCGGTTACGGCCATCCGCTGCACAAGGAGCGCGACGCGCGCGTCGGTGCGTTGTTCGACGCTGCCAGGGCGGCGGGCACCAGCCTGCATTTCGTCGAGATCGCCGAGGCGGTGGAAGCGCTGATGCCCGAGGTGCTGAACAAGCCGCTCAAGCTCAATGTCTCCGGCGCGATCCCGGCGGTGCTGCTGGGCGCGGGGTTCCCGGTGGAGGCGCTCAAGGGCGTGCCGATCCTCGCGCGCACTGCGGGCCTGATCGCCCACATGTACGAGGAGATGCAGCAGCCCATCGGCTTCGCGCTGTCCTACCAGGCGACGCGCGAGATGGAGTACGGCGGCGAACTGCCGGCCCACTTCGGAAAGCACGACGCATGATCCAGGTGCTGCAGGGCTTGAAGGTCATCGAGCAGGGCACCTTCATCACGGGCCCGGCGGCGGGCATGCTGCTAGGCGACCTGGGCGCCGACGTGATCAAGGTCGAAGTGCCCAAGACGGGCGACCCTTTTCGCGCCTTCAAGAACGGCCTCTACAGCCCGCACTACCAGACCTACAACCGGAACAAGCGCAGCATCACGCTGGACACGAAGAGCACGGACGACCGCGAGGTGCTGGACGCGCTGATCGCCGATGCCGACGTCTACATCCAGAACTTCCGGCCCGGCGTGGCGGAAAAGCTCGGCGTCGGCGCCGAACGCCTGCGGGCGCTGAACCCGAAGCTCATCTACTGTTCGATCAGCGGCTTCGGCGCCACCGGCCCGGCCGCCAACCGGCCGGCCTACGACACCGTGGCCCAGGCCGCGAGCGGCTTCCTGAACCTGCTGGTCAACCCCGCGAACCCGCGCGTCGTCGGCCCGGCCATCGCGGATTCGCTCACCGGCTTCTATGCCGCCTACGGCGTGCTGGGCGCGCTGTTCGAGCGCAGCCGCACGGGCGTCGGCCGCAAGGTCGAAGTGTCGATGCTGGAGGCGATGACGCACTTCAACCTCGACGCCTTCACGCACTTCTTCCAGGTGGACGAGGTGATGGGCCCCTACAGCCGCCCGAGCGTCTCGCAGTCCTACGTGCTGCGCTGCGCCGACGACAAGTGGATCGCCCTGCACATGTCTTCGCCGGAGAAGTTCTGGCGCGGCCTGGCCGTCGCCATCGAGCAGCCGCGCATCTTCGAGGATGAGCGCTTCGCGACGCGCGAGGCGCGCATCGCGAACCAGGAGACGCTGATCCAGCTGCTGGGCGAGCGCTTTCTCACGCAGCCGCGCGACGAATGGTGCCGGCGCCTGCAGCGCGAGGACGTGCCGAACGCGCCGATGTACGACACCAGCGAGGCGCTGGAGGACCCGCAGGCGAAGCACCTGCAGCTCATGACCTCGGCCATGCACCCGGAGATGGGCCTGTTTCGCACGGTGCGTTCGCCGGTGAGCTTCGATGGCGAGCGTGCGCTCGACGTGCGCCCGCCGCCGACGCTGGGCGAGCACAGCGACGAGATCCGCGCCGAGTTGCGGCGCAAAAAGAACTAGCGGCAGCAGAGAAAGAGAACGGAGACAGGACATGAGCTTCAAAACGATGCAGTCGACCCAGGGGCGCCGGCCCTTCATGGCGGCGCTCTTGACGGGCGCGCTGATGCTGGCCGGCGCGGCGCATGCGCAGGAGCGTGGCCCGATCAGGCTGATCGTGCCCTTCGGCGCGGGCACCACGACCGACACCGTCGGTCGCGTCTTCGGCGAGGCGCTGGGCAAGAACCTGCAGGTGCCGGTGATCGTCGACAACCGCGCGGGCGCGGGCGGCTCGACCGGCACCGACCTGGTCGCCAAGGCGGCCCCCGATGGACGAACGCTGGTGATGGGCACGGTCGGCACGCATGCCATCAACGCCTCGCTCTTCGCCAAACTGCCCTATGACCCGCTGCGCGACTTCGTGCCTGTCGCCTTCGTCGGTTACACGCCGACGCTGCTGGTCGTCGCGGCCGACTCGCCGCTCAGGACATTGAAGGATCTCCAGCAGGCGGCCGCGCGGCCGGCCGGCGTCACCTTCGCCTCGGCGGGCAACGGCACTTCCGGCCACCTGGCCGGCGAGCTGCTCGCGCAGCGCCTGGGCGGGAAGATGATCCACGTGCCCTACAAGGAAGGCGCGGTCGCGATGACGGGCGTGATGTCCTCGCAGGTGGACTTCATGTTCTATCACCCGGCCGCCGTGATGCCGCAGATCAAGGCCGGCAAGCTGCGCGCGCTGGGTGCCAGCGGCGAGGTGCGCAGCGCCGCGGCGAGCGAGGTGCCGACGCTGATGGAGCAGGGCATCGCCGATTTCGACCTGGTGGCCTGGTTCATGGTCTACGCGCCCGCCGCAACGCCGGCGGCGACGCTGGCCCAGCTGCGCACGGCGAGCGCCGCGGCGCTGGCCCAGCCCGAGGTGATGGCGCGCCTGCGCGACCAGGGCGTCGAGGCGCGCGTGATGCGGCCCGAGGAGTTGCAGCCCTTCAACAAGGAGGAGCTGGGCAAGTGGGCCGGCCTGGTGAAGCGCTCGGGCGCAAGAGTGGATTGAGCGCCTTTTTTCGTTTTCGCTTTCGTACAAGACCAACAGGAGACAAGACCATGAAGACGCAGAACCTTTCGGGCATCGGCCGGCGCACCGCCATTGCCGCCATCGCGCTGGGCACGGCGGGCATCGCCCTGGCGCAGCCGGCCCCCTCGGGCGCGCCGATCCGCATCGGCAGCACGCTCGCGCTGACGGGGCCGCTCTCGGCCACGGCGCAGATCCACAAGCTGGTCGGCGACATCTACATCGAGCAGCTCAACAAGCGCGGCGGCCTGCTCGGCCGGCCGGTCGAATGGGTGGTGAAGGACGACCAGTCCAAGCCCGACCTGGCGCGCACGCTCTACGAGCAGCTCGTCACCGCCGACAAGGTCGATCTGCTGATGGGGCCCTACGCGACAGGGGCGATCCTCTCCGCCATGGGCGTGGCGCAGCGCTACAACAAGGTGCTGGTGCACCACACGCTGGGCATTCCGTCGCTGGCCAAGTACGACATGCAGTTCCCGGCCTGGTCGATCGGCTCGGACCCGGCGACCACCGTGCCCAACACGCTCTTCGACGCGCTCGCCGCCTCGGCCAAGCCGCCGAAGACGGTGGCGGTGGTGACGAGCAAGTTTCCCTCGATCCAGTTCATGAGCGCGGGCGCGCGCGAGGTGATCAAGAAGCGCGGCCTCACCGAGGTGCTGTTCCTCGAATGGGACTTCGGCAACCGCGACTTCGGCCCCATCGCCAACCGCATCAAGGATGCCAAGCCCGACTTCGTCTGGGTCGGCGCCATCGGCCTGGAAGGCAACCTGCTGCTGGACGCGATGAAGAAGATCGACTACCTGCCGCCGGAGCACTTCTACCTCTACCCCGCGCCCGGTCCGCTGCTGGCGCTGCCGGAGGCGAAGAACGCGCTCTCGGCCACCATCTTCGAGGACCAGCCGCCCTTCACCTCCAACTTCGGCGCCGCCGAGTTCGTGAAGATCTATCGCGAGCGCGCCGCCAAGGCCGGCTTCACCGACACCTCGGTCGAGACCCAGGCCGCGGCCTCGTACACCGCGTGGCAGATCCTCGAGGCCGGCGTGGTCAACACCAGGAGCCTGGACGACAAGGCCATCGGCACCTACCTGAAGACGCACAAGGTCGACACCGTGCAGGGCAAGCTGCGCTTCGACGGCGTGGGCAACTTCGGCGACGACCTGATGCGCATCAAGCAGATCCAGGACGGCAAGTGGGTCGTGGTGTGGCCCAAGGAAGTGACTTCGGGCGGCGCCAAGCTGCTCACACCCTGACATGTCGGGCTTCACGCTGCCCAGCCTGTCGCTGCTTTCCCAGTCCATCCTCTCCGGCATCTTCGTCGGCGCGCTCTACGGGCTGATGGGCCTGGGCCTCAGCCTGAGCTGGGGCCTGCTGCGACTGATCAACCTCGCGCACTTCGCGTTCGCCTTCCTGGCGGCATACCTCTGCTACCAGATGGCGACGATGGGCATGGACCCGCTGCTGACCCTGGTCGTCATCGTGCCGCTCTTCTTCGCGCTCGGCGCGGGGCTGCACTGGGTGATGGTACGCTTCGCGGTCACGCCCTTCAACTCGCTGCTGCTGACCTTCGGCCTCACCGGCATCGCGGAGAGCGTGATCCAGGCGATCTGGACCGCCGACTTCCGCAAGCTGGAGTCGAGCTACGCGGACCAGAAGTTCAAGATCGGCGAGCTGTTCGTGCCGATCCCGGAGTTCATCACGCTGCTGCTGGCGATCGCGCTGTCGTTCGCGGTCTGGGCCGTGCTGCGCTTCACCGACCTCGGCAAGGCGATGCGCGCCGCCGCGCAGGATGCGCCGGTGGCCGCCGCCTTCGGCGTGAACCAGAAGGCGCTGGGCCTGGTGCTCGCAGGCAGTTGCGCGGCGCTGGCCAGCGTGGCCGGCGTCTGCCTGGCCCTGAGCTTCACGCTCGCGCCCTCGCAGATGTACGGGTGGATCGGCGTGGTGTTCGCGGCCGTGATGCTCGGCGGCCTGGGCAGCGCCCTGGGGCCGCTCGTCGCCGGCACGCTGATCGGTGTGAGCGAGGCCATCACGATGGCGGTGACCGCGCCCTCGTGGGCGCCCATCGTCTCCTTCACCCTGCTGATCCTGATCCTGGTGCTGCGGCCCGGAAAGACTTCGTGACGATGAAACGCACCCCGATCGCCATTCTCCTGGCCGGCGCGGCCCTGGCCCTGGTGCCCCAACTGGGCCTGCCGGCTTTCTACGACTCGCTGCTCTACCTGATGCTGCACTGGATCGTGCTGGCCACCTCGTGGAACATCCTGTCGGGCTACTCCGGCTATTTCTCCTTCGGCCACGGTGCCTTCTTCGGCGCCGGCATCTATACAAGCGCCAACCTGATGTCGCGCTACGACTGGCCCTTTCTCTGGACCCTGCCCGCGGCGGCGCTGGTCGCGGCGGTGCTGGGCGTGGCGCTCGGCGCGGTCGTGTTCCGCGTCAAGGGCGTGCGCGGCGAACTCTTCGCGCTGCTCACGCTGGCGATCACCTTCGTCATCGGCACCATCGTCGTCAACACGCCGCTGGACGGCGGCAACGGTGTCTCGCTCGCCGCGGTGGCGGTGCCGAAGATCGGGCCGACGCCTTCGTCGACCTTCTACCTGCTCGCGCTCGCGGCGGCGGTGGGCACGCTGCTGATCGCCTGGGGCATCCAGGTGTCGAAGTTCGGCGCGGGGCTGTTCGCGATCCACGACGACGAGGACGCGGCCGAGGTGATGGGCGTGCCGACCTACCGCTACAAGCTGATGGCGCTGGCCATTTCCTGCGCGCTGGCCGGCGTGGCGGGCGGCATCCATGCGCTCTTCCTTTCCTACGTGACGGCCGGGGAGGTCTTCACCATCGCGGTGCCGCTGACGGTGGTGCTGATGAGCGTGCTCGGCGGCACGCGCCACTGGGCCGGGCCGGCCATCGGCGCGGTCGCGATCACGGGGCTGCTCTACAGCTTCACGGCCGCCGACCACGCGGTGGCGGGCAAGGCGATGGTCGGCGTGATCCTGATCGCGGCGATCCTGTTCATGCCGGACGGCATCCTGGAGCGCTTGCGCCGCCTGTGGAAGCGCGCGCCGGCGGCGGCGGTGCCCGCCGCGCACCAGCATGTTCCGGCGCCGATCGCGGCACCCGTGCCCTGCGCCAGGAGCCGCGCGGGGCAGGGCGAGGTGCTGCTGCGCGTGCAAGGCCTCAGCAAGTCCTTCAAGGGCGTGCGCGCGCTCGCGGGGGTGGACGTGGAGGTGCGGCGCGGCGAGATCCTCGGCCTGCTGGGGCCGAACGGCTCGGGCAAGTCGACCTTCATCAACGTCGTCAGCGGACACTTCGCACCGACGGCCGGCTCGATCCACTTCGAGGGGCGCTGCCTGAACGGGCTGCCCGCCCACAGCATCGCGGGCAGCGGCATTGCCCGCACGTACCAGATCCCGCGGCCCTTCGCGCACCTGAGCGTGCTGGAGAACGTCGCGATCGCGACCATGTTCGGCGGCGCGATCCGCGACCCGGCGGCGGCCAACAAGCAGGCCATGACCTGGCTCGAATTCACCGGGCTGCAGGACAAGGCGAATGCGCGGCCGGACGACCTGAACCTGCACCAGCGCAAGTTCCTCGAACTCGCCCGCGCGCTGGCCTCGCGCCCGCGGCTGGTGCTGCTCGACGAGGTTCTGTGCGGGCTGACGCCGAGCGAGATCGACGATGCGGTGGCCCTGATACGGCGCATCCGAGACCAGGGCTCGAGCATCGTCTTCGTCGAGCATGTGATGCGCGCGGTGATGGCGCTGACGGACCGGATCGTGGTCTTCAACTACGGCGAGCTGCTGGCCGAGGGGGCCGCCACCGATGTGATGCAACGGCCCGAAGTGATGACGGCTTACCTGGGGAAGGCGCATGCTTGAAGTGCGGGATCTGGAGGTGGCGTACGGCGCCGCGCCGGCGTTGTGGGGCGTGTCGCTCGATGTCCGGGCGGGCGAGTTGCTGTGCGTGGTCGGGCCGAACGGCGCCGGCAAGACGACGCTGATCAACACCGTCGCGGGCATCCTGCGCGCGCGGGCGGGAAGCATCGCATTCGAGGGCCGCGACATCACGCAGCTGCCGTCGCACCGCTTCTGCGAAGTCGGCATCGCGCTGGTGCCCGAGGGCCGGCGGCTCTTCACCGGCATGAGCGTGCTGGAGAACCTGGAGCTCGGCAGCTATCTGCCGCAGGCGAAGGCCCGGCGGCGCGAGACGCTGGAGCAGGTGATCGCGCTGTTTCCGGTGATCCGCGACAAGCTCGCGAGCCCGGCGGGCGAACTCTCGGGCGGGCAGCAGCAGATGGTGGCCATCGCCCGGGCGCTGATGGCGCGGCCGAAGCTGCTGCTGCTGGACGAACCATCGCTCGGGCTTTCGCCGCTCATCGTGCACGACATGTTCGCCGCGATCCGCCGCATCAACGCCGCGGGCGTGTCGGTGCTGCTGGTCGAGCAGAACGTCGTGATGGCGATGGAGGTTTCGCAGCGCGCCTATGTGCTGGAAGAGGGGCGCGTCGTGGCCGAAGGCGAGCCGCGGGAGCTGCTGGCGCGGCCCGAGATCCAGCGGGCCTACCTCGGAGTCTGAGCCGCTTCCTTCCTCATTTCTTCAACCTCGCGATCAGGAGAGAACCATGCTGTTTCCCACCACCATCGTCGGCAGTTTCCCGCAGCCGGATTGGCTGATCGACCGGGCCAAGCTCGCCGGGCGCTTTCCGCCGCGGGTGCGGGCGCGCGAGCTGTGGCGCATTCCGCCGCAGTACCTGGAGGAGGCGCAGAACGACGCAACGCTGATCGCGATCCGCGCGCAGGAGGAGGCGGGGCTGGACATCGTGAGCGATGGGGAGATCCGGCGCGAGAGCTATTCGAACCGCTTCGCGACGGCGCTGGATGGCGTCGACCTCGACCACCCGGGCAGCGCGCTGGACCGCTCGGGCCACCCCAACCCGGTGCCGCGCATCGTCGGCAGGATCCGTCGGCGCCACGCGGTGGAGGTGGAGGACTTGAGGTTCCTGCGCGCGCACACCGACCGGCAGGTGAAGATCACCGTGCCCGGGCCCTTCACGATGCTGCAGCAGGCGCAGAACGACTTCTACGGGAGCGAGGAGGAGGCGGCCATGGACTATGCCGAAGCGGTGAATGCCGAGATCCGCGACCTCTTCGCCGCGGGCGCGGACGTGGTGCAGATCGACGAACCCTACATGCAGGCGCGGCCCGAGAAGGCGCGCCAATACGGGCTGAAGGCGCTCAACCGCGCGCTGGAGGGCGTCATGGGCACGACGGCCGTGCATATCTGCTTCGGCTACGCGGCGATCATCCACGAGCGGCCGACGGGCTATTCGTTCCTGCCCGAGCTGGCGCAATGCAGCTGCCGGCAGGTATCGGTCGAGACCGCGCAATCGCATCTGGATTGCTCGGCACTGCAGGCGCTGGACGGCAAGCGGGTGATGGTGGGGTGCATCGACCTGTCGGACCCGGCGGTGGAGTCGGTGGACACGATCGTGGAGCGCATTCGGCATGCGCTGCCCTACGTGAAGCCGGAGAACGTGATCCTCGCGCCGGACTGCGGGATGAAGTACCTGGCGCGGGATGTGGCGGTCGGGAAGCTGAAGGCGATGGTGGGGGCTGCGAAGGTGTTGCGGCGGGAGTATGGGGGCTGAAGGGGGAGTTGGTCTCGCGCAACCGCAACATTCGTCCGTGTCTGCTCCGGGGTCTCCAGATCGGGCTCAGGCATCGTCAAGCGCCAGGCGCTTGATGGCCGCATTCACCTCGGCGGCGCGATCCGGGTGGGCCGCGCGAAAGTTGTCCAGTACCTCGCGCGCATGGTGCCTGTCCAAGAACGAGTTCAGATCAGCAGAGTGAGCGTCACCGCAGACGCGTCAGGTGCCAGGATGCTTCCCTGCACCGGCTGACCTGTCGCCAACTCGTATCGCAGGGCCGCCGCAGTGCTGCCGTTGCCTACTTTAGCGTTCGGTCGAAACAGTTCGTCAATCATGGCAGCGAGCTTATTGTCGGAGACGACGGGCTTCTCCATCGCGGCTCGCATGTGATCTTTGTAAGTCTCGTGGAGTGCTCGATTTGCGGCGCTTTGCGCATCCGCCACCTTCGCTGCGGCGCCAGCCGCATCGCCGATGTCCAGCAGCGCCTTGGCCTCTTTGATCAGCAGCTTGGCCATGCCGTCGAGGCTGTAGCCGCCGTCCACGGCGATGCCCGCCGGGTTGGCAACGACGACCTCGGCCCTTTGGCCGCCGACCTCGATGGCGCCGCGCAGCTGCGTCGGGTTGCCCGAGTTGATCTCGTTGAGGATGACGCGCGCGGGCCCGCGGGCCAGCCACGGATTGCCCTGGACGAAGCCCCCGAGCTGCGTCTGAACATTCGTGCGGCTGTTGTTGAGAATGACGCCGTTGCGCTGGACGTCGAAGCGGTTGTAGACGTTGCGCGAAACACCAGCGGCGGAGGGCGTCTGGATGTTCACGAGCGGAACGCCGTTGGGCGCCATCAGCACTGTGGGGCGCTGGCTGCCCGGCGCGTTCGGCGCGGCGACGATCTGGCCGTGAGCCGCCGTGGAGACCAGCAAGCTCGCAAGCGCGGTCCCTACCAGTCCGGACGTCGCGCCGGTCGCCTTGCCCATGCTCATGGCCGTTTCCTGCACCGCCATGCGCAGCCCGCGCGCGGCGTTGAAGACGACCCGGTGAAGGTTCTTGTTCATGCTCGGTCTCTCCCTGACATTCAGAAGCTGTAATTGAGGGTGAAGCCGGCGCTGACGCCGGCCGTGCGAAATCCTTCGGGCCTGCTGATCGGGGCCCCGATGAAGACGTCGTAGTTCAGGCCCCTGATGGCGCCGCGCAGGCCGATCACCCCGCCCGCCAGATGCCGGCCGAGCAAGTCCTGTGTGGACGGCCCGCCGACCTCGCCGTAGTCGACGCCGGCATAGAGCTCCGCGCCGCTTTCGCCCAGCGTCCAGCCGATGTCGTTGCGAACCAGCCAGCCGCGATCGTCAAGGAGGCTGGACTCGCCATCGAAGCCGCGCACCGTGTAGCGCCCGCCGATGCCGAAGCGGTCTTGCGGCGTGAGCGCGGTGCGGTTCCACTGCGCGCGCCAATGGCCGCTGTAGCGCAGCTTTTCCTCGCCGAGCTTGAAGGGCAGGTTCAGGGCCAGGTCCGCCGTGAGGAGGCGCAGGCGCGAAGTGCCTTCGCCGAACTCCTCTTCCGGTGCGCGGATGGCGCCGAAAGCGCCAGTGCCACGGCGGTAGGCGAGATTGGCATCCAGCGTGGCTTCGCCGAAGAACTCGCGGTAAGTCAGACCGAGCTCCCATCCGCCGACGATGCGGTGCTGCACGTCGATCTCCGTGTCGTCGATGAAGTTGCGCGACTCGCTTCGAAAGCCGCGCACGCTCAACGTGGTCTTGCGGCGCTGGTCGCGGTAGACCAGGCGCGAGAGCTTCACCTCGGCGTTGTGGGTCTCCCCGGCGTAGACATAGTCCTGGCTGAATCCGGCGACGGTCTGGTGGTAGCGGCTGCTCGACGCGGTCGCGCTCAGCAGCCAATAGCCATGGGGCACCGAGTAGTGCATCACCTGACCCTCGGTGCCCTGCGTCGGCGCGCTGATGAAACGCTGGCCGTCGATGCTGTGGTTGGCGCTGACGTAGAACAGGTCGTTGAGCCCCAGCAGGTTGTCGCCGGAGAGCGTGATGCCGCCTTGGTGGCGGCCGGTGGCCTGGGTTCCACCGTCGTCCGCACTCAGGGAGGCGCGCAGCCGCCGTGCCTGCGTGTAGGTGACGACGAGGTCGCTGTCGGCGGGCGCGGCGTTCGCCGCGCGGGAAGGCTCGATCTTGATGTCGGCCTCCGCGGTCGGCACGCGCTTCAGGTTCTCCAGGCCTTGCTCGATGTCACGCAGGTTGAGCAGGTCGCCGGGCCTGGCGGGGATCGCGTTGCGCAGCGTGGCGTGCGCGCTGGAGCCATCGGCAAGTCGGATGGCTGCGATGCGCCCCGGAACCAGCGTGAGGCTGAGCACGCCGCCGCTCAGGTCCTGGGGTCCGGCCAGCACGCGGGTGGTGGCCCACCCCCGCGCGATCAGCGCCTGCTGCAGGCGCGAAAGCAGGATGTCGAGGCCCTCAGTGCCCAGGCAGTGGCCGAGGGGGCTGTCGTCGTCATCCGGCCCCGCTGCCGACGAGAGCAGCCACTGGAAGTCTTCCGCCCGTTCGCCTTCGAGACGCAGGGTATCGATGCGGAAACAGGGGGCTTCGCCCGAGGGCAGGCGCTCGGCCTTCCTGGGTGTCTCGCGCGGCAGGAAATCGTCGACGGGACCTTCGTTCCGATCCCGCAGCGCGCGTTCGCGTTCCTGCAGCCGGAGCCCCTCGATGAAGGGCTCGCGAGCCAAGGGCGGTTCCGGGGTCTTCGCTTGGGAAGACGCCGCCGCGATGAGCGCGGCCGCCGCCAGGATGCCGCCCCTGAAGCAGGCGCGCTCGCGCATGCGTGCCTGCCGAAGGGCCCTGTGCCCCGCCACTCCCAAGAACCGCATCCGATGCCCTCATACGTTGGTACAGGGCGCGAATTCTGTGGCTACCTCAAAGGTTCAAATGTGCTCAATTCTGACGGCGGAGGTCGAAGGGTTGTTTCAGCGTGCGTCCGTGCAAAATAGTTCCGCGCGCTTCTTCACGAAGACTACTTGACCTGCTGTTTCCCGAGCTTGCGCGCCAGCGTACGCCGGTGCATTCCGAGCCGCCGCGCGGTCTCGGAAATGTTGAAGCCGGTCTCCGCGAGCGTCTCGTGGATGCGCTCCCATTCGAGCGTCTTGATCGAACTGGAGCGGTTGGTCAGCTCCACCTCGGTGCTTCCCTCGGCGCGGCCGAAGGCGGCCTCGATGTCGTCGGTGTTGGAGGGCTTGGCGAGGTAGTGGCAGGCGCCGAGCTTGATGGCCTCGACGGCCGTGGCGATGCTGGCAAAGCCCGTCAACACGACAATCAGCATCTCGGGGTCGTGCGTGTTCAGCGTCTGCACGCAGGCCAGGCCGGAAGCCTCGCCGCTCAGCTTGAGGTCGACGACGGCAAAGCCCGGCGAATACCTCTCCAGCAGCACCGTGACTTCGTCCAGGCTCCTGGCCAGGAGGACCGTGTAGCCGCGCCGTTCGAAGGAGCGGCCCAGGGTCCGTGCGAAGGCGGCGTCGTCCTCGACGATCAGCAGAAGGCGTTCAGCTTCCATGTCCTTCTTCTTCCTTCAAGGTGATGGCCGCGAGCGGCAGGGTGATGGTCACGATCGCGCCGCCCTCGGGGCGGTTGCGCGCCGCGACGCTGCCGCCGAGCGTTCGCGCCACGTTGACGACCAGGAACAGGCCGAGGCCGGCGCCAGGGCGTCCCTTGCTCGATTGGTAGGGCTTGCCGAGCTGGGCCAGCATGGCGGGCGCGAAGCCGGTGCCGGTATCGGTCACCGTCAGCGTCATCGCTTCCTTGTCGCGCGCCACCTCGAGGCTCAGCCAATGCGGGGAGGCTTCGAGCGCATTGTCGAGCACGTTGCAGATCATCTGCTTCACGGCCGAATCCGACACCATCGCCAGGTCCTGGCCGAAGCGGTTCTCGTAGATGAAGGTGGTGGCGGGGCGGGTGGCGCGCCATTCCTCGGCCAGGGCATCCATGAAGGTGCGGATCGTCGTCTTCACGGACGACTCGCCCCGGGCCTCGCCGGCCGAGAGCAGGATGCCGCTCACCGTGGTCTTGCAGCGCTGCACCTGCGCCTGCATCTCCGCGACCTCCTGCAGCAGCTCGGGGTCGCGCGTGAATGTGGGCATGCGCCGCCAATCGCCGAGGATCACCGCCAGCGTCGCCAGTGGCGTGCCGAGTTCGTGCGCCGCGCCCGAGGCGAGCAGGCCCATGCGCACGATGTGCTCGTGCTCGGCCGCGCGCTGGCGCAGGTCCGCGAGGCGCGCATCGCGCTGGCGAAGATTGCGGCTGATGCGGGTGATGAAGATCACCAGCAGCGCCGCGTTGAGCGCGAAGCACACCAGCATGCCCTGGATGTACGGGCTGGCCAGGCCGCGGTCGTGGTCCGGCAGAAGCGCGAGGGGCTTGGCGTAGAGCGCCAGGCCGGCGAAGCAGGCGGTGGTGATGGCGACCATGACCTGAATGGACCACGCCTCGAGCAGCACCGCGGCAAGGATGACCTGCAGCAGGTACAGGAAGACGAAGGGATTCGTCGCGCCGCCGCTGAGGTAGAGCTGCGCCGTGAGCGTGGCCACGTCGACCAGCAGCGCCACGAAGAGTTCGCCGTTCGTCACCTCGCGGTGCCCGCGCCAGCGCAACTGGCTCATGAGGTTGAATGCGGCGAGGAAACCCAGCACCGCCAGCATGTGCTCCAGCGGCAGCGGGATCTGGAAGCCGTAGTGCACGACTTCGATCGTGACGATCTGCCCGACGACGGCGATCCAGCGCAGCTGGATCAGCTGCTGCATGTTCTTGAGGCCGGTGGCGTCGTCCAGGCTGGCGACGGCTTCAGCCCGGGCGGGCATCTTCGCTTCGTTCATCCGGGCGATTTTCGCGCCCAACGCGCCAGGCGGCACCGGCGGCCATCAGCGCCAGCGCATACCAGGTGAGCGCGTAGACCAGATGGTTGTTGTGGAAGGCGATCACGGTCAGGCCGCCGGCGGGCCAGCCACGCGGCTGGGCGGCGTCGGCATCGACGAAGAAGGGCGCGGCGCCGCTGAGGCCGCGCGCGCTGGCGATCGCCTGCACGTCACGTGAATACCAGCGGTTGCCGGAGGCATCATTCCTGCGCAGGAAGCCGCCGCCCGGCTCGCTCATGCGCAGCAGGCCGGTGACGGTGGATTCTCCAGAGGGCTCGCCTGTGCCGCGGGCCTGGCGCTCGCGCGCCTCGGGCGGGACGAAGCCGCGATTGACCAGCACCACATGGCCGTCCGCCATCCGCAGCGGCGTCAGCACCCAGAACCCGGCGCCGAGTTCGGTCGAGGCCTGCACCAGGGTTTCGCGATCGTGGAGGAATGTTCCGGCCAGACGCACGTGACGATATTCGTCAGCGGCGGCACTCAGCCGCGGCCATTGTCCGGGGCCGGGCGCGTCGGCGGCCGGTGCGTGCACGCGCTGCTCGACACGCTCGATGAGATCCAGCTTCCAGGCCCTGCGCTCCAGCTGCCAGGTACCGAGGGCGACGAAGCCCGCGAAGGCCAGTGCCGCGCAGAACGCCCATGCGAGCCTCAAGGCATGTTCTTCATGTCTTGCATGGTCGCCGGCATCATGTTGTGGTTGAGGTGGTACATCACCCACAGCGAGCCGCTCAGCGTGATCACGACGAGCACGATCGTGAAGACCAGCGCGAGCAGCGACCAACCGCCCTCGGACCGGGTGTTCATGTGCAAGAAGTAGATCATGTGAACGATGATCTGCACGGCCGCGAAGCCCAGGATGACCATCGCCGTGACGCTGGACTTGTCGAACACCTTGCCCATGACCAGCCAGAAGGGAATGGCCGTGAGGATGACGGACAGCACGAAGCCCGTCGCGTAGCCCTTGAAGGTGCTGTGGGGCGTGCCGTCGTCATGGCCGTGGCCGTGCGCGTCGTGGGCATCGTGAGAAGCGTGACTGTCGATGTGCGCGCTCATGGCAGAACTCCCATCAGGTAGACGAAGGTGAAGACGCCGATCCAGACCACGTCCAGGAAGTGCCAGAACATGGAGAGGCACATCAGGCGCCGCCGGTTCTCGGGGATCAGCCCCTTGCGCGAGACCTGCACCATCAGCGTGACCAGCCAGACGATGCCGAAGGTCACGTGCAGCCCGTGCGTGCCGACCAGCGTGAAGAAGGACGACAGGAAGGCGCTGCGCTGCGGGCCCGCGCCGTCCTGGATGAGCTGCACGAACTCGTGCAGTTCCAGGCCGATGAAGCCGGCGCCGAGCAGGCCGGTCACGAAGAGCCATGCCAGCGTCGCGCGCATCCGGTTCTTCTGCATCTCCAGCATGGCGAAGCCATAGGTGATGGACGACAGCAGAAGCAGCGAGGTGTTGAGCGCCACCAGGGGCAGGTCGAACAGGTCGGCGCCCGACGGGCCGGCCGCGTAGCTGCGGCCCAGCACGGCATACATCGCGAACAGGCACGCGAAGACGAGGCAGTCGCTCATCAGGTAGAGCCAGAAACCGAGCAGCGTCCCGTTCTCCGGGTGGTGCTCGTCGGGCACGTGGAAGCGCAGCTTCTCGGGCACGTTCATCGCGCCGGCGGTGGGGGAGGAGAGGGTGATCTCAGACATGGCTGGCCAGCAGGCGTGTGCGTTCGCCTTCGATGCGCACGACATCCTCCACGGGGACGTGGTAGTCGCGCTTGTAGTTGAAGGTGTGGCCGATCGTGGCGGCCACCAGCAGGAGGAATGCGAGGATGGCCAGCGGCCACATGTGCCAGATGAGCGCGAATCCGCAGGCCGCGCTGAGCACCGCCAGGATGAAGCCCGCGCCCGTGTTCTTGGGCATGTGGATCGGAATGAAGCCCGCGAGCGGACGCTCGTAGCCGCGCTTCTTCATGTCCCACCAGGCGTCGCTGTCATGCACCAGCGGCGTGAAGGCGAAGTTGTAGGCGGGCGGCGGCGAGGAGGTCGACCATTCGAGGGTGCGGCCGTGCCACGGGTCGCCCGTGGTGTCGCGCAGGGACTCACGCCGCCGGTAGCTGACCACCAGCTGGATGATGAAGGAGGCGATGCCCAGCGCGATCAGGAAGGCGCCGAAGGCCGCGAGGATGAACCAGATCTGCAGCGACGGGTCCTCGAAATGGCTCAGCCGGCGCGTGACGCCCATCAGGCCCAGCACATAGAGCGGCATGAAGGCGAAGTAGAAGCCGACCAGCCAGAACCAGAAGGAGCACTTGCCCCAGAAGGGATCGAGCTTGTAGCCGAAGGCCTTGGGGAACCAGTACGTGATGCCGGCGAACAGGCCGAACACCACGCCGCCGATGATCACGTTGTGGAAGTGCGCGATCAGGAACAGGCTGTTGTGCAGCACAAAGTCCGCCGGCGGCACCGCCAGCAGCACGCCCGTCATGCCGCCGATCACGAAGGTGACCATGAAGCCGATCGTCCACAGCATCGGCACTTCGAAGCGGATGCGGCCGCGATACATGGTGAACAGCCAGTTGAAGATCTTCGCCCCCGTCGGGATCGAGATGATCATCGTCGTGATGCCGAAGAAGGAGTTGACGCTGGCGCCCGAGCCCATCGTGAAGAAGTGATGCAGCCACACGAGATAGGACAGGATGGTGATCACCACCGTGGCATACACCATGGAGGCGTAGCCGAAGAGCCGCTTGCCGGAGAAGGTGGAGACGACCTCGGAGAACACGCCGAACACCGGCAGGATCAGGATGTAGACCTCCGGATGGCCCCAGATCCAGATCAGGTTGACGTACATCATGGCGTTGCCGCCGAAGTCGTTCGAGAAGAAGTTGGTACCGGCGTAGCGGTCCAGCGACAGCAGCGCGAGCACGGCCGTGAGCACCGGGAAGGCGGCGACGATGAGCACGTTGGTGCACAGCGCGGTCCAGGTGAAGATGGGCATCTTCATCAGGCCCATGCCGGGCGCGCGCATCTTCACGATCGTGGCGATGAGGTTGATGCCCGACAGCAAGGTGCCCACCCCCGCGATCTGCAGGGACCATATGTAGTAGTCGACCCCGACGTCCGGACTGTAGGCGATGCCAGAGAGCGGCGGATAGGCCAGCCAGCCGGTGCGCGCGAACTCGCCGACGAAGAGCGAGGTCATCGTCAGCCCGGCGCCCATGGCCGTCATCCAGAAGCTGAAGTTGTTGAGGAAGGGAAAGGCGACGTCGCGCGCGCCGATCTGCAGCGGCACGGCGAAATTCATGAGCCCGGTGACCAGCGGCATCGCGACGAAGAAGATCATGATCACGCCATGCGCGGTGAAGATCTGGTCGTAGTGGTGTGGCGGCAGGTAGCCCTCGACGTTGCCGAAGGCGACCGCCTGCTGCAGACGCATCATGATCGCGTCGGAGAAGCCGCGCAGCAGCATCACCAGCCCGAGGATGACGTACATGATGCCGATCTTCTTGTGGTCGATGCTGGTGAACCACTCGCGCCAGAGATAGCCCCAGAGCCGGAAATAGGTCAATGCGCCCAGCATCGCCACGCCGCCGAGGGCGACGAAGATGAAGGTCCAGAGAAGGATGGGCTCATGGAACGGAATCGCCTCCCAGGTGAGGCGGCCGAAGATGAGCTTCGTGAGGTCGAGGTGGTCGAACATCGGGAGAGTTATTGCGGGCGCGAAAGGGAAATCGGCGGGTCGTTCACGGTGCACATGGCGCCGACGTACATCCTGGCCGGCTGGCCGTCCAGGTTCAGGCGGGTGCGGGTTGCCGGGTCGAGCGAGGCGAGGTTGTAGCTGCCCGGCTTGCCCAGGCCGCCGCCGGCATCGATGGCCATCATGTCCTTCAGGCACATCTTGTTGGCCTCGACGCAGCGGTTGAGGATGGCGTCGTACAGGCCGGAGGCAACGCCGGCATAGCGGCGCACCGGCTCGCGCTCGCTCGGGCGTTCGAGCTGGAGGTAGCCGGCGCGGCTGAGTTCGCCGCCGCCGCTGCGGGCCGTCTGCACCCACTTGTCGAAGTCGCCGGCGCTCAGGCCATGGAACTTGAAGCGCATGCCGGAGAAGCCCGCGCCGCTGTAGTTGGCCGAGAACCCGTCGAACTCGCCCGGCGCGTTGATGACCGCGTGCAGCTTGGTTTCCATGCCCGGCATGGCATAGACCTGGCCCGCGAGGGCGGGGATGTAGAAGGAATTCATCACCGACGACGCCGTGATCTTGAAGGTGATCGGGCGATCCACCGGCGCGGCCATTTCATTGACCATGGCGATGCCCTGCTCGGGGTACAGGAACAGCCATTTCCAGTCGAGCGCGACCACTTCGACGACCAGCGGCTTCACGTCCGCCGGCACCGGGCGTCCGGCATCCAGCCGCGCGAGCGGGCGGTAGGGGTCGAGCGTGTGGGTGCTGATCCAGGTCAGGGCGCCCAGGGCGATGACGATCAGCAGCGGCGCGGCCCAGATCACCAGTTCGAGCTGGGTGGAATGGTCCCAATCCGGAGCGTACTCGGCCTCGGCGTTCGACTGGCGGTAGCGCCAGGCGAAGATGAAGGTCAGCGCGATCACCGGCACGATGATCAGCAGCATCAGGACGGTGGAGATCAGGATCAGGTCCCGTTGCTGGGCGGCCACATCGCCGGAGGGGCTCATCACGACGGCCTTGCACCCCGCCAGCAAGCTGAAGGCCAGGGGCAGGAGCAGTCCGCGAAGGAGCCGAAGGTGCTTAAGGGGAGGCATGCCGTGCGAAATATTGGAGAGCGTGTTCAGGAACGAGCAGAATCTACGACGATCGTTGGTCGGATGGGATTGGACGTTTTGTCCCACTGCGGTCTATTGCGGTATTTCGCAAGGGGTGAGACCCTAATGTGTCTGTCTGAAACAACACTTAAGCCACTAGCAAGTCAAGCATGATTTCCAGCGTCAGTCACGAATCCCACGAGCCCTCGACGCGCACCCTGGAGCGTGACGCCAGGCAGGTCGCGGCCGACCATGCCATTGCTCCGAGCGAGATCGCCGTCGGCGTGATCATCGGCCGGGCGTCGGAGTACTTCGACTTCTTCGTCTACGGCATCGCCTCGGTGCTGGTGTTTCCCGCCGTGTTCTTCCCGTTCGAGGAAAAGCTGGAAGGCACCCTCTACGCATTCGTCATCTTCTCGTTCGCATTCATTGCCCGGCCCCTCGGCACGCTGGCCTTCATGGCGATCCAGGAGCGCTGGGGGCGGGGCGCCAAGCTGACCGCGGCATTGTTCCTGCTCGGTTTCTCCACGGTGGGCATGGCCTTCCTTCCAGGTTACGCCAGCCTGGGGTTTGCGTCCATCGTGTTGCTGTCGGTTTTTCGCTTCCTGCAGGGCGTTGCGCTCGGCGGCTCGTGGGACGGCCTGCCCTCGCTGCTGGCGCTGAACGCACCAGAACATCGGCGCGGCTGGTACGCGATGATTCCTCAGCTCGGCGCGCCGATCGGCTTCATCATCGCCAGCGGCTTGTTCCTGTTCCTGAACTCGAACCTGTCGTCCGAGGAGTTCCTCGACTTCGGCTGGCGCTATCCCTTCTACGTGGCCTTCGCGATCAACGTGGTGGCGCTCTTCGCACGGCTGCGGCTGGTGGTGACCGACGAGTACGAGCGCCTTCTGCAGGAGCGCGAACTCCACCCGGTCAAGTTGAAGGAACTCGTGCATGCGCGGGGCGCCAACCTGCTGATCGGCGCCTTCGCGGCGTTGGCGAGCTACGCGCTGTTCCATCTGGTCACCGTGTTTCCGCTGTCGTGGATCACGCTGAATTCGACGCAGCCGGTCAACGACGTGCTGGTCGTGCAGATCATCGGCGCGGCGATCGCCATTCCGGGTGTGATCGCCTCGGGATGGATCGCGGACCGGGCGGGGCGGCGCACGACGCTGGGCACGCTGGCCGTGCTGATCGCCGTCTTCAGCGGCTTCGCGCCCACGCTCCTGGGCGCCGGGACGGTCGGGGAAGATGTGTTCATCCTGCTGGGTTTCGCGCTGCTCGGCCTGTCCTACGGCCAGGCGGCGGGCGCTGTGAGTTCCAATTTCGAGGCGAAGTACCGCTATACCGGCGCCGCGCTCACCTCGGACCTGGCATGGCTCATCGGGGCCGCCTTCGCGCCGCTGGTGGCGCTCGGGCTGTCGGCGCATTTCGGGCTCGCCTACCTCAGTGTGTATCTGCTTTCCGGCGCGGCTTGCACGCTGGTGGCGCTGCAGGTCAATCGGGCGCTGGAAGTCCGGGAGTGATGCCGGGCCGCCCGGCCCTTCGCTACAGCTGCACGCCCTTCGTCAACGCGCCGTCCACCACCAGGTTGGTCCCCGTGATGAAGCTGGCCGCCGGGCTCGCCAGGAAGGCGACCGCGTTGGCCATCTCCTGCGGCGTTCCCATGCGGCCGGTCGGGTTCATCGCCAGCGCCTGCCTGTAGAGCTCGGGGTTGCCGTGCTCGATCTGGTTCCATACGCCGCCGGGGAAGTAGGTGTTGCCGGGAGACACGCTGTTGGCCCGGATGCGCTTGCCGGCAAGGTGGTAGGCCAGACCCTGCGTGTAGTGGACGATCGCCGCCTTGAAGGCGCCATACGGCCCGGCGGCGAAGTCGATCTCGCGGCCCGAAACGCTGGAGATGGTGACGATCGCGGCATGGGCGCTGCGCTCCAGGCTCGGCATCGCGGCGTCTACCAGCCGCACCGTGCCCATCATGTCGACCTCGAAGCCGCGCTGCCAGCCCGTCTCGTCGTTCGAGATCGCCAGGGCGCTCACGTTGGCGACCACGATGTCGATGCCGCCCATCGCGGTGTCGGCTTCCGTCACCCAGGCTTTCAGGGCCGGCCCGTCGGCCACGTCGACGGCGGTGCCGAAGACCTTGACGCCATAGCGTCCCGCCAGCTCCGTCGCCACGACAGCCACTTCGTCCGCGTTGCGCGCGCACAGCGCCACATTGGCGCCTTCGGCGGCAAGCGTCTGGGCGATGGCCCGACCGATGCCCTTGGTTCCACCGGTCACCAGGGCGTTGAGTCCTTTCAGTGCGAGATCCATTTTTCTTCCTTCGCGTTGTGGTTGGGGAGGGGGCAGGCCGCGCTCACCCGTGGACGCCCGTGTACTGGCTCATGATCTCGAAATCGCCCAGGTGCTCGCGCGGTATCTCGCCGCCGATCTGGCCGCGCTTGATCACCAGCACGCGCTCGGAAACGGCGGCGATGAACTCCAGGTTCTGCTCCACAAGAACGATAGTGAGCTTCATGCGACCGCGCAATGAGGCCAGTGTCTCGGCGATCTCTTCGATGATGGAAGGCTGGATGCCTTCGGTCGGTTCGTCGAGCAGCAGCAGCGTGGGCTTGCCGGCCAGCGCCCTGGCGAGCGCCAGGAGCTGCTGCTCCCCGCCGGAGAGCGAGCCGCCGGGCCGGTCGAGCAGCGGCTTGATGCGCGGGAAGTCCTCCAGCAGCTGCTCGATCGTGTGCAGGTCGCGTTCGCCGGTCTTCACCAGGCCCATGCGCAGGTTGTCCATCGCGCTCAAGGTCGGGAATATCTCCCGCCCCTGCGGTACATAGGCCATGCCCAGCTTGGCGCGGGAATGCGGCGCCTGGCGCGTGATGTCCGTGCCATTGAAGCGCACCGTGCCGGCGCTGGCGCGCAGCACGCCGATCAGCGTGCGCAGCATGGTCGTCTTCCCCATGCCGTTGTGGCCGAGGATGCCCACCGATTCGCCCGCGGCGATCTTCAGCGAGATGTCGTGCAGCACGGGGATGGCCCCGTAGCCGGCGTGCAGGCCCGAAACTTCCAGCATGTGATCAGGCTCCGGCTCAGTGCGGCTTCTTGCCGAGGTAGATCTGCTGGATCAGCGGGTCGCTCATGATGCGGTCCGGCGTGTCCTCCTTGATCACCGCGCCCTGGTGCAGCACGGTCACTGTCTTGGCGATCATGCGGATGAAGTTCATGTCGTGTTCCACCACCACCAGCGCATGCTGGCGGTTGATTTCGAGGATGAGTTCGGCCGTGCGCGCCACCTCGGCGTCGCTCATGCCGGCCGCCGGCTCGTCCAGCAGGATCAGCGGCGGGTCGGCGGCAATCACGACGCCGATCTCCACCCACTGCCGCAGGCCGTGGGCGAGCAGCCCGGCAGTGACGTCGCGGTAGGCCGTCATGCCCACGCGCTCCAGCGTCTCGCTCGTGATGCGGTTGGCGCCCGCCGTGCTGTTGAGGCGCCGCGCGGACAGCCAGATGTTCTCCCAGACGCTCAGCCCATTGAAGAGGCTGGGCACCTGTGTCTTGATGCCGATGCCCAGGCGGCCCGGCTCGTGCGGCTGCATGTTCGATATGTCCTTGCCGCGAAACAGTATCTGGCCGGAGGTGGGCTTGACCTGGCCCGTCAACAGCTTGAAGAAGGTGCTCTTGCCGGCGCCGTTGGGGCCGATCACGCAGCGCAGTTCCGCTTCGGCAAGCGTGAAGTTCACGTCCCGCGTGGCATGCACGCCGCCGAAGCGCACGTTGAGGTCGCGAGTCTCGATCAGCGGCGTCGTCATGTGGGCTGCTCCGTGGCCGGCATGGCGTGCGGGTGTTCCTTCGGGGCCGAAGGCGCCGCGGCGGGCGTGGCGGGCTGCGGCCGGCGCAGCCGCCGCCACAGCGATTCGAGCGCGATGCCCAGGCTCGGCACGATGCCGCGCGGGACCATCAGGACGAACACCACCAGGATCGCGCCGAGCACGAGGTTGGAGTTGAAGACCTGCTGCGTGCCGATCTGGGTCGTCAGCCACTGGATGGCGACACAGCCGACCACCGGGCCGACCAGCGTGCCCAGCCCGCCCACGATGACCCAGATGATGATCTGCGCCGATTGCGCGAGCCCGAAGATCGTCGGACTCGTGAAGGCGCCCCAGTTGGCGAACAGGCATCCCGCCAGCCCCGCGATGGCGCCGCCGAGCGTGAAGCAGAACAGCTTGTAGGCGCGCGCGTCGTAGCCCAGCAGCAGCACGCGCTGCTCGTTCTCCTTGGCCGCCACGATGACGCGGCCGATCTTCGAACTGATCAGCACGCGCAGGCCGAGATAGATTCCCAGCAGGCAGACGAAGGTCACGTAGAACAGGTCCTTCGGCGTCAACACGTTGTCCGGCTGCCCCGGCACGTTGAGCGTCGGGATGCCGGGGATGCCGTTGAATCCGCCGAGAGGCGCCTTGCCGATTCGCCACTCCGGCCCGGCCGTCGAGTTGATGAGGTTGAAGAGGATCAGCGTCACCGTGAGCGTGATCACGCCCATGTACACGTCCGAGAGCCGGCCGTAGAAGATCACGTAGCCCAGCAGGGCCGCGAAGAGCGCGGGCACCACGATGGCGAGGATGAAGGGCAGGGTGCTGTCGCCGGTGTTCATCACCGCGAGCGCGTAGGTGTACGAGCCGAGCCCGAAGAAGGCGGCCTGGCCGAAGCACAGGATGCCGCCGAAGCCCCAGATGAAGCCCAGGCTCACGCCGAGGATCGACATCACGGCGTAGATCGTGACCTGGATGAGCGTGTAGTCGTCCATCACGCCGGGCAGGCCCAGCATCAGCGCGATGCCGATGACCATGCTGAGCGCGCAGCTCATCCATGACTTGGCGAATCGGTTCACAGGGATCCCTTGAAGAAGCGTCCGGTGATGCCTTGCGGCAGCAGGCGAAGCATGACGATGGCGGCCAGCAGCAGTGCGACCTCGCCGAACACCGGCGTGGTGACGAAGGTGGCCAGTTGATTGATGGCGCCGAAGAGCGAGGACGCGCCGACCAGGCCGGCAAGGATGGCCGGGCCGCCGCCGATCACGGTGATGAAGGCCTTGGCGACGAAGGCGGCACCCATCGTGGGCACCACACCCGTCAGCGGCGCGAGCAGACCCCCGGCCAGCCCCGACAGCGCCGCCCCGACCGCGAAGGTGACGGAATACACCAGGCCCGGGCTGATGCCCAGCGCATTGGCCATGTCGGGGTTCTGCATGGTGCCGCGCGCGATGAGGCCGAGTTGCGTACGCATCAGCACCCAGCGGATCGCCAGCGCCAGCGCCACGGCGACCGCGATGATCACCAGCGTGTAGCTGCTGACCGAGTAGGCGCCGATGGAGAAGCTGCCCAGCGGCGCCGAGACGCCCGCCGTCGTGTTGCCCGCGATGGAGGTGACGATGCCGACCAGCAGCAGCGACAGTCCCCAGGTCGCGAGCATGGTGTCGACCATTCGGCCGTAGAGGCGCCGGATGATCAGCCGCTCCAGCACGATGCCGATCAGTCCCACCGCGATCGGCGCGACGATGAAGATCGCGACCCACAGATTCACGCCCAGCTTCAACGCGCCGATGACGGCGTAGGCGCCGAGCATCATGAATTCGCCGTGGGCGAGATTGATGACTTTCATCATCCCGAAGATCACGGCCAGCCCGGCCGAGAGAATGACCAGGCTGGCCACGGCATAGAGAACCTGGATGATGACGATGAGGGCGAGATCCATGGGGGGCTTCGGCAGATGCGGATTCAGGCCTTGATGACGTACTGCTGGTTGTCTTTCGGGTTCTTGATCAGGTTGCACACGGCGCTGGTGTCCGTGGGCTTCTGCTGCTGGAAGGTCTCGACGATGTTGAGCTGCTTGTCCTTCACCTCGGCAATGCTCACGTTCAGCACGCAGTGGTGGGTCTCGGCATCCACCGTCACCTTGCCGCTCGGTCCGTTGATGCTGATGCCCGATTCGAGTGCTTCGGTCACCTTCATGCGGTCCAGTGACTTGGCCTTCTTCACACCCTCGGCCCAGAGCTTGAAGCCCTGGTAGGTGCCCATGGCGAGTTCCGTGATGTTGGGATAGTCCTTGCCGAAGCGCTTGTAGAAGCGTTCCTTGAAGGCCTTGTTCTCGGGCGTATCCAGGTTCTGGAAGTAGTTGTATGAGACCAGGAAGCCATCCGTCTCGGCCGGCGACAGAACGATGTGCTCATTGCCGCCCGCGAAGGTGGTGGAGGCCAGCGGGATCTTCTTTGTCAGGCCGGCCGCGGCCCACTGGCGATAGAAGGAGATGTGCGCGCCGCCGACCAGCGCCGAGACGATCATGTCGGGCTTGGCGGCTTCGATCTTGGAGATGGTCGGGCCGAAGTTGGTGACGTCCAGCGGGAAGAAGTCGATCGATGCGACGGAGCCGCCGTTGTCCTGCACGAACTTCTTCACCCACTGGGAGGTGATCTGGCCGTAGTTGTAGTCGGCCGCGATCACATACACCTTCTTGCCCCACTTCTTCATCGCGTAGGGGATCAGCTTGGCGACGGTCTGCGCGGGCGTCACGCCGGTACAGAAGGTATTGCGGTCGCACACGCCGCCTTCGTACTGCGTGTTGTAGAAGTAGAGCGTGCGGTTGCGGTCGAGCACCGGGCGGATCACTTCGCGCGAGGCGGAGGTGATGCCGCCCATAACCACCGCGGCCTTGTCCTTCAGCGCCGCCTGCTGCGCGAATTGCGCATAGAGCTGCATGTTGGATTGCGGGTCGTAGGTGGCGAGCTTGAGCTGCTTGCCCAGCAGTCCGCCGGCCGCGTTCTGCTCTTCGACGGCGAGCGTCATGCAGTCCGCCATCGGCTTGCCGTAGATGTCCAGTCCTCCGGAGAGGTCGTGGATGCTGCCGATGATCATCTCATCGGCGGCCAGGGCCGCGAGCGGGAACAGGGGGGCGGCGGTGCCGGCCAGTGTGGCACCGGAAGCCTTGATGAAGGAACGACGATCCATGGAAGAACTCCTCTTGATGTGAATGGGGCTTGATCACCGTCGGACAGACGGTCAGATCGACTTCCAGTCGCCGGCCTGCTCGAAGGCATAGGCGGCGCGGTAGATGGTGGCTTCGTCGTAGAACCTGCCTGTCAGCATCATCCCGACCGGCAGTCCGTCGACGAGACCGCAGGGAATGCTCATCGATGGGTGGCCTGTGACGTCGAAGGGACAGGTGTTGGGCAGCATCTCGAAGGCGCGTGTGATCACTTCTTCCACCGGCGCGCCGGGCTTCGGAATCGGCGTGGCCGTCAGAGGCAGCGTGGGCATCAGCAGCACGTCGAAGTCGCAGAGCGCGCTGTCGTAGGCGGCCGTCAGCTGCCGGGCGAGGTTCTGCGCCTTCGCGTAGTAATGGCCCCGGTAGTGTTTGATGAAGTACTCGCCAAGCACCATCGTGAGCTTGAGCGTCTCGGAGAGTTCGTCGGCCCGCTGCTTCCAGCCGGCGTGGAAGTCGACCATGCCGGTGACGTACAGGCCTTTCCAGTTGAAACCGTGTCCGTTGTCCTTCATCATCTGCTGCGTCGCGCCTTCGGCGGCGATCGGCAGCCAGATGGCGGGGCCGACCGCATGCATCGGCACCGACACCTCGCCCACGGTCGCGCCGAGCCGCGTGAAGATTTCCGCGGCCTTGCGCACCTTGGCGTCGACGGCTGGATCCGATTGCGGCCAGCCGAAGCCTTCCTTGACGATGCCGATCCTCAGGCCGCGCACGCCGTCCTTCATCAACTGGCTGTAGGGCTTGGCGGTCTGGCCCGCGTGCTGGCGCGGATCGAGCCCGTCCGGGCCGGCAAGCACTTCCAGCATCAGCGCGTTGTCGGTGACGTTGCCGGTCATCGGACCTGTATGGTCGATGGTGAGTTCGATCGGCATCACGCCCGTGTAGGGCACCAGTCCATGCGTGGCCTTCATGCCGTAGATACCGCAGTAGGAGGAGGGCATGCGGATCGAGCCTCCCTGGTCGCCGCCGATCGCGAGGTCGACCTCGCCCGCCGCCACCAGCGCCGCGCTGCCGGAGGAGGATCCGCCCGCAGAGTAGCCATGGCGATGCGGGTTGTGCACCGGGCCGGATGCGCTGGTGTGCGAGCCGCCCGAGAAGCAGAAGTACTCGCACACCGCCTTGCCGACCACGGTGGCGCCGGCGTCGAGCAGGCGAGTGACGATGGTGGCGTCGACGTTGGGCACGTAGCCTTCCATGGTCGAGGCCCCATTCATCATCGGCACGCCGGCCAGGCACACGTTGTCCTTCAGCACGACAGTCTTGCCGGCGAGCAGGCCTTCGGGCTTGCCCTTGATCGTGGTCTTGACATACCAGGCGCCGTACTTGTTCTCTTCGCCCGAGGGACGGTAGCCGGGCGTGCGCGCGTAGCTGACAGCAGGCACGTAGTCGGGCATCGCATCGACGGCGTCGTAGGCGTCGAAGTTGGGCTGCAGCAGCGTGTTGTAGACGTTGGCCTGTTCTTCCGACAGATGGATGCCCAGGCTGAGGGCGACGTCCTGCAGCTGGTCGAGGGTGGGGCGTTTGATGGCCATGGCTTGTGACTCCGCGGTTTTGTTGAGGTCGCGATGGGCTCTGGTCGCGGACCCTGAACCGGTCGGCGCTACAAGCTCATCGCGCTCGCATTTTGGTGGTCGATATTTTCCAAGTCAAGCATTTTGTTTTCCTTGGAAAATAAAAAAGACTGGCGGAAGGCGACACCCGCAAGCGGAATCACAGCCTCGTGAGCACGCGGAAGGCATTGCCTTCGGCGCGCGCGAGATAGATCGGCGTGCGGCTCACGCCGCCGCCTTCATAGGCGGCGTCCCGCGCGCTGCGGTAGGCCATCGGCGCTTCGCCCAGGAGCTCGGTGCGGCTCGACGCGCGCGGGCCCGCGCCGAACAACGCCGCGAGAAAATGTAGCCCCTCGTAGGTCGATTGGCCGAAGGTGTTGAGCGTCGGCGCGCGCTCGCCGAAGTGCGCCCGGTAGCGCTCCTTGAACGCGAGGTTGGCATCGGTTTCGAGCGTCGCGAAGTAGCCGCAGGCCACGTAAAGATCCTCGGCGTTCTCGGCGCCGATGCCCAGCAATTCGTTCTCGCCGATGGCGCACGACAGCCGAAGCATCGAGCGCGAGAGGCCCGCCCGCCCGAAGGCGCGGTTGAAGTCCACGGCGTCCTGCCCGACCAGCGAGAGCAGCACCGCGTCGGCCCTGCTGTGGCGCAGTTCGTCGAGCGCTTCCGAGTAGTCAGTGGTGCCGAAGGGCACGTAGCGCTCGCCGACGAGTTCCGCGCCCGCCTCGGCGATGTAGCCGCGCGCCAGCCGGTGGGACACGTGGGGCCACACATAGTCGTTGCCGATGGCGAACCAGCGTCGCGGATGCTTGCGCTGGCCGAGCCACTGGATCGCCGGATGCAGCTGCCGCGCGGTCGTCTCGCCGATCGCGAACACGCCCGGCGTGGATTCCCCGCCCTCGTAGAGCGGGGTATAGATGATGGGAATCTGCCCGCCGACCGCGCGCAGGATGCGCTGCCGCACTGCGCTGGTGTGCATGCCGATGATGGCGTCGATGTCGCCCGCGTCGACCAGCTCGATCAGAGTCGCCTCGATGTCCGGCGCGTCGTCGGATGCGTTGACCGTGAGGAGCCGACCCGACTGCCCGGCGATGCCGGCGTCGTGGTTCAGCTCGGCCAGCGCCAGCTTGGCGCATGCCAGCGCCGAGGGCCCCCAGATTCCTGCCGTGCCTCCCAGCGGCACGCACAGTGCGACATTCAGCTCCCGGCGCGCAAGCCTGGGCCGAAGCGGAAATTGCAGCGCGGCGCCCGGCGGTGTGTCGGGCGCGCGGCGGGCGAGCGATCCAGGGTATGACAGCATCGAAAGCTCCGGGGCGAATGCGAATGCACCAAGACGGCGTGGCGACGAGAGCTATCGCAAAAAGCGCGCCAATCCTTTCCAAGGAAAAGGATCATGCGTAAACTCCTTCCCCAGTACAACCCATGAAGACACCAGTCGCGTCTTCCAAGATTTCCATGCCTGCCACGCCCGAGCAAGACATCTCGCAATACCTGGCCTATCTTCTGGCCTCGGCCAACCGGCGCATGCGGATCGGCCTGGCGCAGTCCATCGCCGACGAGGAGGTGACCGAGGAGCACTGGCGCATCCTGCAGGTGCTCGCTGACGAACAGGGGCACCCGATGGGCGATCTGGCCGAGAAGGTCCTCCTCAACCACCCCGCCCTGACCAAGAACATCGACAAGCTGGTGAGCCGCGGCCTGGTGCAGCGGGCGGCCGATGCCAAGGACAGCCGCAAGGTGCTGGTCTATATCAGCGATCTGGGCCTGGAGACGGTGTCACGCCTGAAGAAGAGCGTGGATGCGCACCACGATGTGATCGAGGAGGCGCTCGGCCCCCGCAAGACGAGCCAGCTCAAGCGTCTGCTCGAGAAGCTCATCGAGGAGTGCGAGACGCACTGATCGAGGGATCAGGCTCTCGCGAAGGGGGCGCAGGAGGATCAGCCGAAGATCTTGGCGGCGGTCTTCGCCACGAGTTCGCCCTGGTGGCGAGCGCCTGCGAGGTCGATCGCCGTCGGCTGGCGCGAGCCGTCGCCGCCGGCCACGGTGGTGGCGCCGTAGGGCGCACCGCCCACGATTTCATCGACGCTCATCTGGCCCTGGTGGCTGTACGGCAGGCCGACGATCGTCATGCCGAAGTGCAGCAGGTTCGTGATGATCGAGAACAGCGTCGTTTCCTGCCCGCCATGCTGTGTGGCAGACGAACTGAAAGCGCCGCCGACCTTGCCGTTGAGTGCGCCGCGCATCCACAGCCCGCCGGCCTGGTCGAGGAAGGATGCCATCTGCGAGGACATGCGGCCGAAGCGCGTGCCGGTGCCCACGATGATGGCGTCGTAGTGCTCGAGGTCGCCGATCGTCGCGACGGGCGCCGCCTGGTCGAGCTTGAAGTGGGAAGCCTTCGCGACTTCCGTGGGCACGGTTTCCGGCACGCGCTTGATGTCGACCTGTGCGCCGGCGCTGCGCGCGCCTTCGGCGACGGCTTCGGCCAGCTTCTCGATGTGGCCGTAGGAGGAGTAGTAGAGAACGAGGACTTTGGTCATGAGGATTTCCAGGCAGAAACAATGAAGGAAGAGCGAATGCCGACGGAAGACCGGGCATCGCCGCCAGCTTAGGAGCTGGACATTCATCGTGGAAGCCTATATCTTTCGATGCAATCCATCGTCAGAAAAGATAGATAGACCAATGCTCGACGGCGTATCCATGGATCAACTGCGCACCTTCATCGCCGCCGCGGACGAGGGCAGCTTCTCTGCTGCGGGCCGGAAGTTGCGGCGTGCGCAATCGGTCGTGAGCCAGACGCTGGCCAATCTCGAGGCGCAGATCGAGGTGCGGCTGTTCGATCGAATGGCCCGCTATCCGCAACTGACCGAGGAGGGCCGCGTACTCCTCGCGCAGGCGCGCGCGGTCGTCGGCGGCATGGACGACTTCAAGGCCAAGGCGCGCACCATCGCCGAAGGGTTGGAGCCGGAGCTGTCGGTGGTGGTGGACGTGATGTATCCGATGGATTCGCTCACGGCCGCGATCGGTTCGTTCCGCGAAGCCTTCCCCCATACGCCCCTGCGGCTGTACGTCGAGGCCCTGGGCGCGGTGATCCAGCCCGTGCTCGACGGGGTTTGCCGCCTCGGGATCATCGGCTCGCTGCCGATCGTGCCCGACGGCGTGGATGCCGAGCCCTTGCTCGACGTGCACATGCTCACGGTCGTCGCGCCCGGGCATCCATTGGCCAGGCTGAAGCGCGTGATCCGCCTGCGCGAACTCGAAAGGCACGTGCAGCTCGTACTGACCGATCGCTCGACGCTCAGCGAGGGCAAGACCTTCGGCGTCCATTCCCCGCTCACCTGGCGCCTGGCCGACCTCGGCGCCAAGCACGCCTTCCTGCGCGCCGGCTTCGGGTGGGGCCACATGCCTTGCGCGATGGTTCGGGATGACGTGGCCTCGGGGGAACTGGTGGTCATCGAACTTGAAAGCTTCCAGGCGAAGATCCAGCAGATCGCGATGTATGCGGCCTACCGCAAGGACCTGCCGCCGGGTCCGGCGGGGCGCTGGTTTCTCGACCGGCTCAAGGAGGGCGCGTAGCGGATCAGGGCCGAAGCGCCTGCGTGAGCTGCGCCAGCGACGCAAGACCCGCGGCGAAGCGAGGCTCCAGGAACGCGGCGAGATTGGGCATCAGGAGTTGCAGCATGCCGATGCCCGCCAGCAGGGTGAGCGGAAAACCCACCGCGAAGATGCTGAATTGCGGCGAAGCGCGGTTCAGGATGCCCATCGCGAGGTTCAGCGTCAGCAGCGCCGTCACCAGCGGCAGCGCCAGCATCAGCCCGCTCGAGAAGATATCGCCGGCGCCGAGCACCAGGAACATCCAGCCATTGGCCGCCAGCGGCGCGTCGGCGATCGGCAGCGTGTGGAAGCTTTCCGCCAGCGCGGTGATCAGCATCAGATGGCCGTCCACCGCCAGGAAGATCAGCATGGCCAGCATGTTCAGCAGGCTTCCGACCACCACGGTCGAGCCGCGGCTCATCGGGTCGTAGAAGGACGCGAAAGACAGGCCCATCTGCAGGCCGATGTATTCGCCCGCGGCCCCGACGGCGGCGAACACGATGCGCATGGAGAAGCCCATCGCGGCGCCGATGACAAACTGCTGGGCGATGATCCACACGCCGGCGCCGGACACGATCGGCACGGCGGGCATCGGGCCCAGCGTCGGCGCGAGAACGATGGCGAGGATCGCCGCCATGCCGACCTTCAGCCGCCGCGGCACCCACATCTCGCCGAAGATCGGCGAGGTGCTGATGAGCGCCAGCATTCGGATGAAGGGCCACAGGAAGGCCACCGTCCACGCGTTCAGTTCCGCCGAGGTGACGGAAAGGATCGAAGGCGTCACGACACGAGTGTCGGAATGCTCGCGAACAGTGTTCGCATGTAGTCGAGCATGCGTTCGAGCATCCACGGCCCGGCGATCACCAGCGTCGCGGCCACCGCCAGCAGCTTGGGAATGAAGGACAGCGTGGCTTCGTTGATCTGCGTGGCCGCCTGGAAGATGCTGATGACCAGGCCGATGATCAGCGCCACCAGCAGCAGGGGCGCGCCCAGCAGCAGCGAAATCTCGATGGCCCGGTAGCCCATGGTCATGACGGTTTCGGGGGTCATTCGGATTCTCCGCAAGCTATTGGTAGAAGCTCTGGGCCAGCGCGCCGATCAGCAACTGCCAGCCGTCGGCCAGCACGAAGAGCATCAGCTTGAAGGGCAGGGCGATGGTGGCCGGCGGCACCATCATCATGCCCATGGACATCAGCACGCTCGCCACCACCAGGTCGATGATCAGGAACGGAATGAAGATGGTGAAGCCGATCTGGAACGCCGTCTTGAGCTCGCTGATCACGAAGGAAGGCAGCAGGATGCGCAGCGGCACGTCTTCCGGCCCCTGCATGTCGGGCACCTTGGCCAGCTTCGCGAACAGCGCGAGGTCGCTCTCGCGCGTCTGCTTGAGCATGAAGGTCTTGAAGGGCGCGATGCCGAGATCGAGCGCCTTTTCGGCGCTGATCTTGTTCTCAGAGAAGGGCTTGTAGGCCTCGCTGTAGGCCTTGTCGAGCACGGGCGACATCACGAAGAAGGTCAGGAAGAGCGACAGCCCCACCAGCACCTGGTTGGGCGGCGATGACTGCGTGCCGATAGCCGTGCGCATCAGGCCCAGCACGATCAGGATGCGCGTGAAGCTGGTCATCGACAGCAGCAGCGCGGGCAGGAAGGACAGCGAGGTCAGCAGCACCATGGTCTGGACGCTGAGCGACCAGGTCTGGCTGCCGCCGGGGCCGGGCGTGCTGGTGAGGCCGGGCAGGCCCTGGCTCCAGGCCGCCAGGGGCAATGCGGCGGCCAGCACAAGGACCGCCCCGCGCAGGCATCGACGAACGAGGAGGTGCATCATGCGTTGGGGCCGGTGGGGCGTGTCTTGCCCGTGAGCGATTCGCGCAGCTTCTGCGCGAACAGGTCGATGGGTTTGCGCAGGGGCGAGTCGGGCATGGAGGAGGCCGTCGCCGACGATTCGGGAACGGCCTGCGCCGGCAAGGTGTGCAGGGTGTTGACCTGGCTGGCGGTGACGCCCAGCACCAGCCAGGTGGCGCCCACTTCCACCACGACCACGCGTTCGCGCTGGCCGACCATGGAACTCGATACCACCTTGACGACCTGCCCGCCGCCGAAGCGCTGCAGGCCGAAGCGCCGTACCAGCCACGCGCAGAGGAAGATCAGCCCCAGCACGACCAGCATGCCGAAGCCCGCCTGCATCAGTCCCGAGACGCCCGCGGCGGGCGCCTGCTCGTGCACCGGCGTGGGCACCGTGGGCAATGCGGCATGGGCTGCGCGGGCGCAGAGCGCGCCCACGTTCGCCAGCAGGAAGGCGGCGCTCGGCCGGCGGCGGATCGTCATGCCCGGCTGAGCTTCTGCATGCGCTCGGAGGGCGTGATGATGTCGGTCAGGCGAATGCCGTACTTGTCATTCACCACCACCACTTCGCCCTGCGCGATCAGGTAGCCGTTGATCAGCACATCCAGCGGCTGGCCGGCCAATCCGTCGAGTTCCACCACGGAGCCTTGCGACAGTTGCAGCAGGCTCTTGATGGTGATGCGGGTGCGGCCGATCTCGGCGGTCAATTGCACCGGCACGTCGAGCACCCGCGCGATGTCCACGGACGGCATGCCGCCGGCGGATGGCGCGGGCTCGGGGATCTGCTGGAAGACCTGGGCGCTCGCGGGCGCCGCCACGGGGGCGGGCGCCGGGGCGGCGGCCGAGGTCTGTTCCGCCAGGGCGCTGGCCCAGTCGTCCATGTCGCTGCCGGAAGAGGTGTTGTCAGTCATGGTCGTTCTTCAAATCGCTGTCTTGGTGGGTGATCATCTGTAGCACGCGCAGGGCGTAGCGGTCGTTCGAGGTGCCGAATCCGCACTCCATCACGGGAATGCCGTCGACCTTGGCCGTGACCGTCGTCGGCAACTCGATCGGCAGCACGTCGCCGACCTGGAGCTTGAGGACTTCACCGATGGTCGAGTCCATCTTCACGAAATCCGCGACGAGCTCGACGTCGGCGCTCTGCATCTGCCTGGACATCTGCGTGACCCAGCGCTTGTCGACCTCGATCTCGTCCTGGATCGGGTTGGACAGCAGGTCGCGGATCGGCTCGATCATCGAGTAGGGGATGCACACGTGCAGGAAGCCGCCCACGGGGCCGAACTCGATCTGCAGCGTGGTGTTGATCACCACCTCGTTGGGCGCGACGATGTTGGCGAGCTTGCCGTGCATCTCGGCGCGCACATAGTCGAAGGCCAGCGGAAACACCGGCTGCCATGCATCCCCGTAGCACTGGAGGGATAGGTCCAGCAGGCGCTTGATGATGCGCTGCTCGGTGCGGGTGAAATCGCGCCCTTCGACGCGCACGTGGTAGCGGCCGTCGCTGCCGAAGAGGTTGTCCACCACCAGGAACACCAGCTTCGGGTCGAACACGAAGAGCGCGGTTCCCCGCAGCGGCTTCATGTGCATCATGTTGATGTTCGCCGGCACCGGAAGGTGGCGCACGAACTCGCTGTACTGCTGGATCTGGATCGGCCCGACCGAGATGTCCGGGCTGCGGCGCATGAAGTTCAGCAGCGAGCCGCGCAGTCCCCGCGCGAAGCGGTCGTTGATGACCTCCAGCGTGTGCATGCGGCTGCGCACCACGCGGTCGGGCGCGCCGAGGTCGTAGGCCGGAAGCCCATCCTTCGGCGGTGCCGGAGTGCTCGTCTGGTCGACGCTGCCGCCGGTGACGCCCTGCAATAGCGCGTCGACCTCGTCCTGGGAAAGAACCTGTTCATAGGCCATGGATCGCGTGCCTGGAGGGGATCACTGCACCACGAAGGTGTTGAATGAAACGCTGGTGATGCCTTGCGCGGGCTGGTCGGCGCTCAGGGGCTTGTCGAGCGTGGCGAGGATTTCCTCGGCCAGCTTGGTCTTGTCTTCGGTCGTCACCAGCGACTCGGGCAGCCGGTTCGACAGCAGCATCAGAACCCGGCTGCGCAGCTCGGGCATGGATTCGGTGATCTGCGCCTTCGCCTTCTCGTCGCGCACCTTCAGCGAGATGCCGATGTGCAGGAAGCGTGGGCGGCCCTCCGCCTGGAGATTGACCGTCAGGGGCTCCAGCGTCACGAAGATCGGCTTCTCGGCCGGTGCCTGCTTGGGTGCTTCCGCGCTGCTCGCGTGCAGCCTGGGGCCCAGCAGGAAGTAGGCGGCCGCGCCGGCGGCGAGCACGCCGACCGCGACCAGGATCGCGATGAGCAGCTTCGACGAGCGGGGCGCCGGGGCGGCGGGGACGGGGATAGCGACGGGAGGACTGGTGGCCATGATGGAGCGATGTAGCTTTTGTTCGGGTCTATTCTTTGCGAACTCCCCGGCAAACGAACGGCTGATCAAGCGTGGAAAAGCGCTTCAGATCCGATCATTGCCGCGCGGCCGGGGAGGGCTGGGGTGGCGGGGGCGATCAGGCGAAGGTGTCGACGCCCGAGCCCGCATTGCGCAGGATGGCGGCGCGTGCGGCGGGCATGGCGTCCGCGATCGCGGACGCCTCGAAACCGCCCGAGCCTGGGTAGCCGGAGGAGCCCGACTGCTGCCTCGACGGGTTCTGCTGGGCGAAGGCATTGCCCTGCCCGGCGGGCTGGCGCGTCTCCGCGCCTACCGAGGTCTGGCCCAGGCTGATGCCCTGTTCGGCCAGCGTCGTGCGTAGCTGCGGCAGCGCGGCCTCGACGGCCTTGCGCACGCTTTCATGGGCCGACACGAACATCGCCTGCGCCTGGTTGTCGCCGATCGACAGCGTCACCTTGAGCGGGCCGAGGCCGGCCGGGTTGAGATTGAGTTCGGCCACCTGGTGGCCGCCGGCCGTCATGCGCAGCATCTGCTGGCCGATCGCCGGGCCCCATTCGTCGCTGCCCACGGGCGGGGCCACCGACAGGACCGGTGCGCGTTCCCCCGCGGCGGCGGGCTTGTCCGTGGCGCTTGCCATGATCTGCGGCGTCGCCGTTGCCGCCAACGGGCTTGTGGTGGGGGCCGGGTCCTGGCCGCCGGCGGAGTTCGTGTTCGCTGCCCGTGCGACCGTGAGCTCGCTGGTGGCGTCCGTCGCCTTGGTGGCGGCGTCCTTGGCCTTCTGCCCATCCTTCGCCGCAGGCGCGCCGTCGCGCGCGGCCGAGGCCGTGCGGTCCGCGCTGCCCGCGGCGCCGGCCGCGGCCGACACACCCGCCGCACTCGCGGCACCAGGGATGGCGGCTGCCGGCGGCTGCAAGGCGGCGCCGATCGCCGACGCTTGCGCGCCGGCTTCGGTCTTGCCCGTGGCCGCGGGCGGCGTGGTCTGGGGCGCCCCTGCCTGTGCGTCGGCCGGCGCGGCGGCCTTGGCCGCGAGCGCCGTCGCCGCCTTGACGATTTCCTCGGCCGTGAGGGGCGCCTTGGCCGCCTCCGCGTCGGATCCAGTGTCGAGGCCGGCGCCAGGCAGTGCCCCGGCCACCGCATCGGCCGGCGACCCGGCCTGCGCGATGGCCGTGTTCGCATTCGCCACGGGTGCGGCGGCGCCATCGGCAGCCGTGCCCGCGGCCTGTGCCGTCGTGCGGGCAGCCGCCGCGGCCGCATCGACCGGCATCTGGGCGGCGGCAAGCAGGGCCATGTTCACCAGGTCGGCCGGAGGATCGTCCTTCTTTTCGTCGGCGGGCAGCATCTTGCGGGCGATCAGCCGTTCGACCACGGCGGCATTCGTATCCTCCGGCGTCTGGTCGGCGGCCGCCCGCGAGCGGTCCAGGGCCGCGCCGAAGCTGCGGCCCTCCGGCTGCTCGCCGGCGCGGCCGCGCGAAGCGGAATTCGATACCGGCAGACCCGAAGCATTCGGACTGACGGGGGGCATGATCAGGGAAGGCATATCGGTTCCTGGGGTTTTCAATGCGTGGGATTGGAGCCGCGGTCGATGAACTTCCGGGCCGATCGTTCGTCGCTGTCGCGTTGCTCGCGTTTGGCCTGCGCCAGCATTTCCTGCTGGCGCGCGCGTTCGGCGAGCGTGTCGAAGGAATTGAGGCGGCGCTTCTGCTGCCGCCAGTCCGTGCGTCCATGGTCGAGCCGGCTCTCGGCCTGGGCGGCGATGGCGCGCTGCTGGTCGATGGCGGCATCCAGCGTGCCCAGGAAGTTCCGGTAGTTGGCCCAGCGCGACGAGGCGAGCCCTTCACGCATCAGCGCGTCGAGCTGGTTGTGGTAGTCCTGGCGGTACTGCAGCAGCAGCTCCAGCTTCTGGCTGGCGCTGATCACGGCCGTCTGCAGCGCGCCCAGGCGCCGCGCGGATTCGTCAGTCTTGTTGCGGGCCAGGTCGGTCAGCATGTCGAGGGGAAGCTTCTGGGACATGGGGCTCCTTCAATCCATCATTTCGATTCGAAGAGGCTGCGCATCTGCAAGGTCGATGCGGCGTAGTCGGAGCGTTCGTGCATCGACTGCTGCAGGAAGCTCTCGATCCTGGGATACATCGCGATCGCCTGGTCCAACTGCTGGTCGTGACCCGGCGCATAGGCGCCGACACTGATCAGGTCGCGGTTGCGCTGGTAGCGCGACAGCATCTGCTTGAAGCGCCGCACGGTGTCGAATTGCGTCGGCGTGATCAGCGAGGTCATGGCGCGGCTGATCGAAGCCTCGATGTCGATCGCCGGGTAGTGGCCCGCTTCGGCGAGCGAGCGCGACAGCACCACGTGGCCGTCCAGGATCGCGCGCGCCGAATCCGCGATTGGGTCCTGCTGGTCGTCGCCCTCCGAGAGCACGGTGTAGAAGGCCGTGATCGAGCCGCCGCGGCCCTGCGCGTCGCGCGCGCCGTTGCCGGCCCGCTCGACCAGCGCCGGCAGCCGCGCGAACACCGAAGGCGGATAGCCCTTGGTGGCGGGCGGCTCGCCCACCGCCAGTGCGATCTCGCGCTGCGCCATCGCATAGCGGGTGAGCGAATCCATGATGAGCAGCACATCCTTGCCCAGATCGCGGAAGTGCTCGGCCAGGCAGGTGGCATAGGCCGCGCCCTGCAGCCGCAGCAGCGGCGAATTGTCGGCGGGGGCGGCCACCACCACTGCGCGCGCCAGGCCTTCCTCGCCCAGCGTGTTCTCGATGAAATCCTTGACCTCGCGGCCGCGCTCGCCGATCAGTCCCACGACGATCACCTCGGCGCTCGTGTAGCGCGCCATCATGCCCAGCAGCACGCTCTTGCCCACGCCGGAACCGGCGAACAGCCCCATGCGCTGGCCGCGCCCGACCGTGAGCATGCCGTTGATGGCGCGCACGCCGACGTCGAGCACCGAATCGATGGGCGCGCGCGACAGCGGATTGATCGGCGGCGAAGACAGGGGAACCTTGCGGGTAAAGTCCAGCGGGCCCAGCCCGTCGAGCGGCCGCCCCGCGGCATCGACCACGCGGCCCAGCATGCCCAGGCCCACCGGCAGCCGCTTGGTGTGGGTGTCGCCGGGCATGCCCGGTTCCGGCGTGCCCGGCCGCGCAAAGACCTTCGCGCCGGGCAGCAGGCCCGCCACCTCGGTCTGCGACATCAGGAAGAGCCGGTCGCCGGCGAAGCCGACGACTTCGGCTTCGGCGTGACGCTGCGGATAGCCCGGGGGCAATTCGATCAGGCAGTCGCTGCCGACGGGCAACTGGAGCCCGACCGCTTCGAGCACCAGCCCGACCGCACGCGTCAGACGGCCCGAAGTGGCGGTGGTCGGGCAGCAGTTGACATCGACGCGCGCCTTGGCGAGCGTGCCGAGCCAGGACTGCAGATGGGGATTGGGAGCATCGGCCTGCGCCGTGGCGGGCTGGTGCGTGGCTTGGATCGGCATCGGTTCAGATTCCCTGTGCGTCGGCGTCGCGACGCAGCGCCGCGGTGACGCTCTTCCAGCGTGTCTCGAGGCTTCCGTCCATCTCGCCGCTGGCGGACTGGACGCGGCAGCCGCCGCGAGCCAGGGTGTCGTCGGCGCGCACCTGCCAACCGGCGATCTGGAGTTCGTTGCCCAGGCTGTTCTGCACCAGCGCCACGTCGTCGGGATGCAGCAGCAGGCGCGGCTCGCCCTGCAGCGCGGGCTCGGCGTTGAGGAAATCGCGCACCAGCGGAAGAACCCACTCCGGCTCGGCGCGCAAGGTGCGGTGCACCACCTGGCGGGCCACGTCGAGCGCGAGCGTCAGGATGGTGTCGGCCAGCTCGGCTTCGGCACGGCGAAGCGCGGCCGGCAAGGTGGCGGCGAGCGCGAGCAGATGCTCCGCATGAACGCTGGCGGCCGCGAGGCCGGCGGCCAGGCCTTCGGTATGGCCCTCGGCATGGCCCCGCGCCCATCCTTCGCTGCGACCCTGTGCTTCGCCGGCCGCGCGCGCCTCCTGGCGCAGGCGCGCAAGCTCTGCCTTGTCGATCGCGGGCGTGGGCGGCGGCGGCGCCGCAGCGGCGCGTTCGAGGGCCTTGCGCAGCGCCGCGCTCGGCACCTTCGCGTCATCGGTGAGCGTTGCCATCTCCCAGCGCTCCCAGGCGGAGAGCGTAGGCTTGGGCGCGGGCGCGGCGGCCGCGCGCGTGGCCGTGTAGAGCGCGGCCAGGCTGGCGCGCGAACCGGCGGGAGCGGGGGCGTTAGACGAAGTCATCGGTGCCCGGCGCCGAGATCACGATTTCGCCGGCCTCGGCAAGGCGGCGAGCGACCTGCAGGATGGCCTTCTGCTCGGTCTCGACCTGCGAGACCCGCACCGGGCCGCGCAGCTCCATGTCCTCGCGAAGCGTCTCGGCCGCGCGCTGCGACATGTTGTTGAGGAACTTGTCGCGCAGTTCCTGCGGCGAGCCCTTGAGCGCGATGATGAGCGAGTCGGATTCGATGTCCTTGAGCAGGCGCTGGATGCTGCGGTCTTCGAGCCCCAGCAGGTTCTCGAACACGAACATCTCGTCGACGATGCGCTGGGCGAGCGCGTCGTCGTGTTCCCGCACATGGGCGATCGCTTCCTCTTCCTGCGTGCTGCTCATCAGGTTGACGATCTCCGCTGCCGTTCTCACGCCACCCAGTCGGCTGCGCTTGAGGCCCTGGCCCGACAGCATCTCGGTCAGCACATCGGTCAGCTCGTTGAGCGCCGAGGGCTGCACGCCGCCGAAAGTGGCGATGCGCATGATGACGTCATGGCGCAGGCGCGGCGCCAGCTTCTCGAGCACCTCGGAGGCCTTCATCCGGTCCAGGTGAATGAGCAGTGTGGCGAGGATCTGCGGATGTTCGTCGCGGATGAGCTCGGCCACTTCGCCGGCCTCGAGTTCGTTGAGCCGCTCGATGCCGCCGTGCGGTTCTTCCGGCTGCAGGATGTCTTCCAGCAGATGGGTCGCCCGGTCGTCGCCGAGCGCCTTCTTGAGCACCGCGCGGATGTAGGTGCTCGAGCCCAGGTGCAGGGCCGACAACTGCTCGGTTTCCTCGCGGAACTCGCGCAACACGTTCGCGAGCTCTTCCTTGGACACCGAGGTCAGCTTGGCCATCGACAGGCCCAGCGTCTGCACCTCGGGCGTTGCCAGATTGTTCAGCGCCGCGGCAGCGCGGTCTTCACCCAGCGCCATCAGGAGGATGGCGCTCTTGCGGGTTCCAAGTTCATTGGTCATGGGAGCTCATCCAGTGCTGGATCAAGGTGGCGACCAGCTTGGGGTCCTGGTCGGCGAGGTGCTGGGCGTATTCCATGTCCGCCCGGTGGCGGTTCGCCTCGCGCTGGCGCAGGGCTTCTTCGGGCGAGATCGTCTCCGCCGGCGGCGCGCTGGACACCACCGGTTCCTCGCTCACCGGAGGTGCCGGCGGGGCGGGCGGGGCCAGGTGCTTGCGCAACACGGGCCGAAGCACGGCGAACCAGGCGAAGAGTGCGAGCGCCGCGATCAGCAGGTACTGGCCGATGGTCTTGGCGAGGTCGATGTTCTGCGGGTCGCGCCAGTAGGGTACTTCGGGCGCCGGACCGTCGCTTTCACGGGCGAACTCGCTGTTGACCACGTTGAGCGAGTCGCCGCGCTCCTGGCTGAAGCCCATGGCTTCCTTCGACAGGTTGCGGATCTGTTCGAGCTCGGCCGGCGTCAGCGCGCGGGTGCTCGTCTTGCCTGCGCCGTCGGTGACGTCGCGATTGTTCACCACCACCGCGACGGACAGGCGCTTGATGCCGCCGGCGCTCTGCTGCACGTGACGGATCGTGCGGTCGAGTTCGTAGTTGGTGGTCGTGTCCTTGCGTGCGCTGCCGGGACCGGTCGGCGCCGTGGTCGCCGTCGTGGCGGCAGCCCCCGGGGCCGCCGGGGCCGCCGGTGCTCCCGGCGCACCTGGCGCGCGGGGCGCCGTGATGGGCGCGGTCGGGTTGATCGGCGGCTGATTCGACAACGCGCCCGGGATGCCGCCCGCCGGCGTGCCGCCATGCTGCGTCGACTCGCTCGACTGCTGGCTGCGGATCGCGGCGCTGCCGGGATTCTGGTTGGGCTGATAGCGCTCGTCGGTGTTCTCGACCACGGAGAAGTCGATGTCGGCCACCACCTGCGCCCGCACATTGCTGGCGCCGACGATCGGCTGCAGGATTGCCTCGATGCGCCGGATGTAGCCCTGCTCGATCTCCTGCGCGTACTTGAGTTGGCTCACGTCCAGCCCGCGCGCGGAGGTCTTGGCCGCCGACAGCAGATTGCCGCGCTGGTCGACCACCGTCACGCTGTTGGCTTCCAGGTCCGGCACGCTGCTGGAGATCATGTGCACGATCGCGCTGACCTGGCCTTCGTCGATGCTGCGGCCGCGCTGCAGCGTCAGCACCACCGAGGCAGAGGGCTTCTTCTGGTCCCGCACGAAGAGCGTCTGCTTCGGCAGCGCCAGATGGACGCGCGCCGATTCGACCGTGCCGATCGACTCGATCGAGCGCGCCAGCTCGCCTTCGAGCGCGCGCTGGTAGTTCACCTGTTCGGCGAACTGGCTGGTGCCGAACTTCTGGTTATCCATCAGTTCGAAGCCCACGCCGCCGGCCTTGGGCAGGCCCTGCGCCGCCAGCTTGAGGCGGATCTCCGGAACCTTGTCGCCGGCGACCAGGATGGAGCCGCCACCTTCGGCGAACTTGTAGGGCACGTTCATCTGCTGGAGCGACGCGATGATCGCCCCGCCGTCGCGGTCCGACACATTGGTGTAGAGCACCTTGTAGTCGGGAGCGCGGCTCCAGAGCATGAAAGCGGCGGCCGCGGCCACCAGCGCTGCCGCGCCGATGATCATCGGCAGCTTCGGCTGGGCACGCATGCGTTCCAGGAGCGGTGGAAGACCGGGCGGCGTCGGCAGAGTGCCCGCGGATGCGGCCGCACTCATGCGAGAGCCCCGGTCACGGCCGTCGGGCCGCAGCGGTCCAGGGTCATGGTGAGGAAAGGGAGTCGTCGATGTTGAGGTGTCATGCCGGATTGCCGGTGATGTCGTCAGCGGGCGTTACGTTTCGAAATGGATTGTCAGCAGCCGTCCCGAATTCGATTGGTCGAACAGCCGGGGTTTTTGCCGTCAGTTGGCCGCATGTGTTCTTGCGGTCCTCGGCTACGCTGAAAGGACGCGGAAGTGCCTGGGCGCTTCCATATCAAGCTGAAAGTTCACACATAGGAAGAGACAGTCATGTCTATTGCCGCCATCGAATCCGTTTTGCAGCAGATGCGTGTCACCGCATTGAATACCGGCATTTCCCCGGCGTCCAGCGAGCCCGTCGAGAGCGGCGGCTTCGCGGCCGAGCTCAAGCGCTCGCTCAACAGCATCAGCGGGGCGCAGCAGGGCGCCTACGCCCAGGCGGAGTCCTTCGAACTGGGCAAGCCCGGCGTGGCGCTCAATGACGTCATGGTCGATCTGCAGAAGGCCAACGTCGCCTTCCAGACCGGCCTGCAGGTGCGCAATCGCCTGGTCAGCGCCTATCAGGAAGTAATGAATTTGCCTGCGTGAGCGTTCGGGGGTTGTGGGGTATCGGAGGCGTAACTTTTTCAGAGGCCGCCCTAAAGCTTTGGAAAGTACCGCCGATAACTAATCCAACGATGGCTTGATCCCCAGGTCCAGCGTTACGGCCTGAGGCCGGAAGTCCACAACCTTTCTCAACAGGAGTCGAAATGACATCGGTCATCAATACAAACAGCCTCTCTCTGCTCACGCAGAACAACCTGAACAAGTCGCAAGCATCCCTGAACACCGCGATTCAACGGTTGTCTTCCGGCCTGCGCATCAACAGCGCCAAGGACGACGCCGCCGGTCAGGCGATTGCCAACCGCTTCACGGCCAACATCAACGGCCTGACGCAAGCCCAGCGCAACGCCAACGACGGCATCTCCCTCGCGCAAACGACGGAAGGCGCGTTGACCGAAGTGACGAACAACCTGCAGCGCGTGCGTGAACTGACGGTGCAAGCGGCCAACGGCTCCAACTCCAAGGACGACCTGACCTCGATCCAGGACGAAATCACGCAGCGCCTGGCTGAAATCGACCGCATCTCCGGACAGACCGACTTCAACGGCGTGAAGGTGCTCGCCTCCGGCGCCAAGCCCCTGACGGTGCAAGTCGGTGCGAACGACGGCGAAACCATCTCGATCAACCTCTCGGAAATCAGCTCCAAGACGCTCAGCCTGGCCGGCTTCAACGTCGACGGCACTGGCACGGCAAACACCGCCGCCAGCACCAACGACCTGTTGGCAGGCGGCTACGTTGCTGGCGCGACCACCAACGGCACCACGGCATACGCAAAGGCCTACGGCGCGGCGGACAATGCATCGCTCGCCGGCGTGCTGGGCAAGGTTGCCACGGGCGGCACGGTGGTCGATGCGGGCACCGCGACCGTCGCTGCATACACCAGCACCGGCACCGACTACACCTTCGCCGACACCGCGCGCACTGCCGCCAAGGTTTCGACCGACCTGGTGCCGGCCGCCGGCGGTTCGACCGCGGTGACGATCAAGATCGGCAACAACCAGGCTGTCTCCGCAAAGATCGACAGCAACGGCATGCTGACCTCGGCGACCACGGGCAACAAGCTCTTCCTCGACACGACGGGCAACCTGACCGAGAACGACAACGCCGGCACGCTGACGCAGGCGGACGTGAAGGGCGCCGGCGGCGCTGGCGACTTGCTGGCAAGCCTGGGTGCGGCCGGCGGCGCTGGCGGCACGATCAGCGTCGGTTCGGGCGCATCGGCTCCGACCTACACGTACGTCGCCGGCACGGCAACGGCCAGCGCAACGAACCTGCACATCTCGGCTGCCGCACTGGCAACGCAAGTCGCCACCAGCAATGCTGGCGGCAATGCGATCACCGTGGACGTGGACGGCGCGGGCGGTGCTGCTCAATACGACGTCGCAGCCACCACCGGCGTCGTGACGCAAGGCGCTACGCAAGTGAACGTCGACATGAACGGCGCTCTCACCACCAGCACGCAAGAAAACCTCTTCGTGCATGCGAACGGCACCGTGACGGACGGCTCGGCCAATCAGGTCTACAACGATTCGGCCAACCCCGGCAAGTTCACGATGAAGGATCACAGCAATGCAACGGCTACCGCCGACCCGCTGAAGACCCTGGACGCGGCCCTGTCGATGGTCGACAAGCTGCGCTCTTCGCTCGGCGCCGTGCAGAACCGTTTCGACTCGACCATCGCCAACCTCGGCACCACCATCACCAACCTGTCCTCCTCGCGTTCGCGCATTCAGGACGCTGACTACGCAACGGAAGTGTCGAACATGACCCGCGCGCAGATCCTGCAACAGGCTGGCAACTCGGTGCTGGCCCAGGCCAACCAAACCACGCAAGGCGTGCTCTCGCTCCTGCGTTAATCGGTAGATGCATCAAGCCCCTCGTGAAAGGGAGGGGCAAGAAGGTGCGCGGGCGCCGGGGCGAAAGCCACAGACGCCTGCGCTTTTCCCTGCGGCTTTGCTATCGATGGCAAGGCCGCAGAGGAAAGCGGCCCCCCCAGGAAAACGGAAATCATGTCAATCCAACTGCCCCTCGCTTCCGCAGCCGATAGTCCATGGATGCAACTGCTCGCCGGCACGCCGGCCGGCAGTGCCGCTGCCGCCGCAGCCGCCGGGGAAGCCGGTGCTCCGGACACGACGCCGGCGCAGCTCGAGAAGGCAGTGCACGAAGCGAATGCTTCCATGGCGCTGCGCTCCGTCGACGTGCGCTTCGAGATCGACAAGGACATCGACAAGGTCATCGTCAAGGTGGTCGACAAGAGCAGCGGGGAGGTCATTCGCCAGATTCCGTCCGAGGAGGTCGTCCGGATCGCCAAGGTGCTGGAGGGCAAGCTGCCCGGGCTCCTGGTCAGCCACGGGGCTTGAGCCCGCGTCCTTCGTTGAATTGATTTTGAATTGAATAGAAAGCATCACCATGACCGGGATTAGCAGCTTGGGCGTCGGCTCCAACCTTGATCTGTCGACCTTGCTTACCCAACTCCAGACCGCCGAGAGCCAGCCGCTTGCGGATCTGCAGAACCGCCAGCAGAGCTTCTCGACCAAGTTGTCGGCCTATGGCCAGATCCAGAGCTCGCTCAGCAACCTTCAGACGGCAGCGAACAAGTTGTCCGACCCCGCGCTGTTCAAGACGGTGAGCGCCTCGACGAGTGCGTCGAGCGTGCTGTCCGCCACAGCCAGCACGACCTCGACCGCGGGCACCTTCGCGATCAACGTCAGCCAGCTTGCCCAGTCGCAGTCGCTCGTGACGAAAGGCCAGGTCGATACGACCTCGTCGATCGGCAGCGGCGTCGTCACCATCGACTTCGGCACGGTCTCCGGCGGCACGCTGGACCCCGCCACCGGTCAATACACCGGCGCCAGCTTTGCGGCGGACACCACCCGCACCGCCGTTCCCATCACCATCAACTCCGGCAACAACTCGCTGGGGGGTATCCGCGACGCCATCAATGCGGCCAACGCGGGCGTATCCGCGACCATCGTCAACGACGGCAGCGGAACGCCCAGCCGCCTCGTGCTGACGTCCACGCAGACCGGTGAGGTGTCGAGCATGCGCATCGCCGTGACCGGCGATGCCGCGCTGCAGAACCTCCTGGGCAACGATCCGGCCGGCACGCAGAACCTGCAGCAGACCGTGGTGGCGCAGGACGCCAAGCTCACCGTCAACGGCATTGCGGTCAAGAGCACCAGCAACACCGTCAAGGAGGCGATCCAGGGGACGACGCTGACACTCGCCGGCACCGGTGCGACCACCGTGACGACGACCATCGACAGTTCGGCCGCGAGTTCGGCAATCAGTGCTTTCGTGAAGGCGTACAACAGCCTTCAGTCCACCGCCAAAGGCCTGACCGCCTACGACGCGGCCTCCAAGGTCGGCGGACCGCTGCTTGGCGATGCGACGCTGCGCAACCTGCAGAACGGCATCCGGCAGACGCTCACCACCCCGCAGACGGCTGCCGCTCCCGGTGGCTTCACGATGCTGTCGGACATCGGCGTTTCCTTCCAGACCGATGGCACCCTGGCCATCGACTCGACCAAGCTGCAAGCTGCGCTTGGCAACAATCTGGGCGGTGTTGCCAACCTGTTCGCCAGCGCGGCCGGCAGCACCACGGGCTACGGCAAGCAGTTGAGTGCGCTGGTCACCAACGCCACCGGCGACGGCGGCGCCTTGAAGGCGGCGCAGGACGGCGTCAACACCACCCTCAAGGATCTCAGCGACCAGTACACCGCGATGCAGGCCCACGTGGATTCCACCGTCGCGCGCTACAAGGCCCAGTTCACGCAACTGGACTTGCTGATCAACAACATGAACTCGACGATGACCTATCTCACGCAGCAGTTCAGTGCCATGAACGGCACCAGCAAATAGGCATCGGCCCGGAGCATCTGATGTACACACCGCACACCCTTCGGACAGGCGCCAGTGCCTATGCGCGCGTCGGCGTCGAAAGCGGCGCCATGAGCGCGTCGCCGCACCAGCTCATCACCATGTTGTTCGACGGCGCGAAGATGGCCATCGGCATGGCCCGGCATCACATGGTCGCGGGCGACATCGTGGCCAAGGGGAATGCGATATCCAGGGCCATCGACATTGTCGACAACGGTCTGAAGGCGAGTCTCGATGCCGAAGCGGCCGGCCCGGCCGGCGCCGAATTGGTGGGCAACCTGGCGGGGCTGTACGACTACATGATGCGGCGGCTTCTCTACGCCAACCTGCACAACGACCCGCTGGCGCTGGACGAAGTCGACAGGCTGCTGGAGAACGTGGCTTCGGCGTGGCGCGAGATCGATGACCGTGGTCGCAAGTGATGAGCGACAAGAAAGAAGAGCAGGACGACATGGCCGCCAGGAGTGAAGTGGTTCATTGCTATGGGCAGCTTGCCTCCAGCGTTTCGCGGATGGTGGAGCTGGCCCGGGCCAAGGAGTGGGGGCAACTGCCCGCGCTGGAAGCCCAGTGTTCGGCTGTCGTCCAGAGATTGAAGACGATCGAGCCGCTGGCGTTGTTGGATCCGGCGCAACTCACCGAGGCGCTGCGCCTGATCGAGCGCATCCGCATCGACCAGGCTGAAGTGTCCGGGCTGATCAAGCCGCAGCTCGAGGAATTGCTGGGCAAGATGGGCTCGCTGCACCAGCACGTCAGCCTGCGCAAGGCCTACGGGCGACCGCACTGAGAAAGACGCGCAAGCGATGAGCGGACTCACCGGACTGATCGATGCACTGCTGGCCGCCAGGCTGGCGCCGCGGCTCGACGTACTTGGTATCAAGGGCGAAGCCGCGATCGGCGCGCCCGGGCCGGTGATCGGCATCGAGGGCGTCAGCAACGACGTCCGGCTGCCCTCCAATGCCGCGCTCGACCGCGAGATTCCGGTGGCGACTCCGGCCGCGCCGCAGCTCTCGGGTGGCGCGCTTGCGTCGTCCGGCATCCAGCTGTCCATCGCTGCGCGCGTCATCGGCGCGGTGCTGGCCGATCTCGGTGCCGATCCCGGTCCCGTGCAGGGTGCCGCGCCCGTGTGGCCCACGCGCGAGGCTGCATCGAGCGCGGCGCTTGCCAACACGCTGGCGCAAACCGTGTCCGACAGCGGGCTGTTCTACGAGTCGCATCTTCTCGCCTTCGCCACCGGTTCGCGCACCCTGGCGCAACTGAGCCAGGAGCCGCAGGCGCGCTGGTCGCCGCCTGCCGCGGCGCAGAGCCAGATCCCCCGTGGCGCTTCGGTGGCCGAAGTCGCGCAAGCCGTGCAGACAGGCCAGGTCCAGGTCGGGCCGACCGGCACTTTCGCGCCCGTCGCCTTGAAGGAAGTGCTTCCCGTCCTCGCGATGCAGAATGCGGCGCCGCTCCAGGCGGAGAGCGCGCTCGACGAGCCGGCGTCGCCGCCGTTGAGCCCGCCGCCTGGCGCGCACCTCGCGGGTGCCGGCGCGGATGCCGCCGACAAGGCTGCGTCAGCACCGTCGCCGCAAGTCGGGACGCCCGCCGCAGGTTCCGATCCACGCGTCGACGCGGCGCGCCTGAATGCGGTCTATCACGCGACCGATGCCGCCTCGTCCAAAAGCGCCGCGGATTCGCTGCCGGTCCATCGCGCGGACGAAGCCCGACACGTCGGCGCTGTCGCAGCATCGAGTGCGCAGCCGGCTGCTGCCGCGGCGGACGTGATCCATCCGCAAGCCGTCGCGCTGGTACACCAGCAACTCGATCTGCTGGCGACCTCCCAGTTTCGCTGGAGCGGGCAGGCCTGGCCCGGTGTGCCGATGGATTGGTCCATCGAAGAGGAGCGCGAGGACCGCGGACACGGTGGTGCGCCGGATGAAGACACTCCCAGGCGCTGGTCGACAACCGTCTCTTTGAGCCTGCCCCTCCTGGGCAACGTCGACTTGCGGCTGAACCTCACCGGCCCCGTGGTTCAGGCCCATCTCTCGGCCAGCGAAGCCAGCACCGTCGCACGCTTGCGGGCGGACGGCGGCGCGCTTTCGCACCGCCTCGAGGCCGCCGGACTGCGCCTGCAGGAACTGCAGGTCAGCGCGAGGGCTGCGACATGAGCAGTCCGCTGGAGGAGCGCAACAGCGCGGTCGCCCTTTCCTATGCCGACAAGAGCAAGGCGCCCGTGATCGTGGCCAAGGGCTACGGCGTCGTCGCCGAATCGATCATGCGGGAAGCACGCGCGAACGGCCTTTACGTCCACGCCTCGGCGGATCTCGTCAAGCTCCTGATGCAGGTGGACCTCGATCAGCAAATCCCGCCGCAGCTCTACCTCGCCGTGGCCGAAGTGATGTCGTGGATTCACCGGTTGGAAGAAGAGGCCGAAGCCATTCGAATCGATTCGAATGGCTAATTGAAATTAATTGATACTTTTTGTTTCGTGGAAATAATTCCACTTTTTCAATCCGTGTAATTGTTGTTAATGCTTTCTAGCTAGCTTGAAAAAAGTAGTACTTTCTTATCAAGATTTAACCGGCTGGAGCGCGAGTTGCAGGTGAATGAATTCTACCTACATCTCCTCTGATTACGACCGTTCGATGTCAGGTTTTTGCTGTCGGCCCTGTCAGATAAGTCTCACTTTCGGCAATAGCCAGAGAGTGAATGTTAAAGATGTTAAATTTTGTGTTTAAACTGAGCCTTCGATTGATTGGAGTGCAGAGTGGACCAGGACAATGAAAAAGTCGCAGCTAATGGCGAGATTTCCAAGGAAATCGGCGACATCAACCTCGCCTATATGCTGCTTGCGCAAAAGCTTGTCAAACAGGACCGGGCGGCGGCCATGTTCCGGCTGGGCGTGGGACGGGAATTGGCCGACCTGCTCGCGAACATGTCTCTCACGCAGATCGTGAAGCTGGCGGCATCGAACCTCCTGCTGTGCAGCTTCAGGCTCGACGATCATCCCATGTTCGCGGTGGTCGGAGATGGAAAGGATGCGGGAAAGGATTCCTCGCTGCAGCAGGCCCACATGTCGATTCTGATGGCCGCTCGCCAGATGCAGATGCGCCCGAGCGCCGCCGCGTGAGCCGGACATGAGCCAGAAAAGCGTTCTTGGCGAAGTTCGCCAGGTCCAATTGGCTATCGAACTGATTGATCTGGGGGCGCGTCTTCAATTCCTCGAGGCAGAAGTCGAATTGAGCCGGGAACGTCTGATTCGGCTGTACAAGGAACTCAAGGGCGTTTCACCGCCGAAGGGTTTATTGCCGTTTTCAACGGATTGGTACATGACATGGCTGGCGAATATCCATTCGTCGATGTTCTACAACATATATCGATTCATGCTGGACCAGGCCAACGAAGGCCAACTCCAGGCATTGATCAAGAGTTACCGCCTGTACGTCGAGCAGATCGAGGCCCACGGCGGCGAAGTCATTCTGGACTTCACGCGCGCCTACACGATGGTGCGCTTCTTCGACAGCGACATGCTGCAACTCAGCACCTGCAGCCGTTGCCGTGGCCAGTTCGTCGCCCACGCGCACGACAACAAGAGCGGCTATGTATGCGTGCTGTGCCGTCCGCCGTCGCGGGCCGGCAAGGCGCGCGGCGCCAAGCGCACCGATGAGCGCGTCGAAGAGCGCGTGCCGCAGGGCGCCCCAGCGCGCCAGGACATCGCTCTGCCGCTCGAAAGCGCGGCTCTTCCCGCGCAGCCGACATTGAATTCTGATTCGACCCCCTAAAGAAACGCCCCTTGCCTGCCGATAGAAGGACAAGGGTTTTGATTTCACGCCTGAGGGCAAAAGGGGACGGTCGTGCTTGTTCTGGTTGGTTATCTGGTGGTCATCGGCGCTGTCTTCGGCGGCTATGCACTCATGGGCGGGCATTTCGGTGTGCTCTTTCAGCCGGTTGAATTGTTGATGATCGGGGGCTCCGCGCTGGGTGCCTTCGTCGCGGGCAACAACGGCAAGACGATCAAGGCGACCATGAAGGAGCTGCCGCTGCTGCTGCGCTCCTCCAAGCACAACCGCCAGCTCTACATGGACCTGCTCGCGCTGCTCTATGAACTGCTGGCCAAGGCCCGCAAGGACGGCATGATGAAGCTCGAAAGCGACGTCGAAGACCCGTCGCAAAGCGAGATCTTCAACCGCTACCCCGGCATCATGTCCGACCACGAGCTGATGGAGTTTCTCTGCGACTACCTCCGGCTCGTCATCAGCGGCAATACCGATGCCTTCGAGATCGAGGCCCTGATGGACCACGAGATCGAAACCATCCGCCACGAAGCGGAAGTGCCCGCGCACAGCCTCTCGCGGGTCGCCGACGCGCTGCCCGCGCTGGGCATCGTGGCCGCCGTGATGGGCGTGGTCCATGCGCTCGCTTCGGCCGACCTGCCGCCTTCCGAAATGGGCGCGCTGATCGCACACGCCATGGTCGGCACCTTCCTCGGCGTGCTGCTGGCTTACGGCTTCGTGTCGCCGCTCGCCACGCTGGTTGAGCAGAAGGTGGAGGAGGCCATGAAGGTCTACCAGTGCGCGAAGGTGACGCTGCTCGCGAGCCTGAACGGATACGCACCTCAGCTGGCCGTGGAATTCGGCCGCAAGGTGCTGTTCTCGACCGAGCGGCCTTCCTTCACCGAACTGGACAACCACGTTCGGGAAGTCAAGGCACGCTGATCTCGACGCGAGCCGATCATGAGCGCAGACAAGCAGCAGATCATCGTCAAGCGGGTCGCGGCCGCGGGCGGCGGGGGCCATCACGGCGGGGGCTGGAAGATCGCCTACGCCGACTTCATGACCGCCATGATGGCGTTCTTTCTCGTCATGTGGCTGCTGTCGATTTCCACGCCCAAGCAGCGCGAGGGGATCGCCGAGCACTTCCGCATGCCGCTGAAGGTGGCGCTGGCCGGCGGCGAGAAGTCCAGCACGAGCAGCAGCGTGATTCCGGGCGGCGGCGACGACCCCACGCACACCGACGGCGAGGTCCAGTCGGCCCCGCCGGCGCCGAGCGAGGATGAACTGGACGCCACCCGCCTCGCCACGATGAAGAAGAGGCTCGACGCGATCATCGAGAACAGCCCGGCCTTCAGGCAGTTCCGCTCGCAGATCCTCATCGACATCACGAGCGAAGGCTTGCGCCTGCAGATCGTCGACAGCGAGAACCGGCCGATGTTCGACCTCGCCAGCGCGAGGGTGGTGCCGCACATGCGCGCCATCCTGCGCGAACTGGGGCCGGCGCTCAACGACCTGCCCAACAAGATCACGCTGTCGGGGCACACCGATGCGATCGTCTACACGAGCGGCGACAAGTCCTATGGCAACTGGGAGCTGTCGGCCGACCGCGCGAACGCATCGCGACGCGAGCTGGTCACGGGCGGGATGGCGGAAAACAAGGTGCTTCGCATCGTCGGCCTGGCCGACAGCATGCACCTGGACAAGGCCCACCCGCGCAATCCGATCAATCGCCGCATCAGCATCATCGTGCTCAACCGCCGCACCCAGGACAGCATCGAGCGCGAGAACGAGGGCGACGTCGCATCGATGAAGACGGGCGACCTGAAGGCGGCCACGGCGGGGAGCGCCGCCAATCCCGCCGAATCGACAAGTTACAACAGTGTGAAGCTCACGGACTTCAAAGCGCCGGCGCCGAGCCGATAACCAATTACCAGCGACAAGAAAACCGCCGGCACCGGAGCAACGAGATGGATCTGAGTCAATTTACACAAGCATTCTTTGTCGAAGCCATAGAGCTTCTCGCGGAAATGGAGCAATTGCTCCTCGAGCTCAATGTCGACTCGCCGGACAGCGAGCAGCTCAATGCCATTTTTCGTGCCGCGCATTCGATCAAGGGCGGCGCCGCGACTTTCGGCTTCACCGGCCTGACGAGCACCACCCATCTTCTTGAAACCCTTTTGGATCGGGCCCGCCACGGCCAACTGCAATTGAGCGGTCCGATGATCGATGCCTTTCTAGAAACGAAGGACGCCTTGCAAGAACAAATCACTGCTTACCAGGCTGGCAACGAACCCGAGCCTGAGATGGTCGCGCACATCTGCGCGGTACTCCAACAACTGGCGCTCGAGAACGACGAGGCGGGCCCGGCGGCAGCCGCGCCTGCACTCGCACCGGCACCGGCACCGGCACCCGCCGTCGTGGCGACGGCGGCAAGCGCGCCCGCCGTCGCCGCGCCATCGGGCGACGGTGTGCTGCGGATCCGCTTCGCGCGCCTGTCGGACAGCGAGTGCGAACTGCTTGCCGGCGAACTCGGCAACCTCGGCAAGCTGCTCTCCAGGACCCGCACCAGCGACCAGCTCACCGTGATGCTGGAGACGACCTGCGATCCCGACGACATCATCGCCGTGTGCTGCTTCGTGATCGACGAGTCGCAGATCGACATCTCGCGCGAGCCTGCGGCCGGCGCGCAACCGCAGCCCGCTCCCGCGGTCGTCGTGGCCGCGCCCGCGCCGGCCGAAGCCGTCGCGAAGCCGCAGCCGGCGGCGCCAGCCGCTGCCGCTGCCGCGGCCCCTGCGTCTGCCGCGGCCGGCGCGCCCGCCGCGAAGGAATCGAGCTCGATCCGCGTCGACGTCGAGAAGGTCGACCAGCTGATCAACCTGGTGGGCGAACTGGTCATCACCCAGTCGATGCTCACGCAGGCGGCGACGATGCTGGACCCGGTGGTCTATGAACGATTCCTCAGCGGCCTCGGCCACCTGGAGCGCAATGCCCGCGACATGCAGGAATCGGTGATGTCCATCCGCATGATGCCCATGGACTACGTGTTCAGCCGCTTCCCGCGCGTGATCCGCGACGTCAGCGCGAAGCTCGGCAAGCAGGTCCGCCTCGACACCTTCGGCAAGGAGACCGAACTCGACAAGGGCCTGATCGAGCGCATCGTGGACCCGCTCACGCACCTGGTGCGCAACAGCCTCGACCACGGCATCGAGACGGCCGACGTGCGCGTGGCCAAAGGCAAGGACGCCTGCGGCCAGCTTCTGCTGTCGGCGCAGCACCATGGCGGCAACATCGTCATCGAAGTCAGCGACGACGGCGCCGGCCTCAACCGCGAGAAGATCCTCGCCAAGGCCATGCAGCAGGGCCTGCCCGTGAACGAGAGCATGCCCGACGACGAAGTCTGGCAGTTGATCTTCGCGCCGGGCTTCTCCACCGCCGAGCAGATCACCGACATCTCCGGCCGCGGCGTCGGCATGGACGTGGTCAAGCGCAACATCCAGGAAATGGGCGGCCACGTCGAGATCAGCTCGCGCGGCGGCCAGGGAACGACCACGCGCATCGTGCTGCCTCTGACGCTCGCCATCCTCAACGGCATGTCCGTCAAGGTCGGCAACGAGGCCTACATCCTGCCGTTGAGCTACGTGATCGAGTCCTTGCAGCCGCTGTCCGAACATCTGCATTCGATCACCAGCGACGGGCATGTGATCAAGGTGCGCGGCGAATACCTGCCCCTGATCGAACTGCACCGCGTCTTCGACGTGGCCGGGGCCCAGACCGACCCCACGCAGGGCATCCTGGTCATCGTCCAGGCCGACGACACGCGCTTCGCGCTCATGGTCGACGAACTCCTCGGCCAGCACCAGGTGGTCGTGAAGAACCTCGAGACCAACTATCGCAAGGTCCCCGGCATTTCGGCCGCGACGATCCTTGGCGACGGCAGTGTCGCCTTCATCATCGACGTCGGCGCGATGCCGCGGATCCAGCGGGCCCAGGCCGCGAGCGCCGTGGCGCTGGCCGGCGCCTCGAGGATGGATGCCGTCGCCGCCTGAGCCGAGAAGACATGGAAGATCCCCGACGGAGACATAGCAATGCGGTTTGATTTCTTCCGGCGCGCCGACTCGAAAGGCGCCACAGACAAGGACAAGCCCGTCGAACCGGGCGCCCCGCCTCACGCGGCGGCGGCGCCGGAACTGCACGCCGCGCCCGGGGTGCGCGAAGACCCGGGCGGCTTCGTGACCTATGCCTTGCAGCTCGACGCGCAGAAGCGCGTCAAGGGATACAGGATGGCGTGGCACGCGGCCGCCGCGGGCGATACCGCCGCGCCAGCCGATGCGAGCGCCCGGGTTCACGCCCTCGTCAACTGCGTTGCCAAGCATCTCAACCCGCCCAAGGGTTGGCGTCTTGGCGGCCTGGTCCTGTTCTTCGACGTGACCGTCGAATCCCTGTTCCTCCCCGAGCTGCAATCCCTGCCGCCGCGCAACGTGGTCCTGTGCATGGGGCTGGATGCCTTCATGGCCGAGGACACGCGTCCGATGCTGCTGTTCCTGCGCGAGCAGGGCTTCGGCTTCATGCTGTGCGGCGCCGAATCGCTGCCGGAAGACCCGGAGATCAGCGCCATCATCACCCACGTCGATGTCGGCGTCGGCAAGCCGGAGTTCGTCGCCGGCATCCGTCGCCAGCAGCCGCCGGGCGCGCCCGCCATCCAGCCCATCGCCACGCGCATGGACAGCTGGAAGGACTTCGACGCCTGCGCCGCGCGCCGCGTCGATGTCTTCTTCGACGGCAAGCTTACCGGCGTCCCGGTCAAGACCGCCGCGGCCACCCTGCAGCCGGAATCCATGCTGATCGTCCGCCTGATGCAGATGATCCAGCGCAACGAGGACGTGCGCTCGATCGAGGCTGCCCTGAAGCATGACGCGGCCCTCACGTACCGGCTGCTGCACCATATCAATTCGCCCACCATCGGCGCGGGGGTCGAGATCCACTCGCTGCGGCACGCCGTCTCGATGCTCGGCTACGCGCCGCTGTTCCGCTGGCTCTCGCTGCTGCTGGCCACGAGCAACAAGGCCATCTCGCCCTTCATGACCAAGAAGGCGATCCTGCGCGGCCGCTTCGTCGAGCTGATGGGGCTGGGCATGCTGCCGCACAGCGATGCCGACAACCTGTTCGTCGTCGGCATGTTCTCGCTGATCGACCAGTTGCTGGGCGTCAGCATGGAAGAAGTGCTGGGCAAGGTGCAGCTGGCCGAATCGGTGCAGCAGGCGATCCTGTCGCGCGGTGGCGTCTACGGGCCCTTCCTCGCGCTGGCCGAAGCCTGCGAAGTCGACGGTGTCGCCGCGGCGCGCCTTTGCGAATCCCTGTTCATGAACGCGGCGCAGGTCAATGCCGCGCACCTGTCGGCCCTCGCATGGGCGCAGGACGTGAGTCCCGCCGAAGTGGCGTATTGAGTATTGACCATGTCTCGCAAGCTAGAAGACTTTAATCGCCCTGATCGGGGCATTGCGCCGGGAGCTTGCTATGTACATTGAAAGCCATCCAACGACACCGGCCGTGAGTACCGAGTTCACCTTCACCGACAGCGACTTCTCGAAAGTCCGCACCCTGATCCATCGACGCGCCGGCATCTCGCTGGGTGAGCAGAAGCGCCAGATGGTGTACAGCCGTCTGTCGCGCCGGCTGCGCGAACTGGGACTGCCCGAGTTCTCGACCTACCTGGCGATGCTGGAGTCCACCCAGGACGGAGACGAGTGGCAGGCCTTCATCAATTCGCTGACGACCAACCTGACCTCCTTCTTCCGCGAGGCCCACCATTTTCCGGTGCTGGCCGAGCATGTGCGCAAGTTCCCGCAGCCGATCACCATCTGGTGCGCGGCGGCCTCGACCGGCGAGGAACCGTACTCGCTGGCCATCACGCTCTTCGAGGCGCTGGGAGATCGCGCAAGCTCGGCGCGCATCATCGCCACCGACATCGACACCGCCGTGCTGGCGAAGGCGTCGGCCGGCGTGTTCACGAACGAGCAGGTGGCGCGCCTTTCGGGCGAACGGCTCAAGCGCTTCTTCAGCAAGGGCACGGGCTCGAATGCGGGCAAGGTGCGCATCCGCCCTGAGGTCGCCGCGCTGGTGAAGTTCTCCAGGCTCAACCTGCTCGACCTCTCCTGGTCGGTGAAGGAGCCGGTGGACGCGATCTTCTGCCGCAATGTGATGATCTACTTCGACAAGCCGACGCAGAAGAAGATCCTCGACCGCTTTGCGCTGCTGCTCAAGCCGAAGGGCCTGCTGTTCGCCGGTCATTCCGAGAACGCCTCGCTCGTCAACCCGATCTTCAAGCCGCTCGGTCACACGGTGTATGAAGTGTCGCGCGTGCGCGGCACGGGTGCCTCATGAAATCCGCCGCCGAGCCGGGTTCGGTCGCCACCCACCACTACTACGACCGCGACGTCGGCGCGATGGCGGTCAAGCTGCTGCCCTCGGAGTATTACGTCACCACCACCGACATCGTGCTGAGCACGGTGCTCGGCTCATGCGTGTCGGCCTGCATCCTCGACGTCGAGAACGGCGTGGCGGGCATGAATCATTTCATGCTGCCGGAAGACGGCACCAGCGCGCGCGACCCGACCGAATCCATGCGCTACGGAGCCTATGCCATGGATGTTCTGATCCGCGAACTCATCCGCTCGGGCGCGCGCCGCGAGAAGCTGCAGGCCAAGGTCTTCGGCGGCGGCGCGGTGCTGGCCAACATGACCACGCTCAATATCGGCGACCGCAACGCCGACTTCGTCCTGCGCTATCTGCGCGCCGAACGCATCGAGGTCGCCGCGCAGGATCTGCGTGGCCAGCATGCGCGGCGCGTGTGCTTCATGCCCTCCACCGGCAAGGCCGTGGTGCGCAAGCTGCGCGGCCAGACCGACGTCCAGCTGATCCAGCGCGAGGAGGGTGAGCTGCTGCGCAGGCTCTCGGGCCGGCGTGCACCCCTCGACCAGGAAAGAGGCAACGCTCTCGCCCTCGAAACGGCGTCGGCGGCAAGAAACAAAGGAATCTGGTGAGCTCGCAAAAGAAAATCAAGGTGCTCTGCGTCGACGACTCGGCGTTGATACGCAGCGTGATGACCGAAATCATCAACAGCCAGCCCGACATGATGGTCGTCGGCACCGCCGCCGATCCGTTGGTGGCGCGCGACCTCATCAAGGTGACGAACCCGGACGTCCTGACGCTGGACGTGGAAATGCCGCGCATGGACGGTCTGGAGTTCCTCGAGAAGCTCATGCGCCTGCGGCCGATGCCCGTGGTCATGGTGTCGTCGCTGACCGAGCGGGGCTCCGAGATCGCGCTGCGCGCGCTGGAGCTCGGCGCCATCGACTTCGTCACCAAGCCGCGGCTCGGCGTGCGCGACGGCCTGCTCAACTACACCGAGCTGATCGCCGGCAAGATCCGCGCGGCCGCCTGCGCCCGGCTTCAGCCATCGCGCCACGGCGGCGCGGCTCGCTCGGCGCCGGACGCCCCGCAGGAGGCCCTGCTGCGCAGCCCGCTGCTGAGTACCGAGAAGCTGATCATCATCGGCGCCTCCACCGGCGGAACCGAGGCCATCCGCGAGGTGATCACGCCGCTGCCGCCGGACAGCCCGGCGGTCCTGATCACGCAGCATATGCCCAGCGGCTTCACCCGCTCCTTCGCGCAGCGGCTGGACGGCCTGTGCCGCATCAACGTCAAGGAGGCCGAGCATGGCGAGCGCGTGCTGCCGGGCTATGCCTACATCGCGCCGGGCGGGTTCCATCTGTCGCTCGGCCGCAGCGGCGCCAACTACGTGGCCCATCTCGACCAGGAGCCGCCGGTGAACCGGCATCGTCCTTCCATCGACGTCCTCTTCGATTCGGTGGCCAGGCATGCGGGCAAGAACGCCATCGGCGTCATCCTTACCGGCATGGGCAAGGACGGGGCCGAGGGCCTGCTTCGCATGAAGCAGGCGGGCGCCCACACGCTGGCGCAGGACGAGGCCAGCTGCGTGGTCTTCGGCATGCCGAAGGAAGCGATCGCACTGGGCGCCGCCGACGAGGTCGCGCCCCTGGGAGAGATGAGCCGTCGGGTACTCGCGCATCTGCGCACCTTCGGCGAGCGGGCAAATCGGGTTTGAAACGAACTAGTGGAGTGACGTAATCGTGATCGACAAGAGCATCAGAATTTTGGTTGTGGATGACTTCCCGACCATGCGCCGAATCGTGCGCAACCTGTTGAAGGAGCTCGAGTTCCTCAACGTGGACGAGGCCGAGGACGGCGCCGCCGGCATCGAGAAACTCAAGGGCGGCAACTTCGGCTTCGTGGTGTCGGACTGGAACATGCCCAACATGGACGGCCTCACCATGCTGCAGACCATCCGCGCCGACCCCGAGCTGTGCAAGCTGCCGGTGCTGATGGTCACCGCGGAGGCGAAGAAGGAGAACATCGTCGCCGCGGCGCAGGCCGGGGCGAACGGTTACGTGGTCAAGCCCTTCACCGCAGCGACGCTGGAGGAAAAGATCACCAAGATTTTCGAGAAGCTCAACAAAGAGGCGGCCTGAAAATGTCCAAACCAGCGTTAGAAGCCCTTGAGCAAGGGAACACCGCCGAGCAACTGCTAGGGCGCATCGGGCAGCTGACGCGCCAGTTGCGCGAAGGATTGCGCGAACTGGGTCTGGACAAGCAACTGGAGAAGGCCGCGCAGTCCATCCCCGATGCGCGTGACCGTCTGAGCTATGTCGCCACCATGACGGAGCGGGCCGCGCACCGCGCGCTCAACGCGATCGATCTCGCGCAGCCGCTGCAGGAAGGGCTGGCGTCGGACGCCAAGGCGCTCAACAAGCGTTGGGACGAGTGGTTCGACAGCCCGATCGAGCTGAACGACGCGCGCGAACTCGTGCGCGATACGCGCGGCTACCTGCAGGACGTGCCGCGCAAGGCGAGCGACATCAACGCGCAGTTGATGGAGATCCTGATGGCGCAGGACTTCCAGGATCTGACGGGTCAGGTGATCAAGAAGATGATGGAAGTGGTCAATGACGTGGAGACGCAACTGCTCCAGGTTCTCATCGACAACTCGCCCGTCGAAAGGCGCCCGGAGATCGCTCCGGTCTCCAGCCTGCAGAACGGTCCGCAGATCACCCCCGGCAATCCTGACGCGGTGACCGACCAATCGCAAGTGGACGACCTGCTGGCCAGCCTGGGCTTCTAGCCCTGTCAAGTCGGCCAGCGCGCCGCGGCGTCCTGCAGGGACGCCGCGAAACCGCGCGACGCTGACCCCATGCCTGCCTATCTGTCTTCACCCGAGGCGAGGCCGCTGCTCGCTGAGGCGGCGCCGCATTCGCAGGTGCGGAAGTTAGCCGCCATCTCGCGGGCCAGATCGTAGCGCGCGTGACGAATCCTGCGCCTGCCATCCCGAAGCCCGTGCTCACCCCGCCCACAGGGCCGGTGATGCCTCCAACGCCAACGCCGCAGGCGCCGCACGCCATGCCGAGGTAGCGCTTCCTGCGCGAAGACCGGGGGAGTGCAAATGCCCGATCAGGAGTGGTTTAGCGCCCCTGATCCAGGGATTGTTCCGGAGGACTGAATCCAATAATCAGCCACGAGCAGCGACCTTCGCCGCTGTTCTCCGGAGCATGAATGGCTGAGGAAAGCGATCTCGAAAAAACGGAACCTGCCTCCCCGCGGCGCCTGGAAAAGGCGCGCGAGGAAGGCAACGTCGTCCGGTCACGCGAACTGACCACCTTCGTCATGCTGGGCACGGCCGCCACCGGCCTGTGGCTGACGGGCGGCTCGCTCGGCAACAGCGCCAATGCGATGCTGCGCCGCGGCCTGCGCTTCGACCGGGCCTCGGCCTTCGACCCGCACCACATGCTGGCCCAGACCGCCATGATGGCGATGGACACGCTTGTCTCCCTCGCACCCTTCTTCGCAATGATGATCGTGGCAGCGGTGGCCGCGCCCCTCATTCTGGGTGGCTGGCTCTTCTCCGCGAAATCCATCGCGCCCAATTTCGGCAAGCTCAATCCCCTGACCGGCATCGCCCGCATGTTCTCGACGCAGTCCCTGGTCGAGCTGACCAAGGCGCTGGCCAAGTCCCTGCTGATCGGCGGCGTGGCCTACATGGTGATCATGGGCAACATCGAGCAGGTCGTCTCGCTGATGGCACAGCCTCCGAGCTCGGCGCTGCCGCAGACCGTCATGCTGGTGGCGCGCTGGTGCGTGCTGATCGCCGTCGCGCTACTGCTGGTGGCCCTCATCGACGTGCCTTACCAGCTCTGGGCCTACTACCGCAAGCTGCGCATGTCGCGCGAGGACCTGCGCCAGGAGCACAAGGAGAGCGAGGGCGACCCGCACATCAAGGCCAAGATCCGCCGCCAGCAGCAGCAGATGGCGCGCCGCCGCATGATGGCCGACGTTCCCAAGGCCGACATCGTGGTCACCAACCCGACCCACTTCGCGGTCGCGCTGAAATACATCGACAGCGACATGCGCGCGCCGCGCGTCGTGGCCAAGGGCAGCGACCTGATCGCCCAGCGCATCCGCGAACTCGCCGAACAGAACGGCGTGCCCATTCTCGAGGCGCCACCGCTCACCCGCGCGCTTTTCAAGCACACCCGGCTCGGCAGTGAAATTCCCGCCGGCCTCTACACGGCGGTGGCCGAAGTGCTGGCCTGGGTCTACCAGCTCAAGCGCTGGAAGAGCGAAGGCGGCGAGGCGCCGCGCACGCCGAGCGATCTCCCCATTCCCCAAGAACTCGAATATTCCGTGAAGGCCGCATGAACCCGATGGCAAGCTTGCTGCGTCTGCCGACGCAACTGTTCTCCGGCACCCAGTTCAAGGGCCTGGCGGGTCCGATCCTGATCGTGCTGATCCTGGGCATGATGGTGCTGCCGCTGCCGCCCTTCCTGCTGGACCTGCTCTTCACCTTCAACATCGCCATCTCCGTGATGGTGCTGCTGGTCAGCATGTACACGATGAAGGCGCTGGATTTCGCGGCCTTCCCGGCGGTGCTGCTGTTCTCCACGCTGCTGCGCCTGTCGCTCAACGTGGCCTCCACCCGCGTGGTGCTGATGAACGGCCACACCGGCCCGGATGCCGCGGGCAAGGTGATCGAGGCCTTCGGCCACTTCCTGGTCGGCGGCAACTTCGCCGTCGGCGTGATGGTGTTCATCATCCTGGTCCTGATCAACTTCATGGTCATCACCAAGGGCGCGGGCCGCATCGCCGAGGTCGGCGCGCGCTTCATGCTCGACGCCATGCCCGGCAAGCAGATGGCGATCGACGCCGACCTGAACGCGGGGCTCATCGGCGAGGACATCGCGCGCAAGCGCCGCACCGAAGTCGCGCAGGAAGCCGACTTCTACGGCTCCATGGACGGTGCCAGCAAGTTCGTGCGCGGCGATGCGGTCGCGGGCCTGCTGATCATGGTCATCAACATCATCGGCGGCCTGGTGGTCGGCATGGCCCAGCACGGGCTGGACTTCTCCACCGCCGCGACGACCTACACGCTGCTGGCCATCGGCGACGGCCTGGTGGCGCAGATCCCGGCGCTGGTCATCTCGACCGCCGCGGGCGTGATCGTCTCGCGCGTGACCACCGACGAGGACGTCGGCAGCCAGTTGACGGGCCAGCTCTTCTCCAACCCGCAGGTGCTCTTCCTGACGGCCGGCATCATCGGCCTGATGGGCATGATCCCCGGCATGCCCAATCTGGCGTTCCTGCTGATCGCCGGGGCCCTGGTCTGGTTCGGGCGCCGCCTGGTCATGGGCAAGCCGAGGGTCGCCGCCGAGCAGGCCGCCGCCGCCGCGGCCGCGGCGCAGGCGGGTGCGACGCCGCAGAGCGACGCTGCCGAGGCCACCTGGGACGACATCGCGCTGGTCGATCCGCTGGGCATGGAAGTCGGCTACCGGTTGATTCCGCTGGTGGACCAGGCGCAGCAGGGCGAACTGCTCGGCCGCATCAAGAGCATCCGCAAGAAGATCGCGCAGGACATCGGGTTCCTGGTGCCGGTGGTGCATATCCGGGACAACCTGGAGATCAAGCCCAACACCTACATCATCAGCCTGAAAGGCGTGGAGATCGGCCGCGGAGAGGCCTTCCCGAACCAGTGGATGGCGATCAATCCCGGCCAGGTCACGGGCACGCTGCCCGGCACCGAGACGCGCGATCCGGCCTTCGGCCTGCCCGCGATCTGGATCGACAGCAGCCTGCGGCAACAGGCGCAGATCTACGGCTACACGGTGGTCGATGCCTGCACCGTGATGGCGACGCACCTGAACCACCTGATCCAGACCCACTCCGCCGAACTGCTCGGCCGCCAGGAGGTGCAGCACCTCCTCGACCAGATCGCCAAGACCGCGCCGAAGCTGACGGAGGACCTGGTACCGAAGATCATCACCCTCAGCACGCTTCACAAGGTGCTGCAGAACCTGCTGGAGGAAGAGGTGCCGATCCGCGACATGCGCACCATCCTCGACGTGATGGCCGAGAACGCGCCGACCGTCAAGGACCCGACGGAACTGACCACCCTGACGCGCCTGGCCCTCGGCCGCGCCATCGTCCAGCAGCTGTTCCCGGGCGACACCGAACTGCAGGTCATCGGCCTGGACGGCTCGCTCGACGGCGTGCTGCAGCAGGCCCTCAACAACAGCAGCGGCATCGAGCCGGGCATCGCCGACAACCTGCTGCGCCAGGCGCAGGCCGCCATCGCCCGCCAGGAGCAGCTGGGCCTGGCGCCCGTGCTGGTCGTCCAGCATGCGCTGCGTGTGCTGCTTTCGCGCTTCCTGCGCCGCAGCCTGCCGCAACTCAAGGTGCTCTCCCATGCGGAGATCCCTGACTCCCGTCACATCAAGATCACCGCCACCATCGGAGGAAGAGTTTGAACACCCCCACCAGCATGCGCAGCGCCGCGCGCAGATTCGTCGCGGCCACCAGCCGCGAAGCACTTCGCCTCGTTCGCGAGGCATTGGGCGCGGAGGCCATCGTGCTGACCAACCGCGCCTGCCCCGAAGGCGTGGAGATCGTCGCCATGGCCGAAGGCGATGTGCACGAGGCGCTGGAGCACGCGGCGCCCGCAGCGCCCGTGGCTTCCGTGGCACGGCCTGCCCCCGCGCCCACGGCGCCCACCGCGCCCATCTCCGCGTTCGCACCCGTGATCGCACCCGTGATTGCACCGGCGATGGCACCCGTGGTGGTTGCCGCGCCCGTCGTCGCGCCGGTCGTGATGCGGGAGCCGCAAGCCACGCCGGCGCCGAGCAGCCCGGCCGTGCCCGCCGCGCCGGCGGCGCCGGCCGCGCCTGCCGACACCGTGCTCAACGAACTCCACTCCATGCGCGGCATGCTCGAAGAGCAGCTCGCCAGCGTGGTGTGGAACGACAAGCAGCGCCAGGACCCGGTGCGCGGGCGCCTGCTGCGCACGCTGCTGGGGGCCGGCTTCAGCGCTCGCCTGTCCAAGGCGATGCTGGAGAAGCTGCCCACCGGCCAGAGCTACGCGCAGGGCATGGCCTTTGCCCGCGCCGAACTGATTCGCGCGGTGCCCGTGCATGAGGACGAGGACGCGCTGCTCACGCAAGGCGGCGTCTATGCGCTGATGGGCCCGACCGGCGTCGGCAAGACCACCACCACCGCCAAGCTGGCCGCGCGCTGCGTGATGCGCTTCGGCGCCGACAAGCTGGCGCTGGTCACCACCGACAGCTACCGCATCGGTGCCTACGAACAGCTGCGCATCTACGGCCAGATCCTCAACGTGCCGGTCTACGCCGTGAAGGATGCGGCCGACCTGCACCTGGTGCTGCAGGACCTGCGCGACAAGCACATGGTGCTCATCGATACCGTGGGCATGAGCCAGCGCGACCGCGCCGTCTCCGACCAGATCGCGATGCTGTGCAGCAGCCATCGCCCCGTCAAGCGGCTGCTGCTGCTCAATGCAAGCAGCCACGGCGACACGCTCAATGAAGTCGTGCATGCCTACCGCAACGGCAACGGCGGCAGCGAACTCGCGGGCTGCATCTTCACCAAGGTCGACGAAGCCACGCATCCCGGCGCGCTCATCGACACCGTGATCCGCCATCGCCTGCCGGTGCACTACGTGTCCAGCGGCCAGAAGGTGCCCGAGAACCTGATGCCGGCCGACCGCGCGCAACTGGTCGACAGCGTCTTCCAGCCGCGCCGCCACAACCCCCTGTTCGTGCCCTCCGAGGTCGAGATGCAGGACGAGCCCGCGGGCGGCGCTCCCTCCGCGCAGGTCGTTCAGGCGCAAGCCGAGGCGGACCGCCTGCGCGTGCAATACAGCAACCTGATCCGCGCGATGGCGCACGACGCGCAGGAGCTGGCCACCGCCGCCGGCGCGCTCGCCGGCGCGGGGATCGGCTTCGATCGCTCGCGCCAGCTGTGGCGCGGCGCCGCCGACGACGAGATCGGCCAGAAGGCCGTGCTGCAGGACCTGATGGTCCACGCCCAGGGCGAAATCGCCGCCGCCTGCGATACCCACGTGCTCGCCCTGAGCGGGCAGGTCGGCATTCGCTCGGCCGAGGGCGGGGACGCCTACGAATGCCAGAGCAGCCTGCTGCTGTCCGACCGCAGCGGCCTGCCGCTGGCCGCGCCCAACCAGTGGCTTTCCACCGCCGCTACCCACGGCATGCCCACGGCCCGGCGCAAGCCCGGCATGCGGCAGGTCCAGTGGCTGCGGCAGCAGGATTTCGACAAGCCGCTGGTGCATGTGATGACGAAGCTGCCGGGCGCCGACTTCATGGCGCAGTGGCAGGCCCAGGGCCAGAAGTGGCTGGCGCGTGCGGCGGGTTCCACCGCCGTGTTCGACGTCCGCTCCGGCGCCGCCACCACGCTGGCGCGCCTGGAACTCGACTTCACGGAAGCTCGGCCGATGAATTTCCGCGGCAAGCTGGCGATGCAGTGCGACGCGCATGCGCATGTGACGCTGCGCGCCGGGGCGGCCGCCGGAGCCGAGCCGGGCGAAGTCCCCCCGCTGCGTTGCGTCGTGACGCGCGTGCTCGATGCGCGCAGCCAGAAGATCGTGGCGCAGAGCTATTCGCTCTCCAATGTCGGCATGGAAGTCACGGCGCGCCAACTGGCGCAGTGGCTGGCCTGGGCCGGCGAGGCGGACCCCTGCTTCCGCCTGATGCGCCAGGGCCTGCAGCTCGTCGGCGGCCTGGGCGAGCTGGGCGACCCGAACATGATGAAGCGCCTGCTGATCGCCGGCCAGGTGACCACCACCGTCTGGCGGCTGCTGCACGCGAAGGGCGAGTGGGCCGACCGCACGCGCGCGCTGCTCAACCAGCTCACCGGGCGCCCTGTGCGTTCCAGCCGGCCGCTGACCGGCAATGCGCTGTTCGTTGGCGTGAGCAAGCTCTTCCTGCTTCTCGAAGCGCTGGGCACCGAGTCCACCGCGCCCACCCGGGCGCCCGCGCTGCTGGAACCGCAGGGTTGAGGACTTGAGGAGGGCACACGAATGAGCAAGCTGGTTACCGATCAAGCCGATGGACTGCGGCGGCTGCTGGCCCATACGCCGACGCGCGTCATCGCCATCGCGGGCATGGGGCGTGGCATGGGTGCGACCACGGCAACCATGAACCTGGGCGCCGCCCTGGTGCAACAGGGCAAGGACGTGCTGCTGCTGGACGAGCACTGCCCGACGTCGGAGTCCATCTGCGGGGCATGGGCCATCGATCCGGCCGGCACGCTGGGCGATGTCGCCGGCGGCCGCCTGAGCTGCCGGCAAGCCGCCGCGCAGACCGGCTGCGGCGTCGGCGTGCTGTCGGCGCCGCCTGGGGAACAGAAGGACGCGGACCCGCGCGCGCTGCTGCAAGGCGGCGTGGTCCTGATCGACACCGTCTTCGACAGCGAGGGCCGCTTGTCGCCGCTCGCCCGGCTGGCCGACGAACTGGTGCTCGTGCTGCAGCCGCATCCGTCATCCATCACCTCGGCCTACGCGGGCATCAAGCGGCTGCACTACGCGCATGCGCTGAGGCAGCTTCGCTTTCTCGTCAACGGCGTGGCCAGCCCCGAGGCCGCCCACCAGATCATGACCAACCTCGCCAACACCGGCAGCCGCTACCTGGCGGTGTCGCTGGAGCCCGCGGGCTGGGTGCGCTACGACGCGCACATGGAAGACGCGCGGCGTTTGCGCCAGACGATGGTCGAGGCGTTCCCGGCAAGCCCCGCCGCGGTGGATTTCCGCCGCATTGCCGCCGACATCGGCAAGTGGCCATGGCGCGCGCAGCCGCCCGGCGCGCGCGCCACCCCGAACACTCTGGCCCAGCCCTCTGCCCGCACGGCGCAGGGGCTGAGCACAGCCGCCGCCTGAGCGCGGCATCGATTCAACGGAAAAGGACGGCCGTGTACACCGCACAGGGAACCATTGAAAAGTCCCATCTGCTCGCGCAGCACCAACCCATGGTGCGCCGCATCGCGCTCCAGATGATCGCCAAGCTGCCGGCGAGCGTCGAGCTCGACGACCTGATCCAGGCCGGCATGCTCGGCCTGCTCGACGCCTCCAACCGCTACCAGGACAACCGCGGCGCGCAGTTCGAGACCTTCGTCAGCCAGCGCATCCGCGGCGCCATGCTCGACGAGCTGCGCGCCAGCGACTGGGGCTCCAGGGGATTGCGCCAGTCGGCGCGCGGCGTCGAGAAAGCCATCCAGGCGCTCGAGCACCGGCTCGGGCGGCCGCCGACGGAGGGGGAGATCGCCAAGGAACTGAAGATGGAGCTGGAGGCCTACCAGTCTCTGCTGCAGGAGATCCAGGGCTGCCAGCTTCTCTACGTCGAGGACTTCTCGAAGGGCGAGGCGGAGAATCCCTTTCTCGACCTGCACGCGCAGGGCGCGCGCAAGGACCGCAGCAGCGACGACCCCCTGGCCCAACTGCTGGAAAGCGGCTTTCGCCACGAGCTCATCGATGCGATCTCGGCGCTGCCGGAGCGCGACCAGCTGTTGCTCAATCTCTACTACGAGGAAGAGCTGAACCTGCGCGAGATCGGCGCGATCCTGGAGGTCAGCCAGTCGCGCGTGTGCCAGCTGCATAGCCAGGCGATCAGCCGGCTGCGCGCGAGCCTGAAGGATCTGCTGGCGTGAGGCCGCTGCCGCTCTTGGCGCCGGCGATGCTGTGTGCCTTTTGCGCCTCGGCGGCGGCCCAGCTGCCGCCCGTCCTCCTGGAGGCCTGCAGTGCGATGGAGCCTTCCTCCAGGCGCCTGCAATGCCTGCGCGCCGCGAATGACCTGCCTTCGGCGCAGGGCGTTCCGGCAGCCCCTTCCGCGCACCCGCCGGCGGCGCCCCGGCGCTTCATGCCGCGGCAGAGCCCGCCTCTCTGCCACGTCGCCCCGGGCGGAGATACCTACACGATCACGGCCAGCGGTCAAAGAGACTACGGCGGCTGCTGAGGCTCCACGGCCGGGCGCCCGAGCGCATCATGGACACTGGGAGTCACTGAGTAGGATAGATTCCGCAGCCATGACCTCGAAGCCCGTTGACCCGGCCTACATGACGGCGAGCGAACTCGCGGACGCATTGGCCGCCCGCAAGTTCTCCGCCGTCGAGCTCGCGCAGTCCGCGATTGCGCGCATCGAGCGCCACGACGCGAAGATCAACGCCGTCTGCGTGCGGGATTTCGAACGGGCCATGGTCGCGGCGCGCGCGGCCGACGCGGCCCGCGCGCGCGGCGAAGTCCGGCCGCTGCTCGGCATCCCGATCACCGTCAAGGAGTCGTTCAACGTGGCTGGCCTGCCGACGACCTGGGGCATGCCGCACTACAGGGACTTCATGCCCGCCGAGGATGCCGTCGCAGTCGCCCGCCTGAAGGCCGCCGGCGCCGTGGTCCTCGGCAAGACCAACGTGCCCTTCGCGCTGGGCGACCTCCAGAGCTACAACGAGATCTACGGCACGACCCGCAATCCCTGGGATCTCGGGCGCACGCCGGGAGGCTCGTCCGGCGGCTCGGCCGCCGCGCTCGCGGCAGGGTATGGCCCGCTCTCGATCGGGTCCGACCTCGGCGGTTCGCTGCGGGCGCCTGCGCACTTTTGCGGCGTCCTTGCGCACAAGCCGACCTTCGGGCTGCTGCCGTCTCGCGGCCACACGCCGCCGCCGGCGCCGGCCCTGCCGATGGAGCGCGACCTGGCGGTGATCGGGCCCATGGCGCGCAGCGCGACCGACCTGGCGCTCATGCTCGACCTGCTGGCCGACCCGGACCCGCGCACGCTGGGCGCCGCCTACCGGCTCGCGCTGCCCAAGCCGCGCCATGAGGACCTGCCGAGCTTTCGCGTGCTCGTGCTCGATACGCATCCGCTGATGCCGAGCGACACCCGCGTGCGCGCCGCCATCGATCGCTTCGCGAACCGGCTCATCAAGGCCGGCGCCAAGGTCTCGCGCGCGAGTCCGCTGCTGCCGGACCTCGGAGACGGCGCGCGGCTCTTCGCCCGCCTGCTCTTCTCCTTTCTCTCGGCCACCTGGCCGCCGGCCATGTTCGAGGCCGCCCGCGCCCGCGCGGCGGGCTTCGAGGCTGGCGACCTGAGCCTCGAGGCCGAACGCGCGCGCGGCGCCGTGCTGAGCCACCGCGATTGGCTGGCGGCGGACACGGCCCGGGTGCGGCTGCGGGACCGCTGGCGGCAACTGTTCGCCAGCTTCGACGTGGTCGTGGCTCCGGTGATGCCCACGCCGGCCTTCCCGCACGACCATGACCCTGACCTCGGCGCCCGCCGCATCCTGATCGACGGCACGCCGCACGGCTACGGCGATCAGCTGGTGTGGCCGGGCATGGCGACGGCCCCGGGCCTGCCTGCCACCGCCATGCCCATCGGCCGGTCCGATGAGGGCCTGCCGATCGGCGTGCAGGCCGTGGGCGCGATGTACGAGGACCGCACCACCCTCCGTTTCGCCGAGCTCGTCGAGCGCGAGTTCGGGGGCTTCGAGCCGCCACCGCTCGATTGAGCGCGAGGGTCGTTCTTCTGTCCGGCTGCCATCCATGAAGAGCATCAAAGAGAACAGAAGACGCCTGCTGCGCATGGCCGCGGCCACTCCGCTCCTGTCCGGCCTCTTGTCATGGTTGCTCGTGCCTTCGCGCGCCCTGGCGGCGCCTGGCCCCCAGCCGCGCGTGCGTCCGGGCGACGCCTCGTGGCCGTCCGAGGCGCAATGGAAGGCGCTGGGCGACAGCCTCAAGGGGCAGCTGATCAAGGTGGAATCGCCGTTGACCCGGTGCCAGGATGCGCCGGGCGGCCCGGCTTGCACGGCCTTGTTCAAGGCGCTCAAGAATCCCTACTTCCTGGGCGACGAGGTCGCTCTGACGCAGACGCTGGGCTGGGTCGACGCATGGACCTCGATGCCGAGCGTCTATGCGGTCGCCGCGCGCAGCACCGAGGACGTGATCGCGGCCGTCGACTTCGCGCGCGAGCACCGGCTGCGCCTGGTGATCAAAGGGGGAGGGCACAGCTACCAGGGCACATCCAACGCGCCGGATTCGCTGCTGGTCTGGACGCGAAAGATGACCGCCATCACGCTGCACGATGCATTCGTCGCGCAAGGGTGCGAGGGACGCGCCGAGCCGCAGCGCGCGGTGACCGTCGAAGCCGGCGCGATCTGGTCACAGGTCTACGACGCCGTCACCACCCAGGCGGGAGGCTACGTCCAGGGCGGCGGCTGCATGACGGTCGGGGTCGCGGGCCTCATCCAGAGCGGGGGCTTCGGGAGCTTCTCCAAGGCCTACGGATTGGCCGCGGCGAGCCTGCTGCAGGCCGAGGTCGTCACTGCCGACGGGGTCGCCAGAATCGCCAATGCCTGCACGAATCCGGAGCTGTTCTGGGGCCTCAAGGGCGGCGGCGGCGGAAGCCTGGGCATCGTCACCCGGCTCACCTTGCGGGTTCACGATCTCCCTGATGAATTCGGCGCGGTCACGATGAGCATCCAGGCCTCGTCGGCAGCGGCGTTTCGCCGGCTGATCGGCCAGATCGTCGGCTTCTACAGTGAGAAGCTGCTGAATCCGCACTGGGGCGAACTGATCCGCTTTCGGCCGGACAACGTCGTCAGGGTCAACATGGTGTTCCAGGGGCTCGGCCGGCGCCAGGCGCGCATGGTCTGGCAACCCTTCCTGGATGCCATTGCCGACGCCCCGCAGGACTACAAGCTCGAACTGGCGCCATGGGGCATCGTGGCGCTCTCAGCCCGGCGCTTCTGGGCACCTTCCTTTCTCAAGAAGCTGCTGGGCATCATGCAGGCCGACGACCGGCCGGGCGCGGCCGAGGGCAATGTGTTCTGGGCCGGCGACCAGGGCCAGGCGGGGCAGGTCCTGCACGGCTACCAGTCGACCTGGCTTCCCGCTGCGCTGCTGCGCCAGGACCGGCGGGAGGCTCTCTGCGATGCCTTGTTCGCGGCGAGCCGCCATTGGGGCCTGTCCCTGCACGTCAACAAGGGCCTGGCGGGGGCTTCGGACGAAGCGATCGCGGCGGCCAAGGACACAGCCACGAACCCCGCGGTGCTGGACGCCTTCGCGCTGGCCATCAGCGGCGCGGAGGGGCCGCCGGCCTATCCGGGCGTTCCCGGCCACGAGCCCGATGCGCCGTTGGCTCGCCAGCATGCGCGAGCCGTCGGCAGCGCCATGGACGCGCTGCGCAAGCTGATTCCGGACGCAGGCTCCTACGTGTCTGAAAGCAATTTCTTCGAGGCCGACTGGCAGCGATCCTTCTGGGGCTCCAACTATGCGAGGCTGCTCGCAGTGAAAGAGCAGTACGACCCTGAGGGCCTGTTCTTCGTTCATCACGGCGTGGGCAGCGAGCACTGGAGCGCCGACGGATTCACAAGGCCCGCTTGAGGCTGGAAAGCATCATGAAGACAGCACTTCTCGTCATCGACGTCCAGCAGGGCCTGTGCGAAGGCGAGCACCATCCCTTCGACCTGGCAGGGGTCATTGCCCGCATCAACCAGGTCTCAGCCCAGGCGCGCGGGGCGGGCACTCCGGTGATCTTCATCCAGCACGAGTCGAGTTCCGACTTTCTGGAGTTCGGGACCGATGCATGGCAGCTGGCCCGAGGTCTTCATGTGGAGGACGCTGACTTGCGCCTGCGCAAGACCACCGCCGACGCTTTCCATCGCACGGAGCTGGAGCAGATCTTGAAGTCGCATCGTGTGACGGATCTCGTGATCTGCGGGATGCACACGGAGTTCTGCGTGGACACCACCACCCGCAGGGCGCTGGCGCTCGGATACCCCGTGGTGCTGGTGGAAGATGCGCACACCACCGAAGGCAATCGGCATCTGTCGCCGATCCAGGTGATTCGGCATCACAACGAAACGCTCACGAACATCGGCAGCTTCGGCCCGAGGGTCCGCGCCATCGCCGCCGACGAGGTGCGCTTCGTTCAGGTCGGCGTCTCGGTCCCCGCGAGTTCGCGCTCGTAGCGGACCTGATCGGCTTTGTCCTGGAAGCTGACCATCAGGTAGGCATCGAGGTCGGCCTTGTCCAGGGCCCAGGCGCTGTGCACGCTCCATGGCCCGGCCCATCGCTTCAGGTCGCGCTTGAGTTCCTTCAAGCCCACGTAGGGCATGACGACGACGTAGGGAAACGGGCCATCGCCCTCACTCATGAGAGCGGATTGGCCGTAGTTGTATTTCGTTCCTCGATAGACAACAGTGCTCATATGCCGAATGAATGCGTTCCGTATTCAACGCGCCGTGAGTCGACGCATCTGTTCCGTTCGGCATTCTAAGTACGGGTCGCGCCCGGTTTCGCTCGCCGATGTCAGCTGCACGCCAAACCTCGACCGGTGATTAGCACGTCTTTGGAATGCTTCCGAATGCATCCGCCCGGCTCGTTGCATTCTCGCTGCATAGCGAGAATTCGCGACAATTGAGGGCTTTGGCCCTGGAGAAATGCGCCCTAGGATTTTGCTTATGGAAGCAAAAAAACGAATGGGAGGCGCCCGGCCTGGTGCGGGCAGGAAGCGCCTGGAGGCCGGCGAGATCACAGTTCCAGTGACGATCAAGATGAGTGCGCCGCAGAGGGAAAAGCTGCGTCGGCTCGGCGGCCCGCGATGGGTGCGCGAGCGCATTGTCGAAGCGAAAGAGCCCACCACCGAATAGCGCCGCGCCTCGGGGCGCGGATCCGACCACAGCCGGACTGCGGCGCTGGACTGCTCGCACAGTTCGCTAGCCCGTTGGGGCCCCGGACCGACTACATTCGCTACACGGCCCGCAAAAGCAAAAAGCCCGTCATCTTTTGGATGACGGGCTTTTTCTACTGCAATTGGTGCCGGAGAGATGAATCGAACACCCGACCTTCTCATTACGAATGATGGGATAGATATATTCCCATGTGTTGAGTGCTGTAGATACAATCGATAAAAATCAACAACTTACGGCGGTTATGCTGGATGGGCAAACAGGCTAAGCGTTGATTGAAGCAGGGCGGGATTCGCCTTATTTGCCTACAGATTGCCTACAGATTCGGGGTTGCGCCATGAATGTACAGAAAAGCAGGGTTCGCCTGACCGCTGGCCGGGCTGAGTCGTTTACCTGCCCCCGCGACAAGTCCCAGGCCTTCCTTTGGGACAGTGAGGCCCCCGCGCTGGCGCTGCGCGTAACGCCAACAGGGCGGAAGACTTACGTCTTTGAATCTCGCCTTCACCGGGCAACCGTCCGCATCAACATCGGCACCGCCGCAGACTGGCCCATCGAAAAGGCGCGAGGCGAGGCGAAGCGCCTAAAAATGCTGGTGGACAGTGGCACCGACCCCCGCGAGGTGGAACGCCAAAGAGCAACCGACAAGGCCGCCCTTGCCGCCTCCGCCGCAGCTAAGTCCCTGACGGTTGAGGAAGTGTGGCCGCTGTATCTGGAGCAGGGCAGGCCCAAGCGCCGCGACGCGTGGAAGCCGCGCTACTTGTTAGACCTGAAGGCGATGTCCGCCGCTGGTGGCGTGAAGAAGAAACGAGGGGAGGGGCTGACTCGACCGGGGCCGCTCTATCCGTTGCTGGCGCTGCCGCTGGCCGCAGTGAACGAGGACAGCCTAAAGATTTGGTACGACCGTGAAGCCATTGCAGGCAAGCACCAAGCCGCCCGCGCGTTGATGATGTTCCGAGGGTTCCTTCGCTGGTGCGCTGCCCGGCCCGAATATCGAGGGCAGACTGACCGCGACGCGGGCAAGGCCGCCGCCATCTTGGAGAACCTGCCGAGCAATACGCGCCGCACTGACGCGTTGGAGGCTGCGCAGGTGCTGGGTTGGTGGGGCGGTGTTGAGCAACTGAGCAACCGCACTGCATCGGCTTACCTGCGCGCCCTGCTATTGACCGGTGCCCGCCGCGAGGAATTGGCCGCGCTCAGATGGGCGAACGTGGATTTTCAATGGCGCAAGCTCACCATCGCCGACAAGGTAGACGCGACCCGGACCATTCCCCTCACTCCGTACTTGGCGCAACTGCTGGCGACCCTGCCGCGCACCAACGGTTTTGTTTTCGCCAGCACGGGGAAAGCAGGACGCATTTCCGACACCCGCGCAAGCCACGCCAACGCCCTGCGAAGCGCTGCAGTCGAGGGCCTGACTATCCACGGTCTCCGCCGTTCGTTTTCGCTGCTTGGGGAGGCTGCTGGGGCGCCTGCCGGAGCCATTGCCCAAGTGATGGGGCACAAGCCAAGTGCGACCGCAGAGGGCTACCGTCCACGAAGCATTGACGCGCTGCGCCCGTATCTGGAGCAGATAGAAGCCCACATCTTGGGGTTGGCCGGTGTGCAGTTCGTGGCCGAAGCGGAGCCCGGTAAGCTGCGTGCCGTGAACTGATATTTTTGCCCCAGCCTAGCCCGCGCTTAATTACCGCTGGCGAAAAGTCGGACACCTTCACCGACAGGCTGGGGCCCCTTATGAGGTCGCACTTTGAAGGGTGCTATGTCCGAATTATTTGAGCGAGTGCTGCACCATCTGGAGGGCAGCGAGTGTCGGTCACAGGAATGGCATACAGCCGATGGAATAAGAGCCGTAGAGGCCTCCAGCACTGGGCCGGAACGCTGGATTGAGCGCGTAACCGAACGAGGCGTAATGACTGCGCTGGATTGCGTTTCAATCATTTTCTTTGCCTTGGATGATTGGAGCGATTCACCTTCCAGCGAACAGGAATGCGGCCTTGCCGAAGGATGGGCCGCAGAACTTCGCAATGCCGCCGCTGCCGGTGAAATTCAAGCCCGCGACCCCTTCACCTTGCTTGCTTTGCACAACGTGCCCGAAGGCTGGGATTGGGGCTTGTCAATAGTCGATGCCGATAGATTTGTGGCCGCCCGTGGCATGGCCTGGAAATGCAGCGAGATAGCCACGCACCTCTACAGCGAGTGCAAAGCCGGTATTGATAGGCTGCGCTTTCCCTTCGAAACCCTCGCCCCGAACCCGGAGCCAGCACGGCAACAGAACACAGCAACTCCCGCGCGCATGGTGGCTGAGAGCGCCAACAATACCCGGCCGCAAAACGAGCTTGATTGCGTTCCGTACTGCACTGCTGCATGGCAGATAGGGGAGCAGGAAGGAGGATGGAGCCGGGAGCAGTTGCACGCGTTCATTGATAGCCTTGCTGTGGCAATCCGCCAAGACGTGCTGCGAGTGCGCGACAAGTACGGCAACAAGATTCCACACCCTGGCACCGTGCATCACATCAATTGGCATCTTTGCCCTGCTGATTTCAACAAATGGCAGCGTGAGAGGGAGGACGAGCGACATCGATGGGTGGTGCAGGCTGCCCCACACTTGCCGACGGCGAGCAATGCGCCCGAGCCGATTGGTTCAGTCCGTGGCATTCAACATCCCCCTTCGCGCTCGGCTCAACTGGCCGAGTGGCAGGTATGGAAGAACATCCCTTCATGCGCGCTATGGGAAGCTGTTTGCCTAACGTATGACATTGAGCCGGACGACGAGCGGCACGACATGGCGCTCTGGCTCCAATCTAAGCGGGGCGCACCGTATGGGTTTCCAGCGGACTTTGCAGAACGGCTAAGAGTGGCGCAAGCAAACGTCAGCACCAAAGGGCCGATAGAACCGCTGGAGCTTTACACCGGTGTTCGAGAAGACGCACGCGCAAAAGTCCGTCTTTCCGATGTGGCGAAATTCGCCCTCGACTGCGGGTGGCAAATACCCGGCGCAATGCGAGCGCTCGTGGACCCCATGGCGTTGGCCGCGAAAGCGGAGCATGACCGGAAGAAATCGAAGGAGCTTGATGCGATGCGGGTGCCCGGCGATAGTGGCACGTCAACCGGTCAGCAATTGCTTTCTGACGATAAACCGCCCGGGCGCCAGGCCGCGCCCGTGGTCGCTGAGAGCGTGTCCCGTGTCATTCACTCGACCAAAGAACGTCGCGACACCTTAACGCCCGTTATTGAGTTTGCACAAAAGCAATGCCGCAACCCGCAAGACACTGCCGAGGTCTGGGGCGCTTTGCTGGTGCTAGCTGAAAGGAAGCACCCCCCATTAATCGGGACAACGGAGGACGGTTTGCAGTACCTGAACAAGGGGAGCGCTGACATCTTCAAAAGAAAATCATTGGGTCAGCGACTGGCCCGGTAAGGCCCGCCAAGTACCGACAAGGCCCGCTATGGCCCGCGAACGTTCCACTTTTTAGCAACGTCCGAATACTGAGAAACCTTCAGCAATACGCCGCGAGGCAGAAGGTTTTTCAGTATGCAACCACCAACCATTTCAGGCATCCAAGCGATGCGCGAGGCACATGCCCCGCAACAACCGTTCCCGTCACTGGAATCTGTCACCCGCCCAGCGGTGGAAACAGCCGCCGCTGCCTACTACCTAAACCGCCGACCGCAGACTATGCGCGGCTGGGCCTGCCTCGAGAATGGCCCCCTCCGTCCTATCCGCATCAATGGCCGCCTTGCGTGGCCCGTCGCCGAACTGCGCCGCGTTTTGGGGGTGGCGTGATGTCGGCCGCAGTCAATCGCCTGTTGCTGCGCCTTTGGTGCACCATGCCCTCCCAGTGGTTGCAACGCTGGAGGGGTGTGAAATGAGGAAAGCCCCCGCACCAGTCTTCATCGAGGCGCAAGGGGCTTTTGGAAATCACGAACGACATCGCGATTCTAAACGACCTGCTGAATTTTTAGGCACTGACAATCCACGCCATCTTCGCGCTATCCATGCGCTGCGCGTCAGTCCTCGGACCCGCGAAAGCCTCGACCATATCGCCGGGTGCAGCAACGGGCCGGAGCTTGTGGCCGAACTGCGCCGCCGTGGGCTGGATGCCCCGTGCGACAAGGCGCCGTGCATCGACCGCGACGGGTTCGAGGTCAAGCGCGGCATTTATCACTTCACCGCTGCCGACCGCCGAAAGATTCGCCGCTGGCTGGCGCGACGTGCCAACGCAGGACAGCGGGGCTTGGATGCTTAACGGGCACACTTCCGACCGCGCACGCGATGCGCTGCACGCTATCCCGCCCGACCTGCCCCGTGATGAATGGGTGCGCGCTGGCATGGCCGCCAATGCTGCCGGGCTCGACTTCGACACGTTCAACGACTGGAGCGCGCAGGGGGACAGCTACAACGAACGCGACGTCCGCGACACTTGGCGCAGTTTCAAGCCGGGCAAAGGTATTGGCGCCGGAACCTTGTTCAAGATGGCCGCAGAGCTTGGAGGCTGGGGCATTTCTGACCAGCAAAGGCCACCGCAGCCCCCCAGAAAGGCCGCAGAGCCGCCGCGCAAGCCAGCCCTAGGCATGAGCCCTGGCGAAGTGTGGAACCGCTGTACGCCCGCGACCATCGCGCATCCCTACATCGAGCAGAAGCACGCCGCAGGAGTTCCGCTCCATTGCTTGCGAGTGCTGCCCGATGGCGACGCTCTGCGCATCGCTGGCGAGTCAATGGCCGGTGCGCTGGTGGTGCCGGTACTCCGCGCCGATGGCACGGCATCGAGCCTGCAATTCATCGCGCCGCCCGCAGTGGCCGAACGATTGAAGGCCCAAGGCAAGCCGGGAAAGTTGAATCTACCGGGTGCCAGTGTTGAAGGCTCCTTCACCGTGGGCGAGCTTGTGCCCGGTGGCGTGGTGTTCGTTTGCGAGGGCATCGGGCAAGCGTGGGCGGCATGGAAGGCGACAGGCTGTGCCGCTGTGGTGTGCTTCGGCTGGGGCCGCGTGCGTGCCGTCGCTACCGAGCTTCGTCAACGCGACACATCCGCCCGGCTGGTGTTGCTGCCGGATGTGGGGAAGGAGCAGGAAGCCGAAACCATCGCCCGCGAAGTGCGCGCGGCTGTGGTGAACATGCCCGACGGCTGGCCGCATAACAGCGACGTGAGCGACTACGCGCTGCGCGAAGGAGGCGACATGCTGGCCGACCTGCTGGAGCGTGCGCGAGCGCCCGCGCCGCCCGAGCCCCGATACAAGCTACTGACCGGCGACGACCTGCACGACTTGCCTCCGCTCGCATGGCGGGTGCGTGGTGTCCTGCCTGCGGTGGGGCTCGCCGCGCTGTATGGCCCGAGCGCATCGGGTAAATCATTCCTCGGCTTCGACATGGCCTGCGCGATTGCCGAGGGCTCCCGCTGGTTTGACTGCCGCGTGGAAGGCGCGTCCGTGGTCTATGCCGCGCTGGAGGGTGAAGCGGGGTTCAAGCTGCGCGCCCAGGCATGGGAGGCGAGCCGGGGCCGTGCGTTGCCTGCTGACCTGCGAATGATGCTGCAACCGTTCAAGCTGACCGAACCTCAAGACGTGCATGACCTGGCCGCTGTGGTGCCCGCTGGTGCTGCGGTGTTCGTGGACACGTTGAACCGCGCCGCACCGACCGCAGACGAAAACAGTTCTCGCGACATGGGCGAGATTCTGGAGGCCGCGAAGCGCCTGCAATCGATGACCGGGGGGCTGGTGGTGCTCGTGCATCACACGGGTAAGGACTCGACGCGAGGACTTCGTGGGCACAGTTCCCTATTTGCTGCAATGGATGCCGCCGTGGAGGTGTCACGCGATGGCGACCGCAGGGAATGGAAGGTTGCGAAGTCCAAAGACGGGCAAGACGGCGACGCGCACCCGTTCAAGCTGCGGATTGAAACGCTCGGCATTGATGCTCACGGCGACGCGTTGACATCCTGTGTGGTGGAGCGCGACACCGCCGCCCAAGATGTGCGTGCCGTGAAGTTGCCCCAGGGAGGCAATCAAAAGATTGTGCTTACTGCGCTGCGTGCCATGTTCAAGAAAGAAGGCGAGACGAGCAAGCCGGGAGCCCCGCCGCTTGCCCCTTGCGTCGAGATTGAGGCCGCCGTGTTGTTCGCGGCATCCGCGCTGCTGGTGGCACCAGATAGGAAGACCGAACGCGCCCGAGATGCCATTACGGGGCTAGTGGCCCGTGGTGTGCTGGGCTGCGCCGAGGGCTGGCTATGGCAAGTGTGACGCCCCGAAATTCCCCGTTTTCACCGTTCTCGGAGATTCCCAGGCCCGAAATTCCCCGCCCCCCCTATAAGGGGGGAGGTTTTCGGGGTTGTGTTTCCGGGGCGCTGGTTTACTGCATCGAGAGAGGTCCGACACCATGACAAAGAAAGCCCCGAATGCACCCATTGCGGACAAGACCCGCCGCCTAGAGGTGGCGACTGAGCCGGGCAAGACAGCAGATAGGCAGTGTGCAGAACTTGCCGCGCATGGGCTGGCTGGCAATGCGTTGACGCTGGTGAACTTCAGTCGTGTGGGCATAGGCGAGCTTTCGCTCACCGACTGCATGGCGGTGCTGAAGGGCAAGGGCGAGGCTGTGAATCGAGGCGACATGCGCGAGGCCGAGGCGCTGCTAGCCGCACACGTTGCATCGCTGAATGCCATCTATACCGAGCTTGCCCGCCGCGCTATGTTGAACATGGGCGAGCATCTTGGGGCGACAGAAACTTATCTTCGACTGGCGATGAAGGCGCAGAGCCAATGCCGCTCCACCATCGAGACATTGGCAGAGATGAAAAGCCCTCCCGTGGTGTTCGCTCGACAGGCCAACATCAGCAACGGGCCGCAGCAAGTGAACAACGGTATGCCGTCTAGCGATGGGGAACGCTCCGCGCAGGCGCGCGCGCCCGCACGAGAAAAGCAAATCACGCCGACCGAACTTTTAGAGGATGCAACTGATGGCCGCACGCAACTGGACCCCGGAGCAACGACAACGACAGGGAGAGCTTATAGCGCGTTGGAGCCCGTGGAAGCACGCCACAGGGCCGCGCACTGAAGAAGGCAAAGCGACCGCGTCCCGCAATGGTTGGACGGGCGGGCATCGCGTGATATTGCGCGAGCTGTCCCGCGCGCTTCGAGAGCAACGTGAGACCGTGGAGGCTTTAGTTTGAGAACAGCAAATAACAGGGGGCCGCCAGTTCTGTCCCGTTCTCTACAACTTATGATGGCTCAGCCGCAGGACAGCGGCGGAGGGTGGTGCATGGCAGTCGCAATCATTCATGTCGTCGGAGCACTCGTTGCCTCCTTCGCCTTCGGGATTCTGGTCCTGTTCATAGGAGGCTGGGAACAAGGACGTGTCCAGAAGCGCCGCCTACAAGACGCGTCCATTGCATTAGGCGTTCCCCTTGCTTCTCTGGAGAACGACGACAACCTGATTCCAAGATTCCTTCAATACGCGTCGCAGCGTTTCAGCGGCGAGCTACTACGAAACAGATTCTCCGACCTGTGCGGAGCCCTGCGGACTGCGTGGGGGTGGTTGAGCACTCTGCTGCAAGTCGGGATAGTCGTAGGGGTGGGGTGGTCGATGTACGCGAGCGGCGCTGAGAACGCGGTGTATATGTGGTCAGTGCTCGCCGTCTCTGTCTTCTTCTGGCTTGGGAGCGTAGGCTTCTCCTTTGCATGCCTGCTGTTGACGGGCCGCTACCCGGGCGAGGCGAAGACTGCCCGGAAGTCAATCGCCGCGCTCATTGAGCAGCGAAACGCGACGGCGGTGCACGAGGCAGCGAGGCCACTCGCCACAGCGTGGTAGACCCGGGGGGGGGGCTAAATGCCTGCAACGCCCGGCCGCAGGACACCGCACGGTATCTCACGCAGAGAAAAAATCCCGCGTGAGAATCAAATCACCAAACGAGCCCAGGCCACAGCGCCGGGTTTGTTGTTGAAGTAGCGCCACGAGCCGAACCCCTGTACCTTCATGGGCCGTGAACTATGTGGGATGGGCAATGACTGAATTCGTCGTGACGGTCGTTCTCTGGGCCTTCGGTTTGGTGCTTGCAATCTGGTCCGTTGGATTGCTGATTTTGGCTGGATGGGCTGCCCGACGCTGGGTAGTCTTCGCGTTGCTACTTGCTGGGTTGGCCGCTGGTCTGAAGTATGAGTTGGGGCTCGTCCTCGCCCTGTATGCCCTGGCAGTCGTTGCCATTGGTGCTGCCGTGATTTTCCCGAGAGATTGGACGCTGGCCGAACGAGCCAAACGAAGTGTGGCACGAGACCGAGAGCGCAAAGGATACACATCCGACGAACGCTAGCGCCCGTGCCGAGCTGTGCCCACCGCAGCCGCTCGCATCCCCGAGCAATTCGGGCAAGTTGCCTACAGATTGCCTACAGGCCGCCAGAAAGAGAAAAGCCCGCTATCTTTTCGATAGCAGGCTTCCCTTACTGCGATTGGTGCCGGAGAGATGAATCGAACACCCGACCTTCTCATTACGAATGAGCTGCTCTACCGACTGAGCTACACCGGCTAAGCCCGCGATTATAGCGCCTCGTGATACCCCGTCAGCCGCTCGACCTCATTCTTTGACCCCAACACAACAGCCACGCGTTCATGCAGCTTGCTCGGTGGCAGGTCCAGGATGCGTTTTCGCCCGTTGGTCGCCGCACCGCCGGCCTGTTCGACCAGCCAGCTCATCGGATTGGCCTCGTACATCAGCCGCAGCTTGCCGGCCTTCTCGGGCTCGCGCTTGTCCCACGGGTACATGAAGACGCCGCCGCGCATCAGGATGCGGTGCACGTCGGCCACCATGCTGGCAATCCAGCGCATGTTGAAGTCCTTGCCGCGCGGGCCGTCCTTGCCGGCCAGGCACTCGTCGATGTAGCGCTTCACCGGGTCATCCCAGTGGCGCATGTTGCTCATGTTCACCGCGAACTCCTTGGTGTCCGCCGGGATCTGGATGTCCTCCTGCGTCAGCATGAAGGAGCCCTGCTCGCGGTCGAGCGTGAACATCGCGACGCCGTTGCCCACGGTCAGCACCAGCGTGGTCTGCGGGCCGTAGATGCAGTAGCCCGCTGCCACCTGCTTCGTGCCCGGCTGCAGAAAATCCGCCTCCTGCACGCCGGGCGCGCCGTCGGGTTTCTTCAGCACGCTGAAGATGGTGCCGATGCTCACGTTCACGTCGATGTTGCTCGAGCCGTCCAGCGGGTCGAACAGCAGCAGGTACTCGCCCTGCGGGTAGCGGTTGGGCACCACGTGGATGCTGTCCATCTCCTCGCTGGCCATGGCCGCCAGGTGGCCGCCCCATTCGTTGGCCTCGATCAGCACTTCGTTGGCAATGATGTCCAGCTTCTTCTGGATCTCACCCTGCACGTTCTCGCTCTCGGCCGTGCCGAGCACGCCACCCAGCGCGCCCTTGTTGACGGCCTGGCTGATGGTTTTGCACGCGCGGGCGACCACTTCGAGCAAGAGGCGCAGCTGGCCGGGAATGAGGCCGTCGGCGCGCTGTTGCTCGACGAGATAGCGGGTCAGGGAAATCTTGTGTTGAGCCATGGGCTTCCTGGGTTTGGTCGTCAGTTGCCGGCGAGGGCGCGGTTCACGACCTCCTGCGTGTCCTTGCTGAGGTCGGGCCTGGCCGCCACGCGCGCAATGGCCTCGCGCGCTGCGCTGCGGTAGGGCTCGGCCAGCTTGCTCCAGCGGTCGAGCGCGCGCGCGAGGCGGGCGGCGACCTGCGGGTTGATGGCGTCGAGTTCGATCACGCGGTCGCTCCAGAACACGTAGCCCGCCGCGTCGGGGCGGTGGAAGGCGCCGGGGTTGGCGTTGCAGTAACTGAAGATCACGCTGCGCGCGCGGTTCGGATTCTTGATAGAGAAGTCCGGGTGCTTCATCAACTGCTTGACCAGCGGCAGGATGTCGCCGCCGCGGTCGGGCGCGCCGGCCTGGAGGGAGAACCACTTGTCGATGACCAGGGCCTCGTCCTTGAAGAGCGCGTGGAAGCGCGCCAGCGCCTGCGCCGCCAGCGCGTGGCCGGAGGAGACCAACGCGTTGAGGGCGTTGAAGCGGTCGGTCATGTTGCCCGCGTCCTTGAAGCGCTGCAGCGTCTTGCCGGGCCACACGGTGTCGCCGCTGGCACGCGCGGCGATGCACAAGTGGGTGAGGGCGATGCCCGACAGCGCGCGGCGGCCCGAGGAGACGGGGTCGGGCTTGTAGGCGCCGGTTTCCTGGTTCTCCTCGTAGGCGCGTTCCCAGTCGGCGAAGAGGGTGGTGGCCAGTTGCGCGCGCATGGCTTCACGCACGAGGTGCACGCGTTGCGGGTCGACGATATCCAGCTGCTCGGAGATGTAGGTCTCCGAAGGGAGCGTGAGCACCAGCTCCTTGAACGCGGCATCGAGCTTCGGGTCGCGCAGCACGCTGCGCATCGCGTCGAGGTAGGCATCGTTCAGCGGTGCCTCGCTCGCGCCCACGGCCGTTGTGTCGATGGCATGGGTTGCTGCGCGCAACGCCAGGCGCTGGCCGGCTTCCCAGCGATTGAAGGGGTCGGGGTCGTTCGCCAGCAGGGTGAGCAACTGGGCGTCGCTGTACTCGTAGTCGAGGATCACGGGCGCGCTGAAGCCGCGCAGGATCGAGGGTACCGGCTCGGCGTCCAGGTTGACGAAGGTGACATGTTCGTCCGCGCGAGTAAGGACGATCGTCCGCGTGCCCAGCATCTCGCCGCCTTCGCCTTCGAGCTGCAGCGGCAGTTCGCGGCCGTCGGCGCTCAGCAGTCCGATGTTGACCGGAATCACGAAGGGCTCTTTCATCGGCTGGCCCGGCGTCGGCGGGCAGCTCTGCACGAAGCTCAGCGTGTAGCTGCGCGAGGCCGCGTCGTACGCGCCCTGGGCCGCGAGGCGGGGCGTACCGGCCTGCGAGTACCAGCGCTTGAACTGCGGCAGCAGCCGCGCGAGGTCCGAATCGGGGTTGGCGTCGGCAATGGCTTGCGCGAAGTCGTCGCAGGTCACGGCCTGGCCGTCGTGGCGCTCGAAGTACAGCGAGATGCCGCGCTCGAAGCCCTTGCGACCGACCAGCGTCTGCATCATGCGCACGACCTCGGCACCCTTCTCGTAGATGGTGACGGTGTAGAAGTTGCTGATCTCGATGTAGCTGTCGGGCCGCACCGGATGCGCCATCGGGCCAGCGTCCTCGGGGAACTGGGCGGTGCGCAGCACGCGCACGTCCTCGATGCGCTTGACGGCGCGCGCCGAGGCGTCGGCGCACAGGTCCTGGCTGAACTCCTGGTCGCGGAAGACGGTGAGGCCTTCCTTCAGCGAGAGCTGGAACCAGTCGCGGCAGGTGACGCGGTCGCCGCTCCAGTTGTGGAAGTACTCGTGGCCGACCACGCTTTCGATGTTGCTGTAGTCGGCGTCGGTGGCGGTTGCCTGGTTGGCCAGAACGTACTTCGTGTTGAAGATGTTCAGGCCCTTGTTCTCCATGGCGCCCATGTTGAAGTCGCTGGTGGCGACGATCATGAAGCGGTCGAGGTCCAGCGGCAGGCCGAAGCGCGCCTCGTCCCACAGCACGGAGTACACGAGCGAGTTCATGGCGTGCTCGGTCTTGTCGAGGTCGCCGGCGCGCACAAAGACCTGCAGCAGATGCTCCTTGCCGTTGCGCGCCTTGATGTGCTGTTCGCGCGCCACCAGCTTGCCGGCGACCAGCGCGAAGAGATAGCAGGGCTTCTTGAAGGGGTCGACCCATTTCGCGAAGTGACGCCCCTCGGGCAGCGCGCCCTGCTCGACGAGGTTGCCGTTCGACAGCAGCACGGGGTAGGCGGCCTTGTCGGCGCGCAGCGTGACCGTGTAGCTGGCCATCACGTCGGGTCGGTCGAGGAAGTAGGTGATGCGGCGGAAGCCTTCGGCTTCGCACTGCGTGAAGAAGGTGTCCTCGCTCACGAACAGGCCCATGAGCTTGGTGTTCTTCACGGGGCAGCAGGTGGTGAAGATTTCCAGCTCGAAGGCGTCGGGCAGGTTGTCGATCACGAGCTGGTCGCCTTCCATGCGGAAGGACGCGCCCTGGCCGTCGACCAGCACGCGCGCGAGGTTGAGTTCGTCGCCGTCCAGGCGCAGGGGCTCGACGGCGGTGTCGGGATTGCGGCGCAGGCGCATGCGGTTGAGCACGCGCGTCTTGGCGGGGTCGAGGTCGAAAGTCAGGTCGACGGTGTCGATCCAGTAGGCGGGCGCACTGTAGTCCTCGCGACGGATCGCGATGGGTTGGCCTTGGGCATCACGCAACAGCATCGAGGGTCTCCAGAAAGTTTGATCTTGTGAGTTCTTCGTAGTCGCGCACGGCCGCGATCACGTGCGGCCCTGCGAGTTCGGTCGCGCTATGGCTGCTGCAGACGGCCACGGCGCGCATGCCGCCTCGACGGGCGGCCTCGATGCCGAAAGGCGCGTCTTCGAAGACGATACAGCGCGCGGGTGACACGCCGATGCGGCGGGCGGCTTCGAGAAAGATGGCCGGCTGCGGCTTGCCCGGCAGGCCTTCGTCGCCGCCGACGATGGCGAGCGGCGCCGGGTCGAGCCGGAGCAGCGACAGAGTGAACGCGATGTTGTGCCGGTCGCCGGCCGTTCCGATCGCGATCTTCAGGCCGCGCGCGACCGCCGCCCTGGCAAAGCCGCGAAAGCCCGCGACCTCGCGGAACTCGGCACCGAAGAGCTCGCGGTAGATGGATTCCTTCTCGTGCGTGATCTCGGCGCTCTCGGCCTCGCTCACCTCGCGGCCCATCAGCTCGCAGGCGCATTCGTAGGCGGTACGGCCGGTGGTGCGGCGCATGAGATCGGGCACGTCGACAGTCATGCCGCGGCGGCGCGCGTATTCGACCCATGCCTTGGCGTGCCAGGGCATGGATTCGACCATGGTGCCGTCCATGTCGAAGATCAGCGCGTCCACCCCCATCAGACGCCTTGCTTCAAAGAAGCTTCAATGAAGACGTCGAGGTCGCCGTCCAGCACCTTCTGGGTGGCGGAGACTTCGACGTTGGTGCGCAGGTCCTTGATGCGGCTGTTGTCCAGCACGTAGCTGCGGATCTGGTGGCCCCAGCCGACGTCGGTCTTGCTGTCTTCCAGCTTCTGCTGCTCTTCCTGGCGCTTGCGCATTTCGTGGTCGTACAGGCGCGAGCGCAGGCGCTTCCAGGCGACGTCGCGGTTGCTGTGCTGGCTTCGGCCGTCCTGGCACTGCACGACGATGCCGGTCGGGATGTGCGTGAGCCGCACGGCCGAGTCGGTCTTGTTGATGTGCTGGCCGCCGGCGCCGCTGGCGCGGAAGGTGTCGACGCGCACGTCGGAGGGGTTGATGTCGATCTCGATCGAGTCATCGATCTCCGGATACACGAAGATGCTGGCGAAGCTGGTGTGGCGCCCGCCCGAGGAGTCGAAAGGCGACTTGCGCACGAGCCGGTGCACACCGGTCTCGGTGCGCAGCAGTCCGAAGGCGTAGTCGCCCTCGACCTTGATGGTCGCGCCCTTGATGCCGGCGGTATCGCCCGGCGTCTCGTCCTCGATCTGCGTCTTGAAGCCCTTGCGTTCGGCGTACTTCAGGTACTGGCGCAGCAGCATGCTGGCCCAGTCGCAGGCCTCGGTGCCGCCGGCGCCGGCCTGGATGTCGACGAAGGCGTTCAGCGGGTCGGCCGGGTTGTTGAACATCCGGCGGAACTCGAGCTGCTTGATGTCGGCTTCAAGCTTGGCGGCGTCATCGGCGATGGACTGGAGACCGTCCATGTCGCCGTCTTCCTTCGACATCTCGAAGAGCTCGGTGTTGTCGGAGAGCCCGCTGGTGAGGCGGTCGAGCGTGACGACCACGTCGTCGAGCGACTTCTTCTCGCGGCCGAGTTCCTGAGCCTTCTTGGGGTCGTTCCAGACCTTGGGATCTTCGAGCGATGCGTTGACCGTCCTCAGACGTTCGGCTTTGGCATCGTAGTCAAAGATACCTCCGTAAATCGACTGTGCGCGCGCTCAGGTCCGCGAGCGATGCGCCGATTTGGTTGATTTGTTCTGCGTCCATGGGGAGTCCTGCGATGTGGTGTGGGCCCGGAACCAGCCGGGTGGCAATCCGCGATTTTCTCACGCGAGCGGATTGCCGGCGCTCAGAGCTTGCGGATGTATGCAAAGAGCAGGCCATTGATGCCGAGGGCGACGACCTGGAGCGAGTCCTTCGGTGTCAGGCGGTAGCCGATTCCGGGAATGATGACGGGGGCAAAGCCGCCATGGTTGAAGGGCACCTTGTCCTTGAACTTGCCCTTGTAGCCATAGATGATGCCGAAGGTGACCTTGCCGTAGAGCGAGGGCACGCCGAACAGGTCATCCCATTGCTGGCCGAAGTAGGCGTAGCCCGAGGGCTGTCCGAACGAGTTCCTGAAGATCGCCGCGCCCCACAGGGAGTCGTCGGGCTGGACGCGCTCGATGCCCAGCAGCACGACATCGCGATGTTCTGCGCTGTGTCCGCGGTGGTAGGTGTAAGGCGAGGCCACGAGCTGCCACGAGGGCTCCGCTGCGGTGGTCGTCTCGACGGCGCCATGCGCGTGGCACAGCGATGAAGCAAACCCGCAGTGGGCGCCAACCATGAGCGCCGCGCCGCGCAAGAGGGCACGTAGTTTCGGCATTGGAATTCCCTGACACTGTTATTTGTGCCCGGATTATCAAGGACCCCACCCTTCAGGTGGCGAGAAAGCCCTCGATCAGCCCGGCCACCCGCTCTGGCTGGTCGTGGTGCAGCATATGGCCGGCATCCTCGACGCGCGCGATGCGGACATCGGGCACGGACTTGAGGCGCTCGTGGTAGTCGTCCAGCGTGTAGCGGTCCTTCCACCATCGGCCGAAGCTGTCGTCCGACGCCTCGACGGCCAGCAGCGGCGCGGCGATGCGGGCGTAGAGCGCGAGCATCTCGTCGACGCGGAAGATGTTGGCATTGATGATCTTGTGTGCCGGATCGCCAAGGATGTCCCAGCGCTCGGTGCCATCGGGCTGGGGCCTCGCGGCGGACCAGTGGCTGGCGAGCCAGTCGGCCTTGTCCTGCGTGAGGCGCGGATTGGTCTTCATGAGGCGGCGGGCGACGCCGTCGGGTCCCGGGTAGCTGGCCAGTCCCATCTCGCCGCGATGCAGGCGCTTGAGTTCGTCGATCCATTTGCCGAAGCGCCTGGGGGCCTCCTCCGCCGGAATCGGCGGCATGCCGAAGCCTTCGAGGTTCACCAGCCGGCGGATGCGCTGCGGCCGCACGCCCGCGTATTGCATCGCGACGTTGCCGCCCATGCTGTGGCCCACGAGGTCGACCGGTGTATCGCCGGCATAGTGGTCCAGCAGCCATTCGAGGTCGGCCAGGTAGTCGGGCATCCAGTAGTTGTCGACGGCGCCGCCTTCGGTCAGGCCAAAGCCGCGCCAGTCGGGCGCGACGACCCAGCGCGCGTCGGCCAGGGCATCGACCACGAATTGCCAGGACGCGGCGACGTCCATCCAGCCGTGCAGCAGGACCAGCGGCGCTCGTGCAGGCGAGGGCTCGCCCCAGAGGCGGACGTGATAGCTGAGATTGCGAACGGGCACGAATTCGCTGCGGGAAGGGCGGAGGGCTTGGTACATCGATCGCGATGATACGGAGGCTGCCCGGCGCGACGCAGTCCGCTGCAGGACACGCAAGGGCGCGGTAGCATTTCGCATATGAAAAAAGTTCAACTCGGTCAAAGCGACCTCCACGTCACACCGATCTGTCTCGGCACCATGACCTTCGGTGAGCAGGTGAATGAGCCCACCGCCCACGCCATCCTCGAGCGCTCGCTCGAGCGGGGCGTCGACTTCATCGACACCGCCGAGATGTACGCGGTGCCGACCCGCAAGGAAACCTACGGCGCCACCGAAAGCATCATTGGCAACTGGTTCAGCAAGAACCCGGGGATGCGGCAGAAGATCGTGCTGGCGACCAAGGTGGCCGGACCGACACGGGCCACGCCCTGGGTGCGCGAAGGCACGGGCATGACCGCCGCCGACATCATTGCTTCCTGCGAGGCCAGCCTGAAGCGTCTGCGCACGGATGTGATCGACCTCTACCAGATCCACTGGCCAGAGCGCCATACGCCGGCATTCGGCCAGATCTATTACAACCCGGCCAGGGAAACGTCGACCACGCCCATCCACGACCAGCTCGAGGCCCTGGGCAAGCTCGTGAAGGCGGGCAAGGTGCGCGCCATCGGTCTTTCGAACGAAACGCCCTACGGAGTGCACGAGTTCGTGCGCCTGGCCGAGCAGCATGGCCTGCCGCGCGTGGCGACGGTGCAGAACGTCTATTGCCTGGTGAGCCGCGCGCTGGAGAACGGCCTGGACGAGACGATGCACCGCCTGGGCGTCTCGCTGCTGGCCTATTCGCCGCTCGCCTTCGGCCTGCTCACCGGCAAATACGACCTTGGCGGCACCGAGGGCCCCGATGCGCCCAAGGGGGCGCGCATCTCGAGCTACGAGTCGGTGCGCAAGCAGCGCTGGGGCCGCCCCGATGCGCTGAAGGCCGCGCGCCGCTACAACCAGCTCGCGCGTGACAACGGCATGACGCCGGTCAGGCTCGCGCTCGCGTTCTGCTACACGAAGTGGCAGGTGGCGAGCACCATCATCGGCGTGACTTCGGTCGCGCAGCTGGATGAGGATCTCGACGCCTGGGGTACCACGCTGTCGCCTGAAGTGCTGGCGGAAATCGACCAGATCCGCTGGGAAATCCGCGACCCCGCCGCCTGAGCAAGGGCGCATGGCGAAGAAGACGCACATCAGCGAAACGCCCGCAACCCAGTTGTTGCGGGCCAATGGCGTCGCCTTCACCGAGCACCCCTACGAGTACCAGGAGCACGGTGGCGCGCAACGCGGCGCCGAGATGCTGGGCATGGACCCCTACACGGTGGTCAAGACGCTCGTGATGCAGGACCAGGATGCCAAGCCGCTGATCGTGCTGATGCACGGCAACCGCACGGTGTCGACCAAGAACCTCGCGCGGCAGATCGGCGCCAAGTCGGTCGAGCCCTGCAAGCCGGAGGTCGCCAACCGGCACAGCGGCTACCTGGTCGGCGGCACCTCCCCCTTCGGGACGCGGCGGGCGATGCCCGTCTATGTGGAGGCGACCATTCTCGAATTGCCGAGAATCGCAATCAACGGCGGCCGCAAGGGCTTCCTGGTGGGCATCGACCCGCAGGTCTGCGTGCGCCTGCTCGGCGCCAGGCCCGTGCATTGCGCGCTGGCAGAATAGCCGGCTGCCTCGACCGGAGGCATGCCGCCGGGTTTGCCGGCCCGGAGACACCGTGAGTTTTCATCTTCCCTCGTTCATCGCGATCGTTCTGTCCTACCTGCTCGGGTCGCTGTCCTTCGCGGTGATCGTCAGCAGGTCGCTCGGCATGGCCGACCCCCGCAGCTACGGCAGCAAGAATCCGGGCGCCACCAACGTGCTGCGCTCGGGCAACAAGGGGGCCGCGCTAGCGACGCTGCTGCTCGACGCGCTCAAGGGCTTTTTGCCGGTGTTCCTGATCCGGCAGTTGGGCGAGCGCTTCGACATGGGGCCGGGGGTCGCGGCGCTCACGGGGCTGGCTGCCTTTCTCGGTCACCTCTATCCGGTGTTCTTCGGTTTTCAGGGTGGCAAGGGGGTCGCAACGGCGGCCGGCGCGCTGCTGGGCATCGATCTGCTCCTGGGTCTTGCCACCGGCACCACCTGGCTGATCATTGCCCTCTTCTTCCGCTACTCCTCGCTCGCCTCGATCGTGGCGGCCTTCTTCGCGCCCGCCTATTACCTGCTCGGCGGGGGCATCGCCTGGCCGCTGCATCGCACGGTGCTGCTGGCGCTGATCACGATCAGCCTGCTGCTGATCTGGCGACACCGCGAAAACATCCGCCGGCTCGCGGCCGGCACGGAATCGAAACTTGGCTCGAAGAGGAAGGAATGACCATGGCAACCATCCAACGCTTTCATGTGGGCCCGCGCCTGAGCGAAACGGCCGTCCACAACGGCACTGTCTACCTCGCGGGCCAGGTGCCCGACGACACCTCGCAGGACATCCGCGGCCAGACGGCGCAGGTGCTGGCCATGGTCGACCGCCTGCTGGCGGAAGCCGGCAGCGACAAGTCGCGCATCCTGATGACGCAGATCTTCCTGTCCGACATCACGGACATCGTCATGATGAACGAGGTCTGGGACGCGTGGATTCCCGCCGGCCACACGCCCCCGCGCGCGACAGTGCAGGCCGCGATGGCCAAGCAGAGTTACAAGATCGAGATCGTCGTGACCGCCGCCGTGGCCTGAGTGGCGGCCGGCGCCGGCCGGGCCGGTGGCGTTGCTGTTTCTAGTAGCGCTTCTCGAGAACCATCTGGTCCGAGTCGCGCCGCATCGAGAAGCGATTGATGAAGCTGTTGCCGAGCAGGACGTAGGGCATGGCCTGCTGCGAGACGATGGCCTCGACGTCATAGACCTCGACATCGCCGACGCGCACGGAGTTGAGGTTGACGCGATAGCCCATGGCGACGCCGTTGGCCGTGCTCATGCGCACCGGCTGCCCCTTGCTGAAATCGAGTCCGATGCGCTGCGCATCGGCTGCGGACATCGCAACGCTGGTGGCGCCCGTGTCGAGCATGAAGCTGACCGTGCGGCCGTTGATGGCACCTTGCGTCATGAAGTGGCCGCCGCTCGAAACCGGCAGCACGATGCGGGTGCCGCCGCCGCCCGGCCCGCCGCCACCGATGCTCACCGGCGTGTCCATGCGCAGTGCGATGCGTTTGCCCCCCGCCTCGACGGTGGCCTGCTCGCCCTGAAGCGAGACCAGCCTGACGCCCTGGAAGCTTTCGCCGACCGTCACCGTCTTCGGCGCGCTGCCGTTCACGATCAGGATGGCGCGGCTGCCGATGGTGCCGGTCAGCATGACCGACTGGGCGTGCGCGAAAGCGCAGCTTGCGGCCAGCAGCAGCGGAAGAAGGGCCTTCATGCCGAGGCCTCGGCTTTAGTCGCGGAAGTTGTTGAAGGTGAGCGGCATGTCCGGCACGTCCTTCTTGATGAGGGCCATGGCAGCCTGCAGGTCGTCCCGCTTGGCGCCGGTCACGCGTACCGCGTCGCCCTGGATGGCCGCCTGCACCTTGAGCTTGCTGTCCTTGATCAGGCGCTGGATCTTCTTGGAGGTCTCGGTTTCGATGCCGCTCTTGACCTTGATGACCTGCTTGACCTTGTCGCCGCCGATCTTCTGCACGTCGCCCTTGTCGAGGAAGCGCACGTCGACGCCGCGCTTGGTGAGCTTGGCGCGCAGGATGTCCTCGACCTGCACCAGCTGGAACTCGGCGTCACCGATCATGGTGATTTCCTTGTCCTTGAGCTCGACGGCGGCCGCGGTGCCCTTGAAGTCGAAGCGCGTGCCGATTTCCTTGGCGGTGTTTTCGACCGCGTTCTTGACCTCGGGCAGGTTGGGTTCACAAACGGTGTCGAAAGACGGCATGAGAGCTCCGGCGCAACAAATTGGAAGGCCTGCGCGCTGTGCTGCGCCACGGGCGAATGCGACAATTCTCCCATGATCGTGGAGCACAACGTACCGCTGCAGCAGCACAACAGCTTTGGCATCGTCGCGCGCGCGCAGCATCTGGCGCGCATCACCGAAGAGGCCGACGTGACCGAGTTGCTGGCCGACGCGCAGTGGCGCGCCGCGCCCAAGTTCGTGCTTGGCGGCGGCAGCAACATCGTGCTGACGGGCGACGTCAAGCCACTGGTGCTGAAGGTCGAGATCAAGGGCCTCAGGCGCCTGGACGAGACGCCTCGCGCCTGGATCGTGGAGGCCGGCGCCGGTGAAATCTGGCACGACACCGTGCGCTGGACGCTGGAGCAGGGCTTTCCCGGTCTGGAGAACCTGGCGCTGATTCCCGGGACGGTGGGTGGCTCGCCGGTGCAGAACATCGGCGCTTACGGCGTCGAATTGCAGGACCGTTTCGAGGGGCTGGACGCCATCGACCTTGAAACCGGCCGTACTTTCTCGCTCGACGCCGCGCAATGCGCATTCGGGTATCGCGATTCGGTGTTCAAGCATCTGGCCAGCGGCGGCAACGATTTCGGGCTGGCGGGCCGGGCCTTGATCACGCGGGTGCGGTTTCGGTTGCCCAAGCCCTGGAAGCCGGTGCTCGGCTACGTGGATCTGGAGCGGAAGATGGCCGAAACCGGCAATTTCACGCCGAGCGCGACCGACATCTTCGATTGGATCTGTGCCATTCGCCGCGCCAAGCTGCCCGATTGGCGCGTGCTGGGCAATGCCGGCAGCTTCTTCAAGAATCCCACGGTGACGGCGGAACAGTGCGCGGACATCATCGCGCGCGATCCGAAGATCGTGCATTACCCGATGGCTGACGGCAGCATCAAGCTGGCGGCCGGCTGGCTGATCGACGCCTGCGGCTGGAAGGGCAAGTCGGTCGGCAATGCGGGTGTCTATGAGAGGCAGGCGCTGGTGCTGGTGAACCGGGGTGGGGTGGCCCATCCGGTGACCGGCGGCGAGGTCATGACCCTTGCCGGGGCCATCCAGACCAGCGTGTACGAGCGTTTCGGCATCCGCCTCGAACCCGAACCTGTCGTCGTCTGACGAGAAGCGCCCCGACCCCTGGGGTCGAGCCTGGGCGTAAGCCCAGAAACACCGCGGAACCGGCTCCGCCGGGCCGCCGGTGTTGCCCCCTGAAAGGGGGAAGGCGAAACGACACGAAGTGCGCGCAGCCTGGGGGTGAGCCTACTTCTCGTCGTTCTTCAACTGGGGCAGCGAGGCGCCCTGCGTCGACGACAGCAGACCCGTCTGCGTGTAGATCGCCAGCTTGTCTCGCGTGTCGATGATGTCCAGGTTGCGCATCGTGAGTTGGCCGATGCGGTCGGCCGGCGAGAAGCTCGATTCGCCTTTTTCCATCGTCAGCCGCTCGGGCTTGTAGGTGAGGTTCGGCGAGACGGTGTTCAGGATCGAATAGTCGTTGCCGCGGCGCAGTTCCATCGTCACCTCCCCGGTGATGGCGCGGGCGACCCAGCGCTGCGCCGTCTCTCGCAGCATGATGGCCTGGGGATCGAACCAGCGGCCCTGGTACAGCAGGCGGCCAAGGCGGCGGCCGCTGTCGCGGTATTGCTCGATCGTGTCCTCGTTATGGATGCCGGTAACCAGCCGCTCGTAGGCGATGAAGAGCAGTGCCAGGCCTGGGGCTTCATAGATGCCGCGGCTCTTGGCTTCGATGATGCGGTTCTCGATCTGGTCGCTCATGCCGAGGCCGTGGCGGCCGCCGATGCGGTTGGCCTCGAGCAGCAGGTCCACGAGGCTCGCGTACTCGACGCCATTGATGGCGACGGGCCGGCCTTCGAGGAAGCGCACCGTTACCTCTTCGCGCTTGACCTGGACCTCGTCCTTCCAGAACGCCACGCCCATGATGGGCTGGACGATCTTCATGCCGCTGTCGAGGTGCTCCAGGTCCTTCGCCTCATGGGTGGCGCCCAGCATGTTGGAGTCCGTCGAGTAGGCCTTTTCCGATGACATCTTGTAGGCGAAGCCGGCCTTCTGCATGAATTCGGACATTTCAGCCCGGCCGCCCAACTCATCGATGAAGGTCTGGTCGAGCCAGGGCTTGTAGATCTTCAGCGCGGGGTTGGTGAGCAGCCCGTAGCGGTAGAAGCGCTCGATGTCGTTGCCCTTGTAGGTGCTGCCGTCGCCCCAGATGTGGACGTCGTCCTCCTTCATCGCCGAAACCAGCATGGTGCCGGTGACCGCGCGCCCGAGGGGCGTCGTGTTGAAGTAGGTCACGCCGGCCGTGGTGACGTGGAAGGCGCCTGCCTGCAATGCGGCGAGACCTTCGGCCGCGAGTTGTGTGCGGCAGTCGATCAGGCGGGCCTTCTCGGCGCCGTAGAGCATCGCCTTGCGCGGGATCTCGTCGTAGTCGGGTTCGTCCGGCTGGCCCAGGTTGGCGGTATAGGCGTAGGGGATGGCGCCCTTGTTGCGCATCCAGTGCAACGCGGCGCTGGTGTCGAGGCCGCCCGAGAAGGCGATGCCGACCTTCTGGCCGGCGGGAACGTTCTGGAGAATGGTGGACATGGCTTGGAATCCCGGTTCAGCCGAAGTGGCAGATGTAGCTGTAAGGCTCGCCGCTCACGCGGATCTGGAAGCTGGAGTTGCCCGGCACGCTGAATTTCTCGCCCGGGCCGGCGCTCACCCATTCGGTGCCGCCCGCAAGCAGGTATTCGCAGCGGCCCGCGGTGCCTTCCATGATTTCCGGCGCGCCGGTATTGAAGCTGAGGGTGGACGGCAGGATCACGCCGACCGACTTCTTCGTACCATCGGCGAGCGTCAGGCTGTGGCTTACGCACTTGCCGTCGAAATAGACGTTGGCCTTGGTCGAGACCGCGGCGCTGGAGAGGAATTCGGTTGTGGTCATTTGAAGCGGGCGCCTGGCACCCACGCGTTCGGCTTCGCAAGCGCGCTCTTGCCAGGCTTTCGAGGCGCTTCCGTGCACGGGTTGGGGAAAGCCCGTGATTTTAGGCTGGCCGCGAACCGGGCGGCCACGGACTCAGCGCATCAGCGCCAACGACCGCCGTGCCAGCCCCGCGAGTAGCCGAAGTTCAGCGACAGACCGACCGGCGGGTACACGTACGGCGCCGGATAAGCGTAGCCATATGCCGGCTGCACATAGACCGGCGCCGGGTAGTAGACGGGCGCCGGCTGGACGTACTGGGGAGCGTAGACGGGGGCCGGCGCGGGCGCGCCGGTCCCGACCACGACGCCCGGCTCGGGGATGACATTGTTCCAGTCGGGCTGGCCGTCGGCGGGGCCGGGATGGAGCTGAGCTTGCGGCGCGACGGGCGAGGTTGCGACGCCGTATGCGCCTACATCCACGAAGATCGTCGACCCGGGGCGGGAGTCGGTGCGCGTGGAATAGCGCTGCCCGTTGTATTCGTAGGTCACGTTGTAGCTGGTCCGGCCTCCCGGTTCGGTCACGGGGGTGGCCGAAATGACGCGGGCTTGCACCTGCTCGGCCTGGGCCATCGTGACGCCGCCGGCGAGTCCCGCCAGCACCGAGAGGGCGGTGATTTTGCGAACGAACTTGGTATTCATGTCAAAGCTCCTGAGGGGGCAAGGCGGGAAAGGGCGCTGCCCGTGGAACTCGATTGGATGTCCCGGGGCCGCGCTGGTTCAATGGTTTACGTAAACCGGCCTTTCCATTCGGCCGCGTCGAACCCGGCGGTAACGGCCGAACCGGGACCCCAGTTGACGACGGGCCGCTTGATCAGGCTCGGGTTGGCCAGCAGGGCGGCTCGGGCCGAGGGCGCATCGACGACGGCCGCGCGGGTCGCATCGTCCAGGCGCCGCCATGTGGTGCCCCGACGGTTGACCAGTGCTTCCCAGCCCGGCGCGCGCAGCCATTGGTCAAGTTCGGCTTCTGGAACGCCTTCCTTTTTGAAATCATGGAACCGGTAGGCGACGCCATGCTCGTCGAGCCATGTCCTGGCCCGTTTGACCGTGTCGCAATTGGGGATGCCGTAGAGGATTGTCATGGCGCGATGATGCCCGGGGCGCGCGTCGGCGACAATTCGGCGCTCCATGAAAACCCTTGACGACTGGCTCGCGCACGCCGAGCGGCTGCATCCCAAGAACATCGAGCTCGGTCTCGACCGCGTCCGCGCGGTCGCCGCTCGACTCGGTCTCGCCTTCGACTGCCCCGTGATCACGGTCGCCGGCACCAACGGCAAGGGCTCGACCTGCGCGATGCTCGAAGCGATCCTCTCGCACGCCGGCTACCGCACCGCCGTGTTCACCTCGCCCCATCTCGTGCGCTTCGAGGAGCGGCTGCGGCTGTCGGGAGAGGCCGTGGACGGGGCCGACCTGGCGGCGTACTTCGAAGCGGTGGAGCGCGGCCGCGGCGATGTGGCGCTGACCTATTTCGAGTTCACCACCCTCGCCATCCTGCTGTGCATGGTGGCGAACAAGCCGGACGTCGCGATCCTCGAGGTCGGCCTGGGCGGCCGGCTGGACGCGGTCAACCTCATCGACGCCGATTGCGCAGTGATCACCAGCATCGACCTCGACCACATGGAGTTCCTCGGGCCCGATCGCGAGAGCATCGGCTTCGAAAAGGCCGGCATCATGCGCGCCGGCCGGCCCGCGATCGTCAGCGACCCCGTGCCCCCGCAAAGCGTGATCGACCATGCGAACGCCATCGGCGCGGATCTCTGGCGCGTCGGACGCGATTTCAACGTGTCGGGAGACAAGCAGCAATGGGGCTGGAGCGGCCGGGGCCGTCGCTACAGCGGGCTGGCCTACCCGGCGCTGCGCGGCGCCAACCAGTTGATCAACGCGGCGGGTGTGCTGGCTGCGCTCGAATCGCTGCGGCAGAAACTGCCGATCACCGCCCAGGCTGTGCGCACCGGACTGGCCATGGTCGAACTGCCCGGCCGGTTCCAGATCATTCCGGGCGAGCCCGCGCTGGTGCTGGACGTGGCACACAATCCACACGCAGTCGCCGCGCTGGCCGAGAACCTCGATGCGATGGGCTTCTACCCGACCACCCACGCGGTGTTCGGTGTGATGGCCGACAAGGACCTCGCCCCCATGTTCGCGCGCATCGGGCCGCTCATCGATCGCTGGTACTTCACCGATCTTCCGACTGCGCGCGCTGCGCGGGCCGACGAGCTCCTGGCCCGCTGGCAGGCGCAGAACACGCGCGCCGACGCATCGGGCAGCGTGCATGCGGCGCCGATGGAGGCGCTCCAGGCGGCCATCGATCGGGCGGCCCCCGCTGATAGAATCGTCGTCTTCGGATCGTTCTTCACGGTGGGTGGCGTGCTCGAACACGGAACACCCCGCCTGCATGCCAGGCATCTGACGCCCGGCTCCTGAGAAGCCTGATTTCCGGCGCCTTATCAACTCACGCTGCACTCCATCAGGGAAAACGAATTTCATGGCGTTCTTCAAGTTCCGCACACGTGGTTCGCAGGGCAACGAAGGACGCAACACCAGCGTCGCCGCAGCGCCGGCGGAGAGTGTCGAGGCGATGCGCCGGCGCGCTCGTCACCGGCTCATCGGAGCTGCTGTGCTGGTGCTGGTCGGCGTGATCGGCTTCCCCTTGCTGTTCGATACCCAGCCCCGTCCCGTCGCGGTCGACATCCCGATCGAGATTCCGGACCGCACCAAGGCCAAGCCGCTGACATTGCCTGCGGCACCCCCGGCGTCGCAAAATTCTCCAGGAACGCCGACCCCGCCGACCCCGCCGACCCCGCCGACCCAGCCGACTCCGCCGCGCCCGTCCGCAGCCAGTGCCAATGGCGGAACGAACGCGGCGTCGAGTGGCGGCATGATCACCGAGGCAGCGGACGGCAGCGAGATTCCATCCGGCAAGCCCGTCCCAGCCGCGCCGGCGGTCGAAGCCAAGCCCGAACCTGTGCGCGAGGCGAAGGCGCAGCCCAAGCCGGAGCCGAAGCCCGAGGTCAAGCCCGAGCCCAGGCACAAGCCGGAAGCCCGGGTCGAGGCGAAGCCTGAACCGAAGCCCGAACCCAAGCCGACCCCTGCCAAGCCGGCGCCCGCCGACGACGGTGGCCGCGCGCGCGCATTGCTCGAGGGAAAGATGGCCGCGGCGGTCGCCGCCAAGCCTGCGACTGCGGCCGAGGAGAGCGGCCGCTTCGTCGTCCAGGTCGGCGCGTTCGCGGATCCGGACAAGGCGAAGGAAGTGCGCCAGAAGTTGGAGAAGGCAGGTCTGAAGACATACACGCATGTCGCGAAGACGGCCGACGGTGAACGCACGCGCGTGCGCATCGGCCCCTTCGCATCGCGGGCCGAGGCCGACCGTGCGGCCGGCAAGGTCAAGGGCTTGTCTTTGCCGGCCTCTGTCCTCAGTTTGTAGGCTGGCCGGCCGAAGTGAACCTGCTCGACTGGGTCGCTGTCGCGTTGCTGCTGCTCTCGGCACTGATCGGCCTGGTGCGTGGACTTGTATTTGAAGTGGTATCGCTGGGGGGCTGGGTTGCGGCCTTCATTTGCGCGCAGTGGTTTGCCGACGACGTCGGCGCGTGGCTGCCGTTCGGCGAACCCGGCGCCACTTGGCGTTATGCGGCGGGTTTCGTCCTGGTATTCGTTGGGGTGGCTTTCGGTGTAGGGTTGGTGGCGGCACTCATTCGCAAGCTGATCACCGTGGTCGGTCTGCGCCCCGTGGACCGCATCCTCGGCGGGGCCTTCGGTGTGGCGCGCGGCGCGGTCGCGCTGCTCGCCCTGGCAGTTGTTGTTCATTTGCTGGCGTTGAGCGACAGTGCCTGGTGGCACGAATCGCGAAGCGCCATTGTTCTCGATGCGGCATTGCAGGGCCTGAAACCCGCGCTGCCTGAAAAGTTGGCAAGCTACCTGCCCTGAGAGGATCGTTTCATGTGTGGAATCGTCGGCGTTGTCAGCAGCGCTCCCGTCAATCAACTGCTCTATGACGCCTTGCTGCTGCTGCAGCATCGCGGCCAAGACGCGGCAGGCATCGTCACGCTGCTCGAGCGCAAATTCTTCATGCACAAGGCCAAGGGTATGGTGCGCGACGTGTTTCGCACGCGCAACATGCGGGCGCTACCCGGCAACGTCGGGCTGGGCCAGGTGCGCTATCCGACCGCCGGCAATGCCTACAGCGAGGAAGAAGCGCAGCCCTTCTACGTAAACGCGCCCTTCGGCATCGTGCTGGTGCACAACGGCAACCTCACCAACGCGCACGCATTGCGGGCCGAGTTGTTTTCCACCGACCACCGTCATACCAACACGGAGAGCGACTCGGAAGTGCTGCTCAACGTGCTCGCGCACGAACTCGAGCGTTCGACGCGCGGTGGCATGCTGAACTCCGCGACCGTGTTCGAAGCGGTGCGCAACGTGCATCGCCGGCTGCGTGGCTCCTATGCCGTGGTGGCGCTCATCGCGGGTCATGGCCTGCTTGCGTTCCGCGATCCTTTCGGCATCCGGCCGCTCGCGATGGGGCGTGGCGCCGACGGCACCGTCATGGTTGCCAGCGAAACGGTTGCGCTCGAAGGTTCCGGGCATGTCTTCGAGCGCTATGTCGGCCCGGGCGAAGCGGTGTTCGTCGACCTGCAGGGAGAGGTGAATATCGAGCAATGCGCAGAATCGGCGACGCTCAATCCCTGCATCTTCGAGTTCGTCTACCTCGCGCGGCCCGACTCGGTGCTCGACGGCATCTCTGTCTACCAGGCGCGCATGAACCTGGGCGAGACATTGGCCAAGCGCGTGGTGTCGACCGTGCCGCCGAGCGACATCGACGTCATCATTCCCATTCCCGAGTCGAGCCGGCCCAGCGCGACGCAGCTGGCGCATCTGCTGGGCATTCCCTACCGCGAAGGCTTCGTGAAGAACCGCTATGTGGGCCGCACCTTCATCATGCCGGGGCAGGGCGTGCGCAAGAAGTCGGTGCGCCAGAAGCTCAACGTGATCGCCAGCGAGTTCAAGGGCCGCAATGTGCTCCTGGTCGACGACTCGATCGTGCGCGGAACCACGAGCCGCGAGATCGTCCAGATGGCGCGCGACGCGGGTGCCCGCAAGGTGTACCTCGCCAGCGCCGCGCCGCCGGTGCGCTACCCGAACGTCTACGGCATCGACATGCCGACCAAGGACGAGTTGGTCGCGCACAACCGCACCATCGAAGAGATCCGTCAACTGATCGGCTGCGATGCCCTGATCTACCAGGACGTCGATGCGATGAAGCGCGCGATTGGTTCTCTCAATCCGAAGCTCGACGGCTTCGACGCCTCGTGCTTCGATGGCATCTACGTGACCGGCGACATCGACACCGAGGCCATATCGCGCATGAATGGCGCCCGTCCCCGCATCGAGGAAACAGAAGAAGATTCTTCGCGCCTCGCGCTACCCAACATGAGCGAATAGTTGACTGAGCTGAAAGACGACGTGACCGATCGATCCCTGCCCCCCGGCCTGCACCGCGACACGCTCGCGGTGCGCACCGCGCTCGAGCGCAGCCAATATGGCGAGAACTCCGAAGCGCTTTTTCTCACGAGCAGCTTCGTGCAGCCCGACGCCGAGACTTCCGCCCGCCGCTTTGCCGGGACCGAAGAAGGCTACACCTACACCCGCACTTCGAATCCCACGGTGACCAGTTTCGAGCGCCGACTGGCGGCGCTCGAAGGCACCGAAGCCGCCATCGGCGCTTCCAGCGGAATGGGCGCCATCCTCATGATGTGCATGGGCCTGTTGAAGGCGGGCGACCACGTCGTTTGTTCGCGTTCGGTGTTCGGATCGACGCTCAACCTGATCGGCCGTGATTTCGGCAAGTTCGGCGTTGAGACGAGCTTCGTCTCCCAGACCGATGTCGCGGAGTGGAAAGCGGCCATCCGGCCGACCACCAAACTCCTGTTCGCTGAGACGCCGACCAATCCGTTGACCGATGTGTGCGACATCCGCGCGCTGGCCGACCTGGCGCACGACGCCGGCGCGCTCTTGGCGGTCGACAACTGCTTCTGCTCGCCCGCGCTGCAGCGCCCGACCGAATTCGGCGCCGATCTGGTGATCCACTCGGGCACGAAGTACCTCGACGGTCAAGGCCGCGTCTTGGCCGGCGCCATCTGCGGACCCTCGCGCCTGATCGACGACGTGTTCGGCACGGTGGTGCGCACAGCGGGTATGGCCCTGTCGCCGTTCAACGCCTGGGTGGTTCTCAAGGGGCTCGAAACGCTGGGCATTCGCATGCAGGCGCAATGTGCCAACGCGCTGGCGCTCGCGCAGTGGCTTGAAGCCCAGCCGGGCATCACGCGCGTCTACTACCCCGGCCTCGCATCGCATCCGCAGCATGAGCTCGCGATGCGGCAGCAATCGGGGCTGGGCGGCGCGGTGCTGTCCTTCGACGTGCGCGGCGACGGCCCTGAGGCGGCGCGCGCCAACGCATTCCATGTGATCGACAGCACGCGCGTGCTCAGCATCACGGCCAATCTCGGCGACACCAAGACAACCATCACCCATCCGGCCACGACTTCGCATGGACGCCTGAGCGAAGCGCAAAGGCAGGCGGCCGGCATCGGGCAGGGCCTGATCCGCATTGCAGTCGGGCTGGACCATATCGAAGACATCAAGACCGACCTGCTTCGCGGTCTCGGCACCCTCGCATGACGCAAAAGACACGTACCCGCTTCGCTCCTTCGCCGACCGGATTCATCCATCTCGGCAATATTCGCTCCGCGCTTTACCCATGGGCGTTCGCACGCTCGACCGGGGGCGACTTCATCCTGCGCATCGAGGACACCGACGTCGAGCGTTCGTCGCAGGAGGCCGTCGACGTGATTCTCGAAGGCATGGAGTGGCTCGGCCTCGACCATGACGAAGGCCCCTACTACCAGATGCAGCGCATGGACCGCTACAAGGCGGTGCTGGCCGAATTGCAGGCCTCGGAGCGGGTCTATGCCTGCTACATGAGTGTGGCCGAACTCGATGCCCTGCGCGAGAAGCAGATGGCGGCCAAGGAAAAGCCGCGCTACGACGGCACCTGGCGTCCGGAGCCTGGCAAGATCCTGCCGCCGGTGCCCGAAGGTGTTCAGCCTGTTCTGCGCTTTCGCAATCCGCAAGGCGGCGTCGTGGCGTGGGACGACAAGGTCAAGGGGCGCATCGAGATCGGCAACGATGAACTCGACGACCTCGTGATCGCGAGGCCGGACGGCACGCCCACCTACAACTTCTGCGTCGTCGTCGACGACATCGACATGAACATCACGCATGTGATCCGCGGTGATGACCATGTCAACAACACGCCGCGCCAGATCAACATCTTTCGCGCGCTCGGCAAGGAACCGCCGGTCTATGCGCACTTGCCCACCGTCCTCAACGAACAGGGCGAGAAGTTGAGCAAGCGAACGGGCGCGAAGCCTGTCACTCAGTTTCGCGACGAGGGCTTCCTGCCCGATGCCATGGTCAACTATCTCGCGCGGCTCGGCTGGAGCCATGGCGATGACGAGATCTTCACGCGCGCGCAGTTCATCCAGTGGTTCAACCTCGATCACCTGGGTCGCAGTGCCGCGCAGTTCGACGAGGCCAAGTTGCGCTGGGTCAACGCGCAGCATCTCAAGGCCATGGCCGACGATGCGTTGGCGCTGCTCGTCGCCGAGCAACTGCGCAAGCGCGACATCGTCGCCGACGAGCGTCTCGCGGCGATCTGCGGACTGTTCAAGGACCGCTGCGACACGACTGTCGCATTGGCCGGATGGGCCGCGGCGTTCTACGCCGATGTCTCTGCCAGCCAAGCCGACCGGGCGCAGCATGTGACCGATGCGGTGCGACCCGCGCTCGAAACGCTGGCCGACAAGCTGGCGACTGCTGCCTGGGACAAGGCTTCGATCTCCGCTGTCATCAAGGAAGTGTTGACTGCGCACGGTCTTAAAATGCCCGCGCTCGCAATGGCGGTGCGCGTGCTTGTGATGGGAACTGCACAGACGCCGTCCCTCGACGCGGTGCTCGCGCTGTTTTCTCGCGAAACTGTGCTCCAGCGATTGAAAGCGGCTTGAGAATCAGGCTATAATTTGAGGCTCGACACCCAAGGGGGTATAGCTCAGCTGGGAGAGCGCTTGCATGGCATGCAAGAGGTCAGCGGTTCGATCCCGCTTACCTCCACCATCAGGGCGTCGAGAGAGAGAGAAGAACAAGCGTTGATCGCAACGCAGTTCCTAAGGTTTTGACCCTATCGTCTAGAGGCCTAGGACACCACCCTTTCACGGTGGCTACCGGGGTTCGAATCCCCGTAGGGTCGCCAGTTTTCACCGCTTGGTGAAGCGGGCACAAGTCGCAGCACTTGGCTCCACTTGGAGCGAACGTTGTCTACCAGGAGTGGTAGTTCAGTTGGTTAGAATACCGGCCTGTCACGCCGGRGGTCGCGGGTTCGAGTCCCGTCCRCTCCGCCAAGAAAGAGAAAAGCCGTTGCATGTCTTTGACATGCAACGGCTTTTTCCATTTCTGGCTACCTGCTCATATGGTCGCCACTGTCAATAGCTACTGCAGGTTTTGGGGGGTGTAGGTGTATTTGGGATTGATCGGGTGATGCGACTCGAGCGTTGCAGCGACGATGAATCAAGCTCATATCCGCGGATTGGTTACCTGCACTTCATCGATTCGTCGTGGGCCTGCCTCGCTCTAAGGCCGGGGATCATCCTTGCGGTGCCCTGGTAACAGGCTCGAGGGTTGCCCTTTCGTTGCTCGTGCCGCATCACCAGATCGATCCCGAGGGCTTCCTTCGCTATCAGATTGGCTCGACTTTCTCGCGCTGCGCCTGCATACCGATGGCCCAGACAAAGCCGGCCAATTCCCTCGCGACCGCGACGCAGGCCTTGTTGGCTTGCAGGCCACGCGCATTCAGGGCTGCAAACCGCTGCGTCAGCCGCAGCTGCGCCGTCCAGGCCATCCTTCGTATCGGCTCGGACAACTCTTGCTGTCGAACCTGCGCCCTTTGTCCTATGCGCGCCTTGAAGCGGTAATTCCAGGCGGCCTCGGTCAACAGTCGGCGTGCATGCGCGTTGCCTGTCTTGGTGATGCTGCCTCGGCTCGTGCGCTCGCCGCTGGAATGCTCGGATGGAACCAGTCCCAGATAGCCCATGAGCTTGCGCGGATGTGCAAAGCGCCCGAGATCGCCGATCTCGGCCACCAGGCCAATCGCCGTGATCGCGGCGACACCACGCAGTGCCTGCAACGCACCGACCACCGGCTCGAAGCGCCAGCCAGTGATCGAGGCCTGCAACGCCTTTGTCAGCCGATCGACGCGATCATCTGCCGCCGTTACGGCTTGCCAGTATTCGGTGAACGCCGTCTGGGCGGCGCCAGCGCCGAAGTTCAGCGTCGCCAGCCAGCGGTAGTAAGCACCGCACCACGAGGTCTTGCCCTTGTAGCGCACGTCGTGGCGCAGCAGGAAGCCCTTGAGCTGATGGCGGGCTTGCATGCGGCTGTGGACTGCGTCTTCGCGCG